>JAHDYP010000229.1 GCA_023383055.1 Verrucomicrobiota bacterium | reverse complement strand
GCGCGCGGCAGTTGCGGTTGAACATCCAGAAGCCGGTGCTGGAGTCGAGGACCGCCCCAAGCCGATGAGCGCGGTTGCAGGTTTCCAGCGCAAAGAGCAAGCGCGTGCAGATACGTCCGTGGTACCAGGTGTTCTTTGGACTCATGACCAGTTCTCCATCAACGACTTCATGGATGAAACCGTTTTCGGGCAGAGCCTCGAGTTCGGCTTCCTGCCAGACCTTCGGGGTCGTGGCGTCTGGTGCGCTCATGGGTATCACTCTACGGCGGCGTCGGCATGGTGTCGATACCTCGGTTTTGCCGGCTCCGCTTCGCGGCAGGCGAACATGGGTGACGGCTGCCGAGGCCATGCGCCTAGGGCGTCATTGTGGCAGCTATCATCCGGTTCCTGGCTTGACACCCACTGAGCAGCGCGGTGCCATGGGCGCATGCACCTGACCTCACTCGCGGCGCTCGTTTTCTCGCTTTCCTCGATTGCCCAGGCTGGGGATTGGAACCTGGTCTGGTCGGATGAATTCGACCAGGACGGGTTGCCCGATCCGACCAAGTGGTCCTATGAGGAAGGCTTCGTGCGCAACCGCGAGCTCCAGTATTACACCGCCGGACGGAGCCAGAATGCGCGCGTCGAGGGCGGGCATTTGGTGGTCGAGGCCCGCAAGGAAAAGTATTCGAACCCGCGGTACCAGGCGGATGCGCCGGAACGTCGGTGGCAACAGCGGCGTGAGCATGCCGACTACACGTCGGCGAGTCTGATCACGCGCGGCCAGGCGGCCTGGACCTATGGCCGGATTGAAGTGCGGGCGAAGCTACCGTCGGGGCGCGGCACCTGGCCCGCCATTTGGACGCTGGGCACCAACATGAGCGTGGTGGGCTGGCCGGCCTGCGGTGAAATCGACATCATGGAATACGTCGGCCACGATCCTGGTGTGGTGCACGCCAATGTCCATACCCGCGGTTACAATCACGCGCGCGGGAACGGCCGCGGCGCCCGGCTCAAAGTGCCCGACGCCGAGCAGCAGTTTCATCGGTATGCGGTCGAGTGGACGCCGGAGAAGCTCGAGTTCTTCGTCGACGATCGCAAGTATTTCACGCTGGAGAACGACGGCACGGGGGTGGATTCGTGGCCGTTTGACGCGCCGCAGTATTTGATTCTGAACCTGGCGATCGGTGGCGCCTGGGGCGGACAACAGGGAATTGACGACGCCATCTTTCCGCAGAAGTTCCTGATCGATTATGTGCGGGTTTATCAACGGTCAGGTGCCGGTGGATCATGAGACTTCGCATGGCAATCCTGCTGCCGGCCCTCCTGGCGCAGGTCGCGTTGCTGCCCGCGGTGTCGGCCCCGGCCGCCGTGGATTTCCGCTTCGCCCCGCCCGAGTGGCAAACCGCCATCTGTCTGCCCGATGATCCGCACAAGTCCCTGGTCGATCGCGGGGGCGAACTCCTTTACCACTACGGCCAGGGTGGGCGTGAATTCGGCACGCGCGTTGGCGTCGAAGTGACCGCGAATGCGGTCTGGCAAAGGCAGGAACTGCTCTCCCCGCGTATTCCCATGGTGCGGACCTGGCGCGCGGCGGATGGGTTGGAGATCCTGGAGGAGACCTTCGCGGTGACCGATCCGCGGCCTGCCGACCAGGAACAGCCGGTTCTGCGGCGGTTGGACGGCGGTAGCGTGAATCGGGATTGGGCCGTGCCGCCCGCCGGGGTGGACCCGGTGATGCGGCATATCCTGGTTCACCAGGGTGGAGCGATTCGGCATGAGTGCGTGGTGCCGCCCGGCGGCGGGCGTCGCATCGCCCTGGTCTTGTGCGAGGGATGGTGGAAGGAACCCGGCCGCCGCATCCAAATCCTGAGAGTCGAAGGCGCGGAACCGCGTACGGTCGACACCGTCGACGACATCGGGCAGAACGTGGCGGCGGCCTTCTGGTTTGACGCGCGGGACGTGGACGGTGACGGCCAACTCTGGATCCAGGTCGAAGCCGCCCCTCAGGCCTCGGACCAGAACACGATCCTCAACGGTTTGTGGGTCTTCCCGCCAGACACGGAGCCCGACAGCCAGGCGCTGCTCGAGGGGGAGTTGAACCGCGTCGCGCTGGCACGGGCGAATGCCACCACGCCGGGCGGCCCGCTGCGTGACGATGTGATGCTCGTGCGGGTGACGAATACCGGCACCACCGCGCGCACGGTACGGCCACGCCTCGTGGTCGACACCCGGTTGCCGTTCGCGTTCGAGCCCCAAACCCAGCGGGTGCGGGTCAACGATCATGAAACCATCAGCGCGTCATTGCGAATCACGGGAGTGGCGGGAGCGGAATCGGCACGGCGAGTCATGCAGCTCGAGTCGATCACGGTCGCGGAGGGAGCGAGTGTCACGTTCTGCGTGCGCTACGGCGGCGGAGGTTCGAGGGCGTCCGAGTCGGTCACCCTCGAACAGGCGATGGCTTGCCGGGCACGGGCCGTGACCTACTGGGAACAGGCGCCCTTGCCGTATGGCCGGGTGCAAGTCCCGGACCCGAATGTGCAGGCGTTGTTGGATGGCGCGGTACGCAACATCTGGCAGGCGCGCGAGATCAAGCAGGGGCTGCCGGCATTTCAAGTGGGGCCGACCTGCTATCGCGGGCTGTGGATCGTTGATGGCGCGTTTCTGCTGGAGGCGGCAACCCTGCTGGGTGCCGGCCAGGAAGCCCGCAGCGGCGTGGCCTACGAATTGACCTTTCAACAGCCGGACGGGCGCATCCAGGTCATGCGCGATTACTCGAAGGAGAACGGCATCGTCCTCTGGACCTGCGTGCGTCATGCCCAACTCACCCAGGATCCGGCCTGGCTCGAATCGCTCTGGCCGCGGCTCGAGCGCATCGCGGAACACATCCGGACCCTGCGGCAACAAACGCTCACCAACGATTCGCGGCTCGACGACGGGCTCCTGCCCGCCGGCTTCCCCGATGGCGGCATTGGCGGGGTGATCGAGGAATACACCAACCCCTACTGGAACCTGGCCGGCTTGCGCGCTTTCGTCCAGGCGGCGCAATGGCTGGGGAAGGTGGACACAGCCGCACGCTGGCAGCGCGAGTACGATGATTTCATGGCCGCATTCCGCCGCGCCGCCCAACGCGACCTCAACACCGATCCGCAGGGTCATCCTTATCTGCCGATCCGCATGGACGGCCAGGATTTGCCGCAGCGGGGGCAATGGGCCTTCTGTCACGCGGTCTATCCGGGGCAGATCTTCGCCCCGGACGATCCGCTGGTGACCGGAACGCTGGCCATGCTCGAGGCCACGGAACGCGAAGGCATGGTTTATGGGACGGGATGGGACGCCACCGGGCTCTGGAATTACTTCGCCTCGTTCTACGGTCATGCCTGGCTCTGGCAGGGGCACGGGGATAAGGCCGCGCGCGCGCTGATCGCATTCGCCAACCACGCCGCGCCGACGCTGGTCTGGCGCGAGGAACAATCGCTGCGGGGCGAACCTTTCCGTAAAGTCGGCGACATGCCGCACAACTGGGCCAGCGCCGAGTTCATCCGGCTCGCCGTCCATCTGCTCGCGCTGGATCGCGGCCGCGAACTGCACCTGTTCGAGGGGTTGCCCGCCGACTGGGTGGCGCCGGGCGCGTTGACACGTCTCGATCGGGTGGCCACGCCCTTCGGTCCGATGACCCTGAACTTGCAGGTGTCTGCGGACGGTCGGGCGGCGGACTTGCGCATCGAACCACTGTCGGATCCATCCTGCACGAAAATCGTGGTTCACCGAGCGTCCTGGACCGGCGACTCCGACTCAAGGGCGCTCGAATTGGACCCGGCGCGAAGCCACGAGCTGCACATCAGGACATCGGGGTCGGACCTGGATAAATAATTGGGGTTCCATTAGATGGCGATTTCGGCACGGCGCTGGTCGTGACCCTGCCCAACGAGCGAACTCAGGAGTCAGGAACCCGCCGTCTTGAGTCGCAAGAAAGGCACTGACGTGGTGGTGTGCCTTCTTGCTCGTGAGCATTCCGTTGCCAAGGCGCAGACCCGCGGTTCCATCCATGCCCACGGCAGCGGCCGCGGCGCGCGCACGGCACTAAGCTCGGGGAGTGCACTGTTGTCAGGCGCATTATTCGACAATGCTGGCGCGGTAATAGATGCCACCAACTGTGGCCAGCGGGAATGGGTCGATGAAGATCTCGGACGTGTTGGTCAGGGTGATGTCGCCCAGGAACGCCCATAGTTGAGGCGGACCACTCGGTGGCCACAGCGCGATTGTTTGCTCGATCGAATACGTTTTGCCGACGACACCCTCCACCCGCAGTCGCGGGTGTCCGGCTGCAGAATCGAGAGCGAGCTCGAGGCGCGCGGCAGTCGAAGGTTGAACGGTCAATGCCCGTGCGTCGATCGTTTGGACCGCCGACTGCGCTTCCCCCTTCAGTGAGTAGATGGCTTCTCCTGCGATGGTCTTCAGACCGATTTCGCCCGAGGGGACAGCCACGCGCAAATTGAATTGCACCGGGTTGTGGCCCAACGGCCCCTCGAAGACTAAGGCGTCGCCTTCCACGCGCGGGCCGCCCAGGCCCACGGCAGTCAAAAGTGTCCAGCCCGTCGGCAGTGCCGGTTTCCACTCGAGTTGTTCCAGTTGCTCTCCGGGCGGATAGCTGAACTGGGCATGGATCGTGGCGGTTCCGGGCGATGCGCAGGACTCGGCCTGGTGGGTGGCCGAAACGGCCATCCCTGTCGGAACGAAATGCGCCACAATTCGACGGGGTTCATGGACGATGAACGTCGTCGGATTTCGGGTGCCCGTGAAATCACCGCTCCAACCGGCGAACTGGTAGCCAGGAAAGGCCATCGCCCGCATGCGCACCCGCCAGCCGAAGTTTTCAAACGGCATGGTCATGGGCCGGGGCTGTTCCCGGCGGGCTCGTTCCCAGGCTCGGTTCAGCCCGGACGGGGAATTGTCGCCAAATGGATGCAAGGCACTGAACCCCGCTGGCGACCAGGCCTCCTCCTCGACGAAACCACCGCCCGTTGTGGTCACGACAATCGGGTAGCGAGGAATCAGACGATAAGATGGAGAACCCACCCCCGTAACGAGTCCTTCCGCGATCAGGACCGGCCGATCACTCACCGGGGCCATCCAGCCATCCACTGGCTTGAACTCGAGGAAATGCTGACCAAACGGCAGATCGCCGTAAGCAACACCGCTGTCTCGCCAGGTGGATTCGCCCAGCAATCTCCAGGCGGCACCGACCGCCACCGCCTCCGGTGGGGCGAGGTGCACGGTCAGCGACGATTGTGCTTCCAACGAACCGATACAGACCAGAGCAGCGAGTAGCACTGAGACCGCCCAACCGGTCTGGCGCGAACGGCGGGGCTCCATGTCGGAGCGGGCGTGGGTGGTTGCTTCGTTTGCGTTCCTCCTGAGGACTTGGATTCTCTTCATGGTAAAGTTGCGTCGGTGGGCGGCGTAATCGAGGTGCCGTAATTGGTGATGACGAAATTGGTTCCGCTGCTTTCGACGACCAGGGGCCGGCCATCCGGCCCGATGGTCCAGGAGGTGTTGGTGTAAAACCCAAATGACACGCTGGCGGCGGGCGCAACGGCTGGAGCCGGTTCCATGCTTCGACCCGGACGCAGAACCTGGGAACCAACTCCCACCAAAAGCACCGAGGTAACAACCGCCGTGGCCACCTTCGCGCCGCCACCGAACAACGTGGATCCGGCGGCGGCCGCTCCGGCCCCATGGGTGGCTGCCTCGGCGAGGGCCATTTTACCCAATGTCTGCAACATCGTCGCGGGCGCGGCCTGAGCCGAGCTCGCCAGCAAAGTTCCCAAGGTAGCCGTTCCCATCAGCACCCCTTTGTTCCGCAGCAACGTCCGGAGGTCTTCGAGCGCGGAGGCGATGCGTCGTGAGACGGTTGGCTGCGAAATGCCGTGCTTTTGGCCTATCTGAACCATGCTCCGCCGATCGAGGTAGTGCTCGATGAGCAGTTCGCGGGTCGCGGCGGGCAATGCTTCCAGGGCTTCGTCCACCAGCGGTTCGAGTTCCCGCCATTCGTCGGGCTCGGTCGGCTGAACGTCGGCTGCATAGACGCTCTCACGCCGCCGACGCGCCGTGCTCTGGCGGAGGAAATCAATCGACCGGCCAGTGGCTACACAATGCAGCCAGGCGGCAACCGAACCACGGATCCGCTGAGAATTCTTCAGGAAATGAAAGAAGGTCTCCTGTGCGACATCGGCAGCTTCAGCGTCATTCCCCAGGATCCGCCGGCAAGTGGCATAAACCATGTCGGCATGTTGGTCGATCGCATGGGCCACCCCGTTTTGGTCACCACGGCTGGCAAGCAGGTTTAGCAAGACCCGACCGTTACCTCTGCCGACACTCATAGGAAGATGCGTTGGAACATGGTCCACATTCACCGTAAAGTCGAAGCCCAAGTGCAGGCTATTCACCGGAATCGGAGCCAAAGAACAGCCCGCCGGCGTCGCACTGCCAACCAGCTGGTAAGAATTTGGTTTGGCAAGCAAAGGAACCACCTTATGCTCACCCAAGCCAACCACCACGCCCTATGCAATACACCATTGAAGGAACGCTGGCACAGACCGTTCAACTCACTTTAAGCCCCGGCGCGGATTGCTGGGCGAGTAAAGGCGCGTTGATGGCGCTCGATCCCGATGTCCGATGGACGTTGAAGGTGCCCGGCGGACTGAGCGGCACTGTTCGCCGGATGATGTCCGGCGAAGGGCTCGCCCTGACCTACATCCAGGGAGATCGCGAGGGACAAAAAGTCATGCTGAGCTCCAACCAACCCGGCAAGATCATCGCCTGGGATCTGGCCCGGGATGGCGCCGTGGTCACGACCCGAGGCGCATTCGTCGCCGCGTTCGGCCCGCAAATCAAAATCGACGTGACCATCGCCCGGCGTGCCGGCGCGGCGCTCTTCGGCGGAGCGGGGCTGTTCCTGCAAAAGATATCCGGCCAGGGAACCGTGTTGGTGCATGGGGCGGGCGATTTCATCGAACAGAATCTCGCGCGGGGTGAATCGACCGTCGTCAGCACCGGCAATCTCGCGGCGTTTGCCGACGCGGTGGACTACAGCATCCGGGCGACGGGCGGCGTGCGGCGCGTATTGTTTTCGGGAGAGGGTTTGTTCATGACGCAGTTGACCGGCCCAGGCCGGATTCTGTTGCAGACGTTGAAACGCGCGCGGTCGGGTCGCGCGGCTTCCAGCGCCGGCGCGTCGGGTTAACGTGGCGCAAATCACTGGAACTCACCGCAGCCACTACAACGGGGGTGGAACCGTCCTCACCCACGTTCAATCGCAGCCGTTTGGCGCGGGGCTTCGACTTCGGCCTTGCCGGCTCCGCCAGCGAGCGTAATCTCGTGGAGGTAAAAACCCCAGGAACCGTCGACTCGCTTCGATTCGGCTCATGACCCGCGTGTCGGAAGGCCTGGGAGAAGGGTGCTATGAAGTCTTCCCTGCGGAAGGCGGTCCGCATCCAGCGTGGCGGACGGATCGCGCTTGCCGGATTGGCATTAATCGCCGCGGTGCGCGTCACGGTGGCGCAGGATATCAGCGACATCCTGCCTGAGCTCAAGACGCTTCCGGCGCCGGCCTCGATCACCGAGGGATTGCGGCTCAGTTATTACAGCTCCGTGGCGAGCGTTCCACCTTCGTTTCTGACGATATGGCCGGATGAAAACGGATTGGTGACGCCGAGTGCCTCCGGTCATGGATTCACGCAGGTCGATGTCGTGGGGCTCACGCCGCAACTGGCGGGGTTGAGTGTAAGCGCGTGGCAGTTCCACCTGTATACCGGGCCGCTGGTTCCCATCGCTGGTGGGACCGCGGCATTGGTCTGCCACGCGGGCGGTGGCGACTGGTGGATTCATCCCCTGGTCCTGGCCAACGTCCAGGACGCCAGCGAACCCGGGCTCACCATTCTGCGTATGCCCCAGCGCGTCGGCACGCACACTTACAGCGTCTTGCGGATCCAACGCGAAACCGAGAATGCCCGCCACGCCCTTTCCTATGATCTCCAGACCGGCTACCTGATCTACAAATCGGGCACGGTCAAAGAGGGCGACAATACGCTGGCGACCCAAGCCTATTTCTCCGGCACCCGCCAGCTTCAACTGCCTTGGGTCGGAGGCACCCTCCCGGCCTGGGTCGTTCCCGGCCAGCGCCTGCGCTACGAGGGATCCCACACCGCGACCGTCTTCGGAAGCGGACAATTTTCGTTGCCGCTGTCGGCTGAAGTCCAAATTACCGGGCGCACCGGGCAATGGTGCCTGTATGATCAGACCGTGACGTTGGGAGGGGCAGGAAACCCGCCGACGGTGGAGACCACCACGTTGCTGACGGGGGTGCGGCATCTTTCCGGGCTGTGCCTGCCCATCGCGGCCCTGGCCGCCGCACAAGCTGGTCAGATGATCGATACGGACGATGTCACCGGAGCCAGGGTCGACGTCGCCTGGGTTGGACAGCTCGGGAACGGGCGGCCGGGCGTGACATTCCGGTTGTCCGGCAGTGTCTTCTGGAGCGAAACCACCTTTGACGCCGGCACCGGCGTGGCGGTGGCGCTGCGGACGTTCGATGGATCGAGTGACCTTTACCAGATCGAGACCGAAGTAAGCCTGGTCAGCGAACTGCCCCTGCCACCGCCCGCGCCGCGGCTGGATATCGCGTTCGATCGCCTGACTCACTCCATCACCGTGCGTTGTTCCACAACGGAGGCAGAAGGCATTACCCTGTGGCGATCGACCGACGGCGGACAGACCTGGACGGTTATCCCCGGCTGGGATGATCAGCCCTGCGCGGGAGAGCCCGCGGTCTACTTGGTTCCGGAACCGGCAGGCTGCGCCCTCTACCGCGCCTCCGTCCGCTAGCCTCCGCGGACGCTGAATTCCGTCGCCATGCTTTGGGTTTCCAGCGGCTTCACGCCATGCCAGAATGTCGCATGCGCAACCTCATCCAACGACACTGGTCTCGCCGCGCCTGGCTAGGGTGCATGGGGATGGCCGCGGTTTCGGCACCGAGCATTCGTGCGCTTGCCGCGCCGCGGCGGCCGACGCGTTCGTTCCACCTGTGTCTGTCACCCCTCGTGGTGGAGGGTGACCCCGAATTGGTGGACACGGTCGCCCGCGCGGGAGTGCGCACCGTATGGCTGGCGGGTTTCTTTTACGGCCATCGTCCCTATGACGATGCTTTGCTCCGTCGTGCCCGGTTGCGACTTGAACGGGCGGGCCTCGAAGCTCAACTCATCACGGTGCCACTGGGTCATCCGGGCGATTCGCTCGGTGCCACCGACGGCGGCTTCCCGCTCACGCCGCCCGAACACTGGCAGACCGGACAACGGCCCGACGGCACAGTCTTCGCCGGGACTTCGCTGCACCCACCCGCGACCGAGGAGAATCAAGCGGCGCTTCGACATCTGCGCGGACAAGGGTTCTCGCAGTGCTTTCTGGACGACGATTTCCGGCTCGCGCGCAGCCCGGGTGAGATTGGCGGCTGTTTCTGCGGAGTGCACCGCGCGCGCTTCCTGCAGGCCGACCTGCTCGCGCCCGGCGGGCCGCCCGCCGAACTGCAA
>JAHDYP010000228.1:5711-9693 GCA_023383055.1 Verrucomicrobiota bacterium | reverse complement strand
TTGGGGCAACGACTGCTGCGGCTTGGGTGAGCTCTCGCCGGAGGCGATGGACGTGGTGGCGCTGGCTGGGGGCGAGACCTTTTGCCTGGGGCTGCGAGCGAGCGGCACCGTGGTGGCCTGGGGCCCTGGTTACATGGGCGAGACCAACGTGCCGCCGGGCTTGTGGAATGTGACGGCCGTTGCGGCGGGTGGCGCGCACGGCCTGGCTTTGCGGTCCGACGGTACGGTTGCAGCCTGGGGAGATAACGGGTACGGGCAGACCGACGTGCCGGCGGGTCTGTCGGGTGTCGTGGCGATCGCGGCGGGTGGATTGTCCAGCCTCGCACTTCGGGCGGACGGATCCCTGGTGGGTTGGGGCGGCACGGGCTTTGGCCCGTTTCAAGTGCCTCCCAATCTGCCCCCAGCTGTGGCCATCGCTGTTGGGGGCAATCACGCGTTGGCCTTGCGCGCTGACGGTCAGGTCGTGGCGTGGGGCGACAACTCCGCGGGCCAAACCGTGGTGCCCGCCGATCTGACGAATGTCGTGACTATCGCCGCGGGGGGCAACCACAGCCTGGCTCTCACCGTCACGGGCTCGGTCGTGGCGTGGGGCGACAACACGTACGGCCAGAGGGATGTGCCCCCCGGCCTGGGCAACGTCATCGCGATTGCCGCCGGCCACGAATTCAGCCTGGCGCTCAAGGCAGACGGCACGGTTGCGGCCTGGGGCGCCAACTACGCCGGCCAGACCGAGGTGCCGGCGGGCTTGACGAATGTCGGGGCGGTTGCCGCCGGCGGCACTTATGGAGTGGCATTGCGAGGCAACCGAGCGCCGGCCGTGATTTCGCCGCTGGTCGATCGCGTGGCGGTGTTGGGATTGCCGGTTCACTTTCGCGTTTCGGTTTCTGGCGCGCCGCCGTTGAGCTATCAGTGGCAGTTCAACGGCGTGGTTTTACCGGGCGAAACCAACGCCGTGCTGATGCTGCCCGAAGTGCGGTCTGAACAGGCGGGGTGGTATACGCTCGAGGTCCGCAACGCGTATGGGATCGCTTACAGCTCCGCGGCGTTTTTGGAGGCGGTGCCGTTGCTCATCGTGTCGCATCCCCGGAGCCAGACCGTGTTTTGGGGAAGCGCGGTGACGTTGAGCGTGGAAGCTGCCAGTTCATTGCCGCTGACGTATCAGTGGCATTTCAATGGCGAGGATCGGCCCGGCGCGACCGGACCCACGCTGACGGTCAGCGACGTGCGCTTTTCGCAGACCGGCTTTTATGCGGTTACGGTGGCCAACGATTTCGGTTCGAGCCGCAGCGCGGACGCGACCCTGAGCGTGACGCAGGTGGCGGCCTGGGGGGACAACATCTGGGGACAAACCAACGTGCCGTCGATCTCACGGGATCTGGTTGCCGTCGCCGCCAATCACGGGCACAGCCTGGCGCTGCAGGCCGACGGCCGGGTCTTGACCTGGGGCGACACGGTTTACACCCAGCAATGGGTACCCGCGGGGTTGGACCGTGTGGCCGCCGTCGCCGCCGGGGTGAGGCATGATCTGGCTTTGCGCGACGACGGAACGGTGGTGGCCTGGGGAGTCAATACCACCGGTCAAACCAACGTGCCCGTCGGTCTGGCTGACGTGGTCCTGGTTGCGGCCGGTTGGGATCACAGCCTGGCGCTGAAATCCGACGGCACCGTGGTGAGCTGGGGTGGAACCGGCGCGCTTGCGGACCCGCCCCCCGATCTGCGCAACGTGGTGAGCATCGCGGCCGCCGACAGCGCGGCCTTGGCGT
Source organism: Verrucomicrobiota bacterium (assembly GCA_023383055.1). Taxonomy (GTDB): domain Bacteria; phylum Verrucomicrobiota; class Verrucomicrobiia; order Limisphaerales; family JAHDYP01; genus JAHDYP01. The sequence goes on along the minus strand of JAHDYP010000228.1, from coordinate 7,930 downwards.
TGCGGGCGGACGGTACGGTTGTGGTATGGGGAAACAACCGGTATCAAACCAATGTGCCGCCCGACTTGACGAACGCGGTGGCCATCGCAGCCGGCAGTGATTCGAGCGCGGCGCTGACCGCCGATGGCCGCGTGGTGGCCTGGGGCAGCCCGGCGAGCATGACCAACGTGCCCGTCAATCTCTCAACGGTGTTGCGGTTGGATACGAGCGGCACCCATCACTTGGCCCTGCAAGCCGACGGGACCCCAATCGCGTGGGGCGGGAATGCCTACGGCGAAACCTCGATCCCCGCCGGTCTGGCCAACGTGGCCGACGTTGCGGCCGGCGACGGTTTCAGCGTCGCGCTTGCGGGCGCGGGCGCGCCCTATGTGGGGGCGCCGTTGCCTCGGCGGGCGACGCCTTACGGTATGACGGCGTGGCTGCGATGTGTCGCGGTGGGCGAGCCGCCTATGAGTTACCAGTGGCGGTTGAACGGCGAAGACCTTCCGGGTGCAAACGACCTGTTGCTCACGCTACCTGCGGTCACTTTCGCGGATGAAGGCCGGTATTCCGTGGTGGTGAGCAACGGCCTCGGCAGGGCCACCAACACGGTCGAGTTGGCGGTGCCGCCGCTCTTGATCGTCGAGCAACCCCACAGCCAGCAGCTCTTGCCGGGAGCGACGGCGACGTTCCGCGTGACAGCGAGCAGTGCTTTGCCTTTGTCGTATCAATGGAACTTGAACGGGCTGGCGCTTCCAGGCGCCACCAATAGCAGCCTGCTCCTGACCCAGGTGCAGCCGGATGCCGCCGGAGACTATGAGGTCGAAGTGCGCAATGCCCTGGGCAGCGTCCGCAGCGTCACGGCCACGTTGTCGCTCACGCTGGTGATGGCCTGGGGAACCAACGCCCTCGGTCAGCTTGAGGTCCCGGCCGGATTGCACGACGCGGTTGCGCTTGGCAGTGGCGACGCCCATGGCCTGGCGGTCAAAGCGGACGGGACGGTGGTAGCCTGGGGAGATGACCGTTATGGTCAGACACGGATCCCGGTGGATCTGACCAACGCCATCGCGGTGGCGGGTGGTGCCTGGCACAGCGTCGCTTTGCGCGCCGACGGCCGGGTGACGGCTTGGGGTGACAATCGTTACGGCCAGACGAATGTGCCCCCGTTCCTGGACCAGGTGGTGGCGGTCGCCGCGGGGAGTTTCCATTCCCTGGCGTTGCGTGCCGATGGGACCGTGGTCGGGTGGGGCGACAACCGGTTTGGCAAAGCCAATCCCCCGGCTTTCCTTTCCGGGGTGGTGGCCATTGCCGCAGGGAGCGGATCGAGCCTCGCGTTGAGAAGCGATGGAACCATTGTCACCTGGACGACCAGTGAGGCTGTGATCCCGGCCCCCGGTGCGGGCGGGTCGCGTTGGACGAATTTGCCGCCGACCCAAGCCGTGGCCATTTCGAGCCGCGGGTCGCAACACGTCGCCATACGACCCGACGGCACTGCCCAGGTCTGGGGAAGCTCCGGATACGGCGGCGTGGTTGCCGCCCCGGCGGAGCTTTCGAACCTGGTGGCGGTGGCGGCTGGCACCGGCCATTTCCTGGCGCTGCAGGAGGATGGAGTGCCCGCAACGTGGGGGGCGCGGACCTTTGATGGCGGGTGGTTGCCTTCGCCTCAGTCGATACTGCAGCTTCCGGAGGGGCTGACTCACATTGCCGCCATCGCCGCCGGCTCCGATCACAGTCTGGCGCTTGGCGGGGCTGGCCCGCCCGTGATGACGAGCCTGCTCCCCTATTGCGCGGTGGTCCCGGGCCGCACGGGTTACCTGCATGCCGCCGCCACCGGCGGGCAGCCGCTCAGCTACCAGTGGCGGTTTAACGGGATGCAAATCGTGGGCGCAACTCGGGCCACGCTCGCCCTGACCAACGTCCAGCCTGACCAAGCCGGTGATTATTCCGTGGTAGTAAGTAATCCCCTGGGTTCGATCACCAACGCCGGCACCCGCGTCGAGGTGATCCCCGCGTTCCTGACGGCGCTGTCGCCGGATCAATCCACGTTCCAGGGCGGCACGGCACGATTCCAGGTTGCGGCGACGGGGGCCGGGCCGCTGAGCTACCAGTGGCAGTTCGACGGGACGGATCTTGCCGGGGCCACCGACAGCGTGCTTCAGCTTGATCATGTTCAGGCACACCAAGCCGGTTTCTATACGGTGGGGATCGGTAATGCATACGGCACGCTGAGCAGCCCTGCC
>JAHDYP010000228.1:0-5701 GCA_023383055.1 Verrucomicrobiota bacterium | reverse complement strand
GTCCGACTGCGAGTCGGTCAAGTCGTCGCCTGGGGCGACAACGCCATGGGTCGGACGAACGTGCCTGCGGGATTGACTGGGGTCACCCGGATTTTCCAGACCCATCGTCAGGTGCTGGCGCTCAAGGCCGATGGCACGCTGGTGATCTGGGGAGCAAGCGCGGTGGTTCCAGCAGGGCTGGATCGGGTGGTCGATGTTGCGGCGGGCGTGGCCCATTACGTTGCGCTTCGCGAGGACGGCACCCTGGTGGCTTGGGGTGACAATTACGCTGGCGAGACCGATTTGCCCCCGGGTCTGGCCGGGGTAACCGCGATTGCCGTTCGTGATGCTGTGAACTTTGCGGTGACCGCCACCGGCGGGGTCGTGGTCTGGGGTGACCTCTACCACGAGTTGGCGGGCGTGCCCCAGGGGTTGGGGCAAGTGGACGCGATTTCGATCGGCTCGCGTCACGCCCTGGCTCTGATGGCGGATGGAACCGTTGCTGCCTGGGGCAACAATGAGTGGGGCCAAATCGAGGTTCCCATTCGTCTGGCCGGCGTGGTGAAGGTGCTGGCGGCGGGAGACCTGAGCCTCGCGCTTCGCAAGGATGGCACCCTGGTGGCCTGGGGGGACAACGCGGATGGCCAGGGAGCCGTCCCCCCGAATCTCGGGGAGGTGGTGTCAATGGCCAGTAGCGGACGCCACGTGCTTGCCCTGACCCGCAGTGGCCAGGTCGTGGCTTGGGGCGAGAACTCATGCGGCCAGTCCGACGTGCCGGCGGAACTCGGAGCGGTGCGGTCAGTGATCGCTGATGGCTGCACGAGTCTGGCGCTGCAGTCCGACGGCAAAGTCATCGGCTGGGGTCAGGCGCTTGCCGGGCAATCCGCCTTGCTGCCGCGGTTGAAGAACGTCTCGGCGATAACCGCGTTCGACGGTTACGCCGTGGCCCGGCTCGGCGACGGACCTCCGTCCGCAAGCCTGCCCTTGAGGGATGCCGCGTGGAATGCCGGTGAGTTCACTCTCCGGTTCACTCCCTCTCGCGGCGGCGTCTACTCGGTTGAGTACACCGATTCACTGGACCTCGTTCGCTGGACCGCGCTTCCGTTGGCCCGCAGCGGAGGAGTCGAGCTCCGATGGGCCGATTCCGCGGCCAGGGGCCCGCTGCGGTTTTATCGTGTGCGCGAGTGGTGAGCCTGGGTTTTCATGACTTGCGGATCGCTTTACGGAAATCCGTTTGCTCAGGGAGAATCCGGGCCAGGCGCAGGATCTTCCGGTGCGCGGCGGAGAAGGCGAGTTTTTGCAGGGCATCGGGGTTGCACCAGCGTTCGTGGTCTTTCCGGGCGCGGGGCCGCGATTCAACGACCGCACCATACACGGTTAGCAGCAGGCGATAGCGCGTGATCGAATGACGTATCTGGCCGAGTGGTTCGAGCCTGGCGGCGCTTGACTTGAAGCAACGGCGGAACAACTCCGCCGGTGCGGGCGGTTTCGGACCGTGTTCGAGGGAGGGGAACCCCCACAGGCCGGCGTTCCAGGCAGTCCGGGGCTGGCGTTGGACCAGGAAGTCGGAGTTGTGACGGACGACGAAGACGGTGAAGCTGCGGGCGCTTGCGGTGGGGCGGGGCGCGGTTTGGGGAAAGGAGGCGGGGTGACCGGTGCGCGCGGCCTGGCAGTCTGGCTGGAGGGGGCAATCGGAGCAGCGAGGGTTCCTGGGGGTGCAGATTAATGCGCCGAGTTCCATCAAGGCCTGGTTCAGGGAGGCGCAGAGGCGTGATCGGCCGATGCGGAGCGAGGCGGCGATTCGGACCCAGCATTCGGCGATAAGCCAGAGGCGATCGTTCACGGGTTTGGCCCTGGGATCGCCAGGGATGGCGAATAGCCGGGTGAGTACGCGCATGATGTTGCCATCGAGGATCGGGGTGGGTTGGTTGTAGGCGATGCTACAGATCGCGCCGGCGGTGTACCGGCCCACGCCAGGCAGGGCAAGCACGCCCGGGAGGTTGTCGGGGAAGCTGCCCCGCAGGCGGGAGCGGATGAATCGCGCGGCTGAATGCAGGCTGCGGGCGCGCTGGTAATAGCCGAGGCCGGCCCAGAGTTTCAGCACCCGTGCGGGAGGCGCCTCGGCCAGATCGTCGACGGTGGGGAACTGGCGCATCCAGGCCTGGTAGTAGGGCACGACGGTTTTGACCTGGGTCTGCTGCAGCATGATTTCGGAGATCCAGATGGCATAAGGATCACGGGTGCGACGCCAGGGCAGATTGCGGGCGTTTCGGGCGTACCATCCGAGCAAACGCGGGGTGAGCGCATCCAGAGTGCGCGAGACCAGGTCGGTCGCGTCCGGAGGGTTCGGGGTCATTGCGGGCAACGGAGGAGTTTGGAGATCCGGAGGTTCATCGGCGGGGGGCAGGGTAGCCAGGGGGCCGCGGTGGCAACCAGCAAATATGATCCATTGCGGGGAGCGACGCCCGTCCGTAACATGGCGCCGGTTGGTGAAACCAATGACCTCATACACCGCGGTGCTGAGCGAGGCGGAAGCGGACCGGCTCGAGAGGCATCTGCGCGGCCATGACTTTGCGTTTCGGACCGTGCCGCACGCGCGATTCGCGGCCGAGCGCGACCGGACCAACGTGGTCTATTACGCCAGCGGCAAGCTCGTGGTCCAGGGCCGGGGCACGCAGGAGTTTGTGGAGTTTGTGCTGGAGCCGCAGATCCTGAGGCGAGCGGTGGTGGGTTACGAATCGGTCTTGAATCCCGACCTGCTCCTGCCGCGGATTGGGATCGACGAGAGCGGCAAGGGGGACTTCTTCGGGCCGCTCTGTGTCGCGGGGGTTTACGTCAACGCGGGCATTGTTGCGAAGTGGACTGAGGCTGGCGTGCGTGACTCGAAGGCGATCGGGAGTGACCGCCGGATCAAGGAATTGGCGGAGCTGATTCGGGCGACACCCGGGGCGGCGGTGGAGGTGGTGGCGATCGGGAATGAGGCTTACAATCGGTTGCATTTGAGCCTGCGCAACGTGAATTCGATACTGGCCTGGGGCCACGCCCGAGTGCTGGAGAATCTGTTGCGGCGGATGCCAACGATGAAGCCGCCTCCGGTTCGAGCCGTCAGCGACCAGTTCGCGGCCAGCAAACGGACGGTGGAAAGGGCCTTGATGGAGCTCGGTCGACAGATCGAACTGGTGCAAAGGCACAAGGCGGAATCGGACCTGGCGGTGGCGGCGGCGTCGATCGTTGCGCGTCATGAGTTTGTGCGGCGCCTGGCTGCTTTGGGACGGGAGTTGGAGCTGGAGCTGCCGAAGGGCGCGGGTGCCACGGCGAATGAGGCGGCGGTGCGGCTGGTGGAGCGGCACGGAGTGGGAGCGCTCCGGCGTGCGGCGAAGTTGCACTTTCGCAACGCCAGGGCATTCGACCGAAACTCGGGAGAGAAGCCAGACGAGGCTGCGGAGGGATGAGAGGATACGGGGTTGGGGCATGCGGCGGCGGGGTGACAGGTTGGGTGGTTTGGCGGGTGAGATGCAGGCGGAAGCTGGCGGATAATCGGGTTCATTGTGGCGACAATCGATTGTTCATCAGGTGTTTGCGTTGTGAGCGACCTCGAAGCCGATCACTGGCGAAGAGTCGTGGAAAAAGCCGTTGACACCAATTAAGGGGTCACCTATCGTCCGACCAGTCATTGAACCGTAAAAAGTTTCTTTGTCATTGGTCCCTACGGTTTTTATCAATGAGACAACTGGGACCAATGGTGATTTGTCGTTTTTTACGGTGGCGGCACGATTGGGTTTGGTTGCCCATGTAGCTCAGTTGGCAGAGCACATCCTTGGTAAGGATGAGGTCATCAGTTCGAGCCTGATCATGGGCTCCAGATTTGAGTTATCCGCGGTTGCCGGGTTTTGGCCGGGCAAGCGCAAGAACATAAAACATAGCAGGAAGCGCAATGGCAAAAGAAACGTTTCAACGGACGAAACCGCACGTGAACATTGGCACGATTGGCCATATTGATCACGGCAAGTCGACGCTGACCGCCGCGATTGTGGCGGTCCAGTCGAAGAAGAACATGGCCAAATCGATCTCGTATGCGGAGATCACCAAGGGTGGCACCGTGCGTGACGAGACGAAGACGGTGACCATCGCGGTGTCGCATACCGAGTACGAGAGCAACGCGCGGCATTACGCGCACGTGGACTGTCCCGGGCATGCGGATTACGTGAAGAACATGATCACGGGTGCGGCGCAGATGGACGGGGCGATCCTGGTCGTGGATGCGGCGGAAGGTCCGATGCCACAGACGCGGGAGCATGTGCTGCTGGCGCGGCAGGTGGGTGTGCCGGCCATTGTGGTTTACATGAACAAGGTCGACCTGGTGGACGATCCGGAGTTGCTGGACCTGGTGGAGATGGAGCTGAGGGACTTGCTGAGCAAGTACAGTTTTCCTGGAGAAAAGACGCCGATGGTGCGCGGGAGCGCGAAGAAGGCCCTGGCGGGCGACGCGGACGGCGAGGCGTCGATTCAGGCGTTGCTGGACGCGGTGGATGACTTTATTCCGCTGCCGCCGCGCGAGGTGGACAAGCCCTTCCTGATGTGCATTGAAGACGTGTTCAACATTGAGGGACGCGGCACCGTGGTGACGGGTCGGGTTGAGCGTGGTGAGTTGAACCGGATGCAGGACGTGGAGATTGTGGGGCTGCGCGACACGAAGAAGACCGTGGCGACGGACATCGAGATGTTCCGGAAGTTGCTGGACAAGGCGACGGCGGGTGACAACGTGGGGGTGCTGCTGCGGGGGACGAAGAAAGAGGAGGTGGAGCGGGGGCAGGTGTTGGCCAAGCCGGGCTCGATCACGCCGCACACGAAGTTCAAGGCGGAAGTGTATGTGCTTTCGAAGGATGAGGGTGGGCGGCACACGCCTTTCTTCACCAATTACCGGCCGCAGTTTTATTTCCGCACGACGGACGTGACCGGCACGGTGCATCTTCCCGAAGGGGTGGAGATGGTGATGCCGGGTGACAACGTCTCCGCGGACATCGAGTTGATCGCGCCGGTGGCGATGGAGAAAGGACAACGTTTTGCGATTCGGGAAGGTGGCCGGACGATCGGGGCCGGGCGTGTCGCGGAAGTGGTGGTATAAGATTGAAGCCGGCCGTCTCCGGGGTGCGGGAAGGTATGCCCGCACCTGTTTGTTTCGGTTGCGGGCGACGCGCGGGGCTGGGTTCGAGCATAGGGCGGTAGCTCAATTGGTAGAGTAGCGGTCTCCAAAACCGTCGGTTGGGGGTTCGAGTCCCTCCCGCCCTGCCAACCCGGGATTCGGAGGGGTGGCAGAGTGGTTGATTGCGACGGTCTTGAAAACCGTTATCCCGATGAACTCGGGGTCGGGGGTTCGAATCCCTCCCCCTCCGCCAGGACAGGAAAAGTGTGAACGACTACGTTATATTGGCAATTTGGGTGGTGGTGGTGGGTGGACTTTTCGCGTACACATGGCGAAAGGGGCACTTGGCGCGGCTGTCGGGCTACGTGGTTGAGACGCGGGAAGAGTTGAAGAAGTGCACCTGGCCCTCGATCGTGGAGCTGAAGGGATCGACCGTGGTGGTGTTTGTGGCGACGGCGTTGATGGCGATCTTCACGGTGGGTGTGGATCTGGTGGTATCGGCCGTGATTCGGCAGATGTTGTAGGGCTCCGAAAGAACGAGATCATGCGAAGCCAATGGTTTGTGATACACACGCTCTC
>JAHDYP010000227.1 GCA_023383055.1 Verrucomicrobiota bacterium | reverse complement strand
TCGGGTTCCAGATGCGGCTCCAACGCCTCGATCACCTTCCGCGCGGCACCTCGATGCAGGCGCTGTTGCTGGGTCCGGCGCCACCTTTGGGGCTGTTGGGCTCGACTGGTATGAGCCGCCGCTCCCCGGGCCCCGCGCCCAGTTACACCGGTTGCGGTCCCGGCGAACACCGCAGCGGGGGCCCATGTTGGGTCGGGGCATCGATCGCCTGGGCAACGTGCAGCCGCGTTGAATGTTCCCGTCGCTTCCGCCGCGTCCCGATTTCATGTCGCATATGCGACATGAAATCGGGACGCGGGAGATTGGACATTTTGGATGGGCGAATCCTCTCCCGGGCAGAGCAACCCCTGAATCCATGAGCAATCCCGGTTCACCGCCGAACCAGCGAGGTGGGGTCGCGCCTCACGGGTTCGCATTCGTGTTCCGACCTGAATTCAGGTGGGGCGGCGAGTTTTGCCTTCCGATTCCCTATGCCCGCGGCGCTCAAACTCCGATGCCAGTCCGAAAGGCTCACCCACTTTTAATCGTACCCATGATCGAAGCCCAGCCCGCTCCCGGCTTGCCAAGTTCCGCCCGTCCGGCATAGTCCACGCTCGTCATGATGAACCAATACCTCGAACGCGTCGTGGATCTCCTCGATCCAACCCTCAATCGCATTCACAATATGTCCGCGGCGGAAGCCCAAGCGCGGCTGTTGCGGGCCGATCCCGAGGCCGTCCGCGAGATCGACGGTTCTTTTGCCCTGATCGCCCGTGACGGAAAGACCGTCCGCATGGCCCGTTCGCTCGACCGGCCGATGCGCTATTTCCTCGCCAAACGCGCCGAAGGCCCCGCGCTGGTCGTGGCCGACCGCATCGATGTCCTGCATGAATGGCTCAAGGGCGAGGGGTTGGCCGACCAATTCCATCCGAGCTACACCCGGATGGTTCCGGCTCATCATCGCGTTGAACTTGAACTCATCGGCTGTCCCGACCCCGCCCCGGTTTACACCCGGTACTTCGATCCGCGTCCCAACACGCAGCCCAGGGATCCTGCTGAAATCGGGCGTCGTTACATTGGGGCGCTCGCCGATGAAATCGGCAAATGGCTGCGCCAACTCCCGCCCGCCGAACCGATCGGCGTCTGTTTCTCCGGTGGGATTGACAGCGGCGCCGTCTTCCTCACCACCTACCATGTCATGCGCCAACTCGGGTTCAATCCCGCGCGCTTGAAGGCTTTTACGCTCACCTTCGGTGACGGCCCGGATCTCGACCAGGCCCGACGATTCCTCGCCGCGCTCGATCTTGGGTTGTTCCTCGAACCGATCGAAGCGGACCTCGGCTCGCTCGATATCGCCGAAACCATTCGCATCGTCGAAGACTACAAACCGCTCGATCTCGAGGCGGCCTCGATGTTCCTCGCCCTGGGCCGTGGCATCCGCGCCCGCTATCCCAACTGGAAGTTCCTCGTCGATGGCGATGGGGGTGACGAGAATCTCAAGGACTATCCCATCGAAGAGAATCCGGAGCTGACCATCCGCAGCGTCGTGCACAACCAGATGCTCTATCACGAGGGCTGGGGGGTCGGAAAAATGAAGCATTCCCTTACCTATTCCGGCGGACTCAGCCGCAGTTACGCCCGCACCTATGCCCCGGCCCGAAGGTTGGGCTTCGATAGCTTCAGCCCGTTCACCCGCCCCAACGTCGTCGAAGTGGCCGAAGGCATCCCCTTCATTGACCTGACCCAATACGACGTTCCCAGGCTCTACGCGCTCAAGGGTGAAATCGTTGGACAAGGCGTCAAGGCTATCACCGGGCTGGAGATGCCGGTGTTTTCCAAGCGGCGTTTCCAGCACGGGGCGCTGCCGGTCGAATCGCTTCGCCGTCATTGGCCCGCCCGGGAAGGCGTCTATCGCCGTCAATTCCTGGCCCTGTACGAGTAACCCCCGGTTGCGACCCAGGTGACCAACACGGTCCGTGCGGCAGCATCTGAAGATGTCTAAACCCCTCGGACACGTCGAAGCGCCGGCAGCGCGAAATGCGGCTGTGCCCGGGCGCGGCTACCTGGAGCTGTCCGCCTCCGGCCGCTCCCAGTGGATCCGCGAACGCCGCGCGCCACGGCCGACGTTCGATGTCCGCATCCCCCACCGCGCTTTCGTCGAACTCGAACGTTCCGCCGCCGGCGAACTCCTGCCCACCCTCACCGTCCTGCTGCGCAGTCGCGAATGCCCCTGGCACTGCCTCATGTGCGATCTCTGGAAATCCACGGTGTCGCATCCCATCCCGCCTGGGGCGGTCCCGGCGCAAATCGACGCCGCCCTCACTCGGCAAGCGACCTCCGCGTACGGACGCGTGCGCCAGATCAAGCTTTACAACAGCGGCAGTTTCTTTGACGCCGGTGCGGTTCCTCCTTCGGATTATCACGCCATCGCCCGGTGCCTGGCCGGCTTCGAGCGCGTGATCGTCGAGTGCCACCCCAAACTCGTCAACCGCCGAGCCCTCCAGTTCCGGGCCAGTCTCTTCGAATCGCCACCCCCGCCTGAGCGCGCTGCGATCGCCTGGAGACGGGCAGCCGTGATTCCCCAACTCGAAGTGGCCCTGGGCCTCGAAACCGTTCACCCCGCGGCGCTCGATCGGCTCAACAAGAGGATGACCCTCGACGACTTCCGGCGTGCCGCCGATTTCCTCCGCGCACATCAGATTGCCTTGCGCGTGTTCGTTTTGGTGCAGCCTCCCTTCGTGCCCGAGGACGAGGCGCTCGAATGGGTGGAACGTTCGCTGAACTGCGCCTTCGAATGCGGCGCCACCGCTGTTTCCATCATCCCCACCCGCCTGGGCAACGGCGCCCTCGACGACCTGGCCCGCACCACCCGGTTCTCACCGCCAAAGCTCCAGACCCTCGAATCCGCCTTCGATCGCGGTCTCGCGTTGAGCCGGGGACGCGTCTTTGCCGACCTGTGGGACATCGATCGATTCTCCTCCTGCCCAACCTGCCTCCCCGCCCGGCGCGAACGCCTGTCGGCGATGAATCTCCAGCAGACCGTCACTCCGCCGATCCGCTGCGCCGCCTGCGGCCATGCTGCCCACCGTTGATCCGGCCGGACCGACCATGGTTTCCACTGACGCTACGGACCGCTGAGTATCAGCGCGGCGTGATACCCCCAAAAGCCCAGGGAGTTAGTCAGCATGTGCCGCAAGCCTGGCATCGACAGCCGCGAGCGCTCTATCCGGATCGGGCACTCCGGATCGGGCTGCCGGCAATTCGCCGTGGGCGGAACCATGCCATGCCGCAAACCCTCGACACAGATGACCGCCTCGAGGGCTGGCGTCGCCCCCAGACAGTGACCGGTGACCGGTTTCGTTGAAGTACAGGGCACCGCGGAGGCGCGCGGCCCAAGCAAAGCGAATAGTCCCCTGGCCTCCGCCAAATCGTTCAGTTGCGTGCCGGTGCCGTGCGCGTTCACGGCGCCAATCGAATCGACGTCCAGTCCCGCCACGGCGAGGGCTTGCGCCGCGACGTCCACCAGCGTGGCCCCGGTCTTACCCACGCCGGCGCGCCCCGAGTCGTCCACCCCGATCCCCCAGCCGGTCAGGCGCGCCAACACGACCGCGCCGCGGCGCGCGGCGCCCTCGGCGGATTCCAAAACCAGAAAGCCGCTCCCCTCACCGAGACAAAGCCCGTTGCGCGTCACATCGAAAGGCCGACACGTCCGCGCCGGATCCTCATGCGAACCGAGCACGCCCGCCGATTCGAGCTGCGCCAACGTCACCGCCGTCAAAGGTGCCTCCGCGCCTCCCGCCAGCATCACGTCCGCCTTTCCCAACAGGATCTGTTCCGCCGCCAGGGCGATCGCGAGCGCCCCCGAGGCGCACGTCGCCGAGATGGTCGCGGAGGGTCCCTTGAACTTCAAACCTTGCGCCAGCACCCCGCTCAGGGAACCGATGGTGCAATCAGCCGAAAGCGAAGGGGGATAACGCGGCTCGACTAACCGCGCAAAAGCCTCCTGCAGTTTGGCCAGCGAACCGCGGGAAGTCCCCAGCATCAGGCCCGCGCGCCGTTCGCCCGGACACGACGCCAGCCCCGACGCCAGCCAGGCCTCCCAGGCGGCGCACCACGCCAACTGCGCGCACCGATCCATCCGCCGTACCGCGTGCATCTCCGGTCGGGCTGGGTCCAACTCCGGCGCCGGACAAACGGCAAACATCCGCGCCGCGCCGCCCAACTCGAACTCGCGCCGCACCGCCGAAACCCGCCCGTCCGCAGCGGCGCGCCACAGCGCCGAAGCCGAGTCCCCCGCCGCCGATACCGCCCCGATCCCGGTGATGACCACGGGGTTATCCGCCAGCAACCTTGACAGGGTCGCAACGCTCATCGATGAGTCCTCCGCGCACCCAGTGCGGGCTCTGGGACTCGCGAAAAGCGGCCGCCCAACTGCGGTGTCCATTCTTCGGGGTGGGCGAGCAGGATGGGCATTAAACTGGCCATCACCGCCGCCCCGGCCGGCTCGTCCCCGGCCGCCAGGGTTTCTTCGCTAACGGGAGTTCCGAGCTCGACGGCCACGCGCCAGGTCTTTTCATTGTAGATTGCGCAAGGCACCAGGGCAGCCCCATGCCGTCGCGCCAGACGGATCGGGCCGGTCGCCAACTGGCACCTCCAGCCTTCCCCCGCTGGCACCTGCATCTGCCGGCCGCTCCCCGAGTCGATCGCGATCCCCAGCGCCCGCCCGCTTTCAAGATGTCGGATCGCGTCGGCCAGTTCATCCTGGTAAAACGTGAGGGCCACCTCCGGAAACAACGCCCACCGGTCTTTCCGGAGTTTAAGCGGCGCCCGACTTCGCGCTTCGCCACCCGCGAACATCGCCACCGGAACCCCCGCCGCCCTGAGCCAGTTGCGGAGCAGGACGAAGGGACCGAAATGAACGAAGGCCAGAATCACCGGCCGGCCGGCGTCCAGCAGACGCTTGACCGGTTCGAACCCGATCCAGCGGCAGTGGTCCCGCCATTTTGGCATCGCCAAACGGTCGGGCAGATACTCAAAGGTCCGGTTGAGATAGAGGGGCAGCCGGTAAAGGCGATGAACTCGGGCCGGCTCCAGCCCCGGCAGTCCGGCGGGCCATGCGGGCGGGGGCGTGCCCTTGACCCATCCGTGGATCAGCGCACGCGCATGCGCCACCGGGTAGAGCACCCCGCAATACAGCGGCGCGGGAAGCAGACACTCCAACCCGCGCAGCACCGGCGCGAACATTCTGGCTCTTAAATCGCTCACCCGGCAATTCCCACCCGCGTCACTGCGGCGCCGCCTCGTCCTGGATGTAGGTCCGCTCCCGATAGGTGTAGGCCACTACGATGAAGAGGACCGAGGCCGCAAACATCACTCCCGCAAAAAACAGGTAGTAATCCGCGCCCGTCAACCGGACCGTGCCGTCCGGGTTCTGGATCAGCCTGTTGACGATCGAGGTGAACAGGTTGCCGACAAACACCGAGAGATTGTAAATCGACATCACGAGCGACTTCATCTTCTTCGGCGCCTGCGTGTAGGAAAACTCCAGGCAGGTGATCGACACAAAAACCTCCGCCGCGGTGATCACCACATACGCCAGCAACTGCCAGACGATGTTCGGCCGCCCGCCCCCCGCGATCTCCGCCTCGATCCAGGCCGGGATCAGGAACGACACCGCCGCCAGAAAGAAGCCGATGGTGATCTTCCGCAGCGGCGTTAGCGGAAACACCCGGTTGATCGCCGGATAAATCACGTAGGTAAAGAGTGGGATCATGATCAGAATCAGGATCGGATTCACGGCGTGGATCTGCGCCGGCAGCCAATCGACCCCCATGAACCGCAGGTCCATGCTCCGCGCCTGCAATACCCACGCCGAACTGGTCTGGTCATACAACGACCAAAACACCGCCACAAACAGGTAGATCACCGCCAGCTTGCCCACCGACTTGAGCCCCTCCAGGCTGAAGGTCTCCCGCACGAAAGCCATGCCGCCGGGCGGGATGTGCACGAACTTCCTTCGCCCCAACCAGAAAATCCAGGTCGCCACAAACATCAACACCCCCGGCGTCCCAAACGCCACGTGCGGTCCATACCGGCTCAACAATAACGGAATCAGCAGCGTCGAGATCATCGACCCGAAGTTGATCGCGAAATAGAACCAGCCGAACACCTTGGGGATCAGATGCCGGTTGGTCACCCCGAATTGGTCACCCACATTCGCCGCCACGCACGGCTTGATCCCCCCCGAGCCGATCGCGATCAAAGTCAACCCCACCGCCAATCCCATGCGCGTGTTGTCGATCGCCAGCGCCAGGTGCCCCAGGCAATAAACCACGGACAGACTCATGATCGTCCGGTATTTGCCCAGAAAGGCCTCCGCCAGGATCGCTCCGAACAACGGAAAGAAGTAAACCGCGCCGATGAACAGGTGATACCAATACTTCGCCTGTTCCTCTCCCAACTGGTCCGGCTGTCCCTGGTGATTCAGCAGATACTGCGTCATGAAAATCACCAGGATCGAACGCATCCCGTAGTAACTGAAGCGCTCGGCACCCTCGTTCCCCACGATGTAAGGTATCCCCGGTGGCATCCGCTCGGTCTTCAGCGGCGCGGTCAGATAAGCGGTCTTGCTCATGAATGCGGCGCATCATTCCAGAACGCTTCCGCCACCTCCAGCGCCGATTTTTCGCATTCCGCAGTCTATCTCGGGCGGCCTGGCGGGCGATGGATTGCTCCCGCAATCTGACTACCTCCTTGGGCGTCGCGCCCAGGGCCGGATTTCAGTTGAACTCGATCCGAAACACGAGATCCGACCTGCTCCGCGGGGCGTCCCCATCGCGTTCAAGAGGATCGGTGAGATCGGCTCCGACCGAATAGAGCAGTCGATCTTCCGGTCGATAGCGGAGCGGTTGCCCGTCGAAATCGTCGATCGGCACCGCCGGGAGAAACTCCGGTACCAGAAGATCGAGGTGCCTGGGCAGGTGGCCATTCCGCGCATGGAATGCCTTGAGCGCCAGGATGGACATCGTGGACCGATGCCGAACATTGTCTCGGCACTTGACGGCGGCGGCCCTTTCCCACGGATGAGCGAGCAGGTCGAGCATCAACTCGCCCACGGCGTTCCCGGAGAGCATCAGCTCGAGCCTCGATCGCTCGCCCTCGTCTTGCTTGACGCGGGTGGCGGCCCCTGCAGCATAAGGTCGTTCGAGGTCGGCCAAGCTCGTCCGGCAGAGCTCCGCGAGGCGATCCCGCGACCGTTCCACGTTTAGAAAGAGTCTGGAGCCGAAACGGAAGGCAACCTGATCAAGCGGCGAGTTTGTTTCCGTGGGGATTCGGCCCTGCGCCATTTCCGCGAGGAACTCCTTGGCAAGCTTATACTCCGTCTTCAAGGCATTGACCAAACCCGAGGTGCTGGAGGCGTACGGTTCCAGTGCGCGAACGAACTCGATCAGGGTCTCGGGCGGAAGCGTTGTTCGCGCGGTCATCCATCGGATGCGGTCCAAGGCCTGGTGTCGTATGCTGGTTGCGATCCAGTAGTGAATGAGCGTTCCGTCCGATTCCTGCAAGCGATGCCCAAATCGAACGACCTCGAGCGCCGCACGGAACCCTTCGGCTTCTTCTCCGCGGCGAAACTGGTCTTCGGCCCGTATCAAAGCGACGGTTGCCAGGCATCGCCAGTTGGACAGGTACTCGTAGTCTTCGACGGCTGACTGCGGTGGGGGAACCTGGAAGCGATCGTACGCGAGAGCCGACTCGAACTGGTGCAGGGTCTCCTGGTTTTCGTCGAGAAACGCGGCCACCCGGCTGCTGTCCCACGTTTCAGGGGCGGCGAAGTGCCCGCTGCGTTTCGAGAGTTCGGGGGACCAGCGGAGGTTGTCGGCCGCCGAGAGCAGGGTGTTCCAGCCATTGGCATTCCCCGTGAGTTCCTGCCGGACGGGGAGCAGATCCGCGTCGCTGAAAGTTCCGGAGTGGCCTTGGCGCAGCCAACACCACAGCATCAGCCCCGCCAGCCCCAGCCCAACCAGAGGCACAATGTTTGGGCTTCGCCTGGGCATGCCTGGCACTTTGTCCGAATCCCCGGTTCAAATCCAGTCCCCAATCCGCAATGTCCAATCCGCAATGCGAAATAGTGGGATGGGGATTGGGGATTGGGGATTGCTATCGATTATCACGCCCTTGGAGGGGCACAGAATCCTTGCCTCCGGAGATTCAGGAAACCCGGGGATGGGATGTAGGACTGTGCTGCGATTCGGCCGTGAGGGAGGCGGGCGCACCGAACATTCCTAAAGGCGGCGGACACACCCCACGTCACCGAACTTCGCGGAGCGTCGTGGAGTGCGGCGGGAAGCGGAGCGCCACACCGCTTTGGCTCGGTTGCGGAGGCAAGTCAGCGGTGCAGTGGTTTGCGGAACGCAGTGAAAGCGCCGTCGTCGCCCGCGGGGCGGGCTTTGCCGGCGCAGTCCAAAGGGGCACCTTGGCGCCATCCCAATCCGGAACCGCCCCCCGCCAAGACCTCCCGCCGCGAGATACCCACGTTGATTCGTTCGACGTGACTGTTCAGGAGGGTCAGGTTGCAGCCCTGGTTGTGGATGGTGGGTCTGGCCGCGTTGTAGGGGCAGGTTTCCGGGGGGCAAAAAACAGCAGTTGACCTTGGTTGTGCGGGGCTGGTAGGTTGCGCGCCCGTGAGCTTTGCCGTGCCAGGCGCGAGGATGGTTGGCGTCGTCGCAGTTGTTGTCGACTGACGCGGCCTGGGGCATGGTCAGGAAGCTTGCAGGTCGCCCGTTCACCCGGTCAGGGGAGCGGGTTTTTGTTTTGGGCGGTGGCACGGCCGCGGGCGAGCGGGCGTGCAGCGAAAGAGCCGAATTATGCGACATACGATATCGGTGTTGGTGGAAAACAAGTTTGGCGTCCTAACGCGGATCGCGGGTTTGTTTAGCGGGCGAGGGTTTAACATCGACACGTTGAACGTGGCGCCGACGCAGGACGCGAGCGCGTCGCGGATGACGATTGTGACGAAGGGGGACGACGCGACGTTAGACCAGATCGTCAAGCAGTTGAACAAGCTGGTGGACGTGATCAAGGTCCAGGATTTCCGCGAAGGCGAGTATATCCACCGGGAGCTGGTATTGATGAAGGTGTCGGTGGATGCGAAGAGCCGCTCGGAGATCATGCAGATCACGGACATCTTCCGCGCCAAGATCGTGGATGTGCAGGCCAAGACCGTGACGATCGAGGTGACCGGGGACGAGAGCAAGGTGGAGAAATTCATCGAGTTGATGAATCCGTTTGGGGTGCTCGATCTGACACGGACGGGCAAGGTGGCCATGCCACGGCGATAGGGTGCGGGAGCGGGTGTGAAATTGGATTTGACGGAACGGTCGTCGTTTTTAGGATGGCGGGTCGTTTTTTTGGGTTAAC
Source organism: Verrucomicrobiota bacterium (assembly GCA_023383055.1). Taxonomy (GTDB): domain Bacteria; phylum Verrucomicrobiota; class Verrucomicrobiia; order Limisphaerales; family JAHDYP01; genus JAHDYP01. The sequence continues at coordinate 371 of JAHDYP010000227.1, read as the reverse complement.
CGACAAGAGTTAACAGCGAGAGAGAAAATGAATCGGCGGCGGGATCATCCCGTCCGCCACGGCAGGAAAGCGAGAAAACATGGCAACCATTAACTTCGGCGGCGTCAACGAAACAGTCATCACCCGGAAAGAGTTTTCCATGGCCCGGGCGCGCAAGGTGCTTAAGAAAGAGACCATTGCGATCATCGGTTATGGGGTTCAGGGGCCGGCGCAGTCGCTCAACCTGCGTGACAACGGCTTCAACGTCATCATCGGACAGGCGCCGCAGTTTAAGCGGGACTGGGATCGGGCGGTGAAAGACGGCTGGGTGCCGGGCAAGACCTTGTTTGACATTGCGGAGGCGGTGGAGCGCGGGACGATCATTCAGTTGC
>JAHDYP010000226.1:1223-9773 GCA_023383055.1 Verrucomicrobiota bacterium | reverse complement strand
GGTACAGATGTTCCAGCCGTTGGTAGGCCTGTAGCGCGCCGGTAAAGTCAAAGCGGTATTGTCGCCAGCGCGCCTGCGTGATCCGTCGCGGCAAGGAACCCAATGCCGGAGGGAGGGGCTGTTCGCTTCGAAGCCAGGCTTCATCCAACTCCCAGTGGCTGACCCCGTCGGCCCAGCTGCCGACGAATCCGCCGAGTTGCCGCGCCAGATCCAGCGCGGCCTCGGCCGACGCCCAACGGCCCTGCCAACGCTGAAACCATGCTGCCCGCGTCAGCAGCCAATCCTCCTCCAGGGGACTCTCCGTTTCGATCGACAGATTGCGGAGCCGGTTCTGAATCTGACTCGCCAGCCAGACCGTCCGGGCCTGGACATCGAAGTCCTGGTCCAACTGCGACGCGATCGCCACCGGCGTGCTCAGGTAGGCCCACCAACCCTGAGCCAGACTGTCAATCCACACCGCGAAATCCGGATCGCCACGGTCGGCCACCTCGAGCGCGGCTTCCGGCTCGGCCACCAGCGCAAGCCGCTCCGCGAGCTTCGCGTTTGCCGCGTTGATGAGTTCGGGTGACGGCGCGAGCGGCAGTCCCTCGAGCGCGGCAGTCCGGCTGCCGGAGGCGCGCAACGCCAGCCGGATGACCTGACTTCCCAACTCGGGCGCCAGGGGATCAAACCAGCCGCGAATCTCATCCGTCGACACCGGTTCGCCATCGGCCACCCGCACCCGGCCATTCAATAACTGCGCCACCTGGTCTCCCGGTTGATCGCGGAGATAAAGCCGCAGCCCCTCACGGAAGGCCTGAAGATCGCCACGACGCAGGGCCAACCGCAGCCGCTCCCGATGCAACAGCGCCGAACGGGGGGCCAGCCGCCACGCCTGCTCCAACGCCGCTTCGGCCAGCGTCGTGTCCTCCAACAGCTGCGCCATGCGGATCTGCCCTAGCCACCCCTCGAAAGCCTCCGGATTGTCCGCGGTGACCTGCTGATACAAAGCGAGGCTACCGGTGAGCCGGCCCTCGCGGCTTGCCAACCGCGCCAAACCGAGCCAGGCCTCGGGGCATTCCGGCGTCAACTCCCGGGCGTGGAGATAATACCGTCGCGCCAGGACCTGCTCATCCACCGCGGTATACCCATCCGCCGCTTCGATATAGGCGTCGTAATGCGGCGGCTGCGCCTCGGCAATCGACCGCAACAACTCGATGGCCCGATCGAGCTGCCCTGCCCGCGCCCAATGCAGGGCACGCAGGCTGGCCTGCGCCTGCGCCAGATCCAGCTGATCGACCGGCCGCGACGCCAAGGCGTCGACCTGATCCAGCGCGTCCACCCCACCGGCAATCCCGGCCAGGACCAAACCCAACTCGGCATCGGATTCACCCGTGGCGACATCCCGCTGACGCGCCCTGGCCCAGGCGCGGCTGACCTGACCCATGGCGATCAGGCCACGGAGTTCGCCCAGAAATGGCAGGGATTCCTCGCGCGATTCGCGCAAGGCTTCGCCAAACAGCTCGCTGGCCCGCTGCCAGTCCCCGCGCCATTGATGCGTCAGCCCCAGGAGCGTTCGAATCTCGGCGCTGGGAGCCTCCTCAAGCAGGGCTTCGTAAATGCCCTGAGCCGAGTTCAAACGACCAAGCCGGGTCAGCCACTGCGCCTCCTTCATCCGGGCGAGCCGGCTCTCCGGGTACCGCTCGCGGATGGTCCGGGTCTGGGACAACGCCTCCGCCACCCGCCCTCGGGCACCCACCAGGTCGGCGCGGATCAACAGCCACTCGACGTCGTCCGGTTTCCGATCCAACTGCCGTTCGATTTCGGCTGAGGCCGCCTCCAGATCCCGGCGGCCGAGCGCCTCGCGCACCCGCTCGAGTGGTTTCGCTGTCGTATCATCCGCGGGTTCAGCGGCGAAACCCAGCGCGCCGCCCAAGCACAACCAGACCAGAAAATGAGTCCAGCCCCACACGAAGCGGGTTAAGAAGCGGAGTCTCCCCCGGCCGAATCCTGCCGCTGGAGATCCCGAACCATCGTGTCGAGCAACTCGCGCAGCACCTCGTGTCCAAGCCGGTGCACGCTCTCCTCGCTGAAGGTCCCGCAGGCCGCGCGACGCGAGAGCGAACCGGCCCAGCCGACCGCGCTGTCCTCGACCCGTACCAGACGCAACGTGACGCCCACATTCGCCGTTTCACCGAAGCCATCCACAAAACCGTACTCGCCCACCGATCCAACCAGGACCCAGTCGGCTTCAAGTGCCCGGCCCACCAGAACGGCCGAGGCAGTGTTGATGCCGACCTGCCGTTCCCAGGGCGAGACTTCGAGACGGCGCAGCTTCGATTCCGCATCCGCCACCTGGCTGACCTCGACCACCCGGAACCGGCCCTGCGCATAGACGAGCGTGGTGGCCAGGTCCGTTAGAATCAAACCGGCGTTGCGGTTGTGGCTCAAGTTCTCGAATGGCACCACCGCTAACGTGGCGCCTTCGGCCGGAGCCGGGGCGCCCGAAGGCAAGCCGGTGCTGACGGTGCGCGAAGCGCAACCCGCGGCCGCCAGCAAGCCGACGATCAACGTCAGGTTCAGCGCCATACGGGGTAGGACCAAGGCGATCTGCTCGGAGAACTGCCGGTGCGGGGCATGCATGATAACAGTCAAAGAGGATTGCGCGGCTTAACGCAAATCGTTAGCGTCGCCCGGGTTGTCAACCCGCCGATCGAAGGCGCAGTCTATCGGCCGAAGCCGGGTCGACAAGCAAAAACTTAACGAGACACGGCGGCGGCGTGCTCGACGTCCGATTTCTAACATGGCTTGGTTGAACCGCTTGCACCGGCCCGGATACTGCTTAACCTCGTGGTTCCGGCGGTAAATGAGCATCCTGTTGATCATCTGGTGGTCCTGCCTGGCCCTGGCTGGCCTCTCGATCCTGGCCATGGGCGGGCTGATCCTTCAGCGATCGGCCTGGAACCGACGTGACCGGCGCGACGCCGCCCGGCGTGACCACCTAAAAACCCTGGCCTGGCAACTCATGGAACAGCCGGATCGTTTCCTCGAGTTCCAGCACGATCTGCGGGCGGAAGACCGGCGTCTGTTGCTGCACTTGTTCTCCGATCTCCTCAAGAAGGTGACCGGTAAATATGCCGATCGCTTCGTGCGCGTCATGCGCATGATGGGCATCGTGGAGGAGTGCCTGATCCGGCTCAACGACCGACAATGGACCGTTCGTGCGGAGTCCTGCTCGATCCTGAGCGTCTTCGGAGATCCCGCTGTCAAGATGGCACTCTATCGGGCACTGGACGATCCCGCGATCGAGGTCCGGGTCGAGGCGGCCCGCGCCCTCGTCAGACTGGGAGCCGTGCGCTCGGTCATGGAACTGATCCATTACCTCGTCACCGAAGAGGGGTTGCCTTCCCTGGCCGTGGTGGATCTATTCCGAAACCTCGGGAATGGAGCCGTGACCGAGTTGCTCGAATTGACGCGCGGCGAGACTTCCGACGCCACCAAGGTGCTCGTCATCGACGCTTTGGGACACTGCAATGACTTGCAGGCGGTGCCGGCCCTGCTCGAGTTCTATGCGCACCCGTCGAAAAACGTCCGCCTCGCCACCCTCCTGTCGCTGGGCCTGCTTCGGGATCCCCGAGCCGCGCCCGCCGTGCTCCTGGCGATGACGGATTCGGACTGGGAAGTCCGAACTCAAGCGGCTATCACCGCCGGACTGATCGGCCTGCACGAGGCCATCCCGCTGCTCGAACACATGCTCGAGGACGACCATTGGTGGGTGCGTTACCGCGCCGCGGAAGCCCTCTATCGCGTCGGCGGCCGCGGCATCGAAGCGTTGTACGGAGCTTCCGCCCGCGCTCATCGCTTTGCCGCGGAGATTGCCTGGGGCGTGCTGCGCGAGAAAGGACTGGCGGCATGATCCTCGCCTTCCTCAACTGGCGCGAGCTCTTCCTCTCAGCCGTCAGTCTGGTGGACGCCTGGGTGCTGGCCACCCTGGGTCTGTATGCCGGCTGTTACCTGTACCAGATGGTGACCGCCCTGATCGAGGCGCGCCGTAGCCTGCGCCAGGCCAAGAGCATCACCCCCTGGTGGATGCTCAGCAGCAAAGTCACCCTCCCCATTTCTCTCTGCGTCCCGGCCTACAACGAAGAAAAAACCATCGTCGACAGCCTGCGATCGCTGCTCGCCCTGCATTACCCGGACTTCGAGGTGATTGTCTGCAACGACGGTTCCAAGGACAAAACCCTGCAGGTGTTGATCGATGCCTTCGAGCTCAAACCATCGCCCCGCGTCTACAACCTGAGCGTCCCCTGCAAACCCCTCCGCGGTGTCTACAGCAGCGCCCGGTTCCCGCGCCTGACGGTCATCGACAAGGAAAACGGCGGCAAATCCGACGCCATCAACGGCTCGGTCAACCTCTCGCGCAACCCGCTGGTCTGCGTGGTCGACGCCGACTCCATGCTCGAACCCGACGCCCTGCTGCGGCTGGTGCGGCCGTTCATCGCGGAACCGGAGGAGATGGTGGCGGTCGGCGGCAAGATCCGCGTGGTCAACGGTTGCGAAATCCGTTCCGGCCGCGTGGTTCAAACCGGAATCCCCAAACAGCTCCTGCCCCTGCTCCAGTCGGTCGAATACATTCGCTCGTTCCAAATCGCCCGGTTATCCTGGAGCCAAGCCCAATGCGTCACCATCATCTCCGGCGCGTTCGGCCTCTTCAAACGCTCGGCCGTGATCGAGGTGGGCGGTTTCCTCCACAATACCGTGGGCGAAGACATGGAATTGACCGTGCGGCTGCACCGGCATTACCGGGAAAAAAAGATCAACTACAAGATCCGCTACCTGCCCGATGCCATCTGCTGGACCGAGGTGCCCGCCAGTCTCAAAATCCTCCGCGCCCAGCGCTCCCGCTGGGCGCGCGGCATGCTCGAAGTCCTCTACCGCCATCGGAGCATGATCTTCTCCCCGCGCTACGGCTCAGCCGGGGTGTTCGGCCTCGGTTACTTCTTCATCTTCGACGCCGTTGGCCCCATCATCGAGTGTCTCGGCTACCTCATCATCCCCACCTGCTGGCTCGCCGGTATGCTGAACACCCCTTTCTTCCTCGCCTACATGGGATTGCTCTTCGCCTTCGGTGTCTTCGTAAGTGTCGGTTCGCTCTTCCTCGAGGAATTGACCACCAACGAACGTACCAAACCGCGCGACTTGGCCATTCTCGCCCTGGCCGCCTTGGTCGAGAACTTCGGCTACCGCCAGCTTAACACCCTCTGGCGGCTTGAAAGCTGGTATCAGTTCCTCCGGAAAAAACGAGGCTGGGGCACCATGGTCCGCGCCGGCTTCACCAAACAGGCCGCCCAACGCCCCGTGTGAACCGGTCACCTGCTCCCCCGGGAACTCCGTCCCGATTCGATTTCGCATATGCGACATCGAATCGGGACGCTGGAGTATGGACATTTTCCGATGCTGCGGCAGGACCTTCAGCGCGGCCTCGCAAATGCCCGTTTGCTCCTGAAGCATCCAAAGACACAACGCATCCTCACTTCGGCGCGCCCGGCAGGATCTCCTCGAATCGGGCATGTTCCTCGAGGTAATCCAACACCTTGCCCGAGATGATCTGTTCCTCGACCTCGGCAAACCCGTTGCGCTCCTGCAGTTGCTTGATCATCTGCTCCGGTTTGATCTGGTAACGCTCCGCCAGCAGCACGACCCGACGCGCCACCTCGTCGCGTTCCGCCTTGATTCCTTCCTTGGCGGCGATGCGACCCAGAACAAAGGAAGCTTTGACCCGGTCCTTGGCGCTGTTGTTGGCCACGGCGAAGATCTGTTCCTTGTTCTGGTCGATCGACTCGCGCGAAACTCCCCGTTCCTGGTTCTCGCGCACAATGTCGTAGACCACGTTTTTGGTCTCGCTCAGCACGACCGATTCCGGCAACTCGCAAGTCACCCGGTTCAACAGCTCTCGCACCAGCTGATCGCGGGTGTCCCGCTTCTGCTTGTGCTGCAGCTCGTTCTCGAGATCGCGTTGAACCCCCGCCCGCAGCTGTTCGACCGTCTCCGCTCCATAAGCCTGCGCCAGCGCGTCGTTCAGCTCCGGCGTCTGTTTCTCCTTCACCTGCACGATCTCCACCTCGTACACCCCGGTCAGTCCCGCCAATTGCGAAGCCACAAAGTCGGCCGGATACTGCACCGTCACCGTCCGTTTCTCGCCCGCCGAAGCTCCCACCAATTGCTCCGTAAACCCGGGAATGAACGATCCCTCCGCCACATGCAGCCAGAAGTCCTTCTTCTCCGTAAGCCCCCGCGCCGTCGGCGCAATCTCCGTGATCGGTTTGCCGTCGCAGGTCCCCTGATAATTCACCACCACAAAATCCCCGGTCGCCACCGGCCGCGCCACATCCACATAGGTCACCCGTTGCTCAAGCAGAATCCCCACCGCCCGCTCGACATCCTCCGGCGTGACAATCCGGACCTCCCGGCGGACCGGCAATCCCTTGTAATCCGGCAACTCGAACTCCGGCGCGGTCTCGAACGTCGCCGTGAACTGCAGCGGCTGGCCACGCCCAAACTGGGTCTCCTCGATCTCCGGACGCCCCACCAGGTCCAACTGCTGCTCGCGCAACGCCTCCCGGAAAGATTCCGACAGCAACTTGCGGCGAACCTCGTCATCAATCTGGGCGGTAAAGGCTTTCATGACCAAATGGCGCGGCGCCTTCCCCGCCCGGAAACCCGGGAGGCGCGCGTGTTTCTGAAACTCGCGCGTCACTTCTTCAAATGCGCCGTCCACCTTCTCCGTTTCCAACTCGACCCGCATGAGCTTCTTGCATGGGGCCAGATTCTCCACCGTCACATTCACATTCAATCCTTTCGATGCGGAAGCCCCGCGTGCGGCCGGAGCGGGACGCTTCCGCGGAGCCATGAGCGGTGAACCCTAGGTACGACCCCCGCCCGCGTCAAGCCCGGTCGGTGAATCGCGGCGAAGCAAAGCCTGCCGACGAAATACCCGCTGCGCCCTCGCAAGGCGCAGGCGATCGGTGCAACCGGCTTGACATACCTAACGCTGCAATGTATAAACGGCCCATGCTGTCGAAGGAACTCGTCGCCGCCTCCACGGTCCCCCTCGTCCTTTCCGTGCTCACCGAAGGCGAGAGCTACGGTTACGCGCTGATCGCCCGTGTTCGGGAACTGTCCGGGGGGCAAATCGAGTGGAGCGAAGGGATGCTTTATCCGGTGCTCCACTGGATGGAAACAGAGCGTTTGGTTGAAGCGGAGTGGCGCGAGTCGGAGGCTGGGCGGAAGCGAAAGTACTATCGGATCAGCCGCACGGGACGAAGAGCGCTGGCCGACGAGAAGGACCAATGGCTGGCGGTGCACGCAACCTTGAGCAGATTATGGAAACCCCAAACGATACCGGCCTGAACGAGGCCATCCGACTGTGGCGCGCCGGGTTGGCGGATGCGGGAACGATGCGCCCGGCGGATCTCGATGAACTCGAAATCCACCTGCGCGATTCGATTGGCCAGCTCACGCGGACGGGGCTCGCATCCGAGGAAGCCTTCCTCGTCGCGCGCCGCCGCCTGGGAACAGCGGGCGGGTTGACGGCCGAGTTCGCCAAGGTGAACGGGCACGAAATCTGGCTGACGCGGGTGCTGTGGATGGTCGGGGGTGTAATGGTGGCATTGCTCATGGAGAAGCTATCGAGTACGGCTGCGAACCTGGCGTTGTTCGCAAATGCTTCCATCCAGCTCGAGGGGCAGCCGTTGGTGTGGTTCGTCCTGGGTGCACAGTGGTTTCCGGCGTTCGCGATGGCAGCCTTGTGTTGGATGGGAATACGCAGCTTGCCAGGTCGACTTCTGTCCAGGGCTGGGAGTGCACCGCGACATCCCTGGCTAACCACCTTCGGTGCGGCCCTGGGTCTTTTCCTGGTGACCGCGCTGTCGGTTGGCACCCAGGTTCTCGTGTTTCGCGGGGCAGGCGGCATTGCGGAACTAGGAACCGTGATGGTTTGCCGCAGCTACGCCATGCTCCTCGCCCCTCTCGTCGTTTGGCCCGCTCTCTTATGCTGGCTGCTTCGCCGCCGCGCCCGGTCTGTCACTCGATCGTTTTGACGGTCGTCGAAGGGAGCCAGGGAACTGCCGAGGCGCCCGGCGGTTCGGTCATTGACCATGTGAAGTCAGTGTCAGGGAACCAGCGGATTGCGCCATTTCAACCCTGTGCGTCATCGGGGTCGGACCTGAGCAACTCGTTCTAAGAGAATGCGTTGTTCATCTCTATAACGATACAGACATGTCTTACAGCCATTATTCGAGGCCGTTTATTGGTTCTAAGAGGGCGTAAAGATTCTTTGGAGGGCGACACTCAGTTTCTGGAGTAGCCGGGGTTTGCCTCGTCCTCGACCGACTCCAACCTCTTACAGTCAAAAAACAGCGTCCAAAATGACTTCTAAGCCCTATTTATATCGTTAACGTAATTTCCAACCCGTTGCCAGTGAATGCATTGCTCAGGTCCGACCCCGCCTTGGTGCTCCGAGGCGCCCGGCGGTTCGGTCATTGACCATGTGAAGTCAGTGTCAGGGAACCA
>JAHDYP010000226.1:0-1123 GCA_023383055.1 Verrucomicrobiota bacterium | reverse complement strand
TTCCAACCCGTTGCCAGTGAATGCATTGCTCAGGTCCGACCCCGCCTTGGTGCTCAACATAAAAGCCAAATGGGGTTGCGGACCGGATCCGAGGTAATGATCGAAGTCCCTGGATTTCCCGGTTTCCGCCACTCGGCCCAAGGCTTGGCCCTCACGAGCGATCGTGTCGTTCAGCCGTCGCATGTCGAGCTGAGGACCGCGGGTCCCGCGGGGCACGAACACGCGCCAGGCATGCAGCAGCGCCGGAGCAATCAGGGAATAGAGTTCCCGGGTGAGCAGGCCCTCGGTCAATTCGGATTCAGGGCGACGAGATTCGCACGCTGGGGATTGGATTGTCGACCGTTTCCGCGAGGGTATTCCTTCACCGATTGCACCCGCTTCGTGGTGATGCGGGAGCTGCCCCTGCGCGATGCCCTCACCGCGGATCATCACTTTGTGGAGGCGGGATTCCGTGGACTGTTGCGGGTGGATTGACCCTGGCGTGAAATGACCAGGTTCGAACTGAGTTCGGGCGGAGCCTCACCCTCCCCGGCGACAAAAAGCGGACCACACCGGGAATGCCGGATCGCCTTGACGGCATCCGGCACGGCCACTAATCCTCTCCGCCGTGATTCGCCCTGAAATAGCGTGCCCGTCCCCCGATCGATTCCGGCCGAAGGGAGCCGCTGAGGTTTTGCTCCGCGCGGTCTGCGTGGCCGCCGCCTGCCTGAGCTCCGTCGACCTTGCCCAGGCCGCCGATACGCCGCGTCAACCACGCACCGCGATTGCCGCCGGTCCCCGGGACCTTTTTGAAGATGTCACCCTCGGCGCCGGGATCGATTTTGTGCACCAGTTTTGCCATCGGCGCATCGCCAACATCGTCCTCTCGAACGGGTCGGGCGGCGCCGTCCTCGATTACGATGGCGACGGTTGGATGGACATTTACCTCGTCAACTGGGGCCCGCTCGAAGGAGTGACCGCCCCCGGCTACTGCGCGGAGCGCGAGCCCAACCGGCTTTACCGGAACCGCGGCGACGGGACGTTCGAGGAGGTCACGCGGAAGGCCGGGCTCGCTGGCGCGGGTTACTCGAGTGCCGTCACCGTGGGCGACTACGACAACGACGGTCATCCCGACATTTACATC
>JAHDYP010000225.1 GCA_023383055.1 Verrucomicrobiota bacterium | reverse complement strand
CCTTCGTCTCCTGGCTGTGCCCGACTGGAACAGCGGCGTCCGCCGTCTCGCGGTGCCCCTCCCTCGCCCCATCGGATGGGGCGAGGGCCGGGGTGAGCGGTTTGAAATAGCGTGCCACGGTTTCGAAGAGCAGGGCCGGGTCGATCGGTTTCGCGATGTGATCGTTCATCCCGGCGGCCAGGCAACGCTGGCGTTCCTCGATCGTGGCATGCGCGGTCATCGCCACGATCGGCAGTTGCGCGAAACGCGGATCGGCCCGGAGCTTTGCCGTGGCTTGATACCCGTCCATCTCCGGCATCTGGAGATCCATCAACACGACGTCGAAGGGCGGCGGCTGCGGACCGTTCGACAGGAGTGCGACGGCTTCACGTCCGTTGTTAGCCACCTTCACCGTCGCACCGACGCCCTCGAGCAACTCGACCGCGATTTGCTGGTTGATCTCATTATCCTCGGTCAGGAGCAGCCGCGCGCCACGCAGCCGCACCGATTGCTCAACTTCCGTCGTGGCCCCTTCTTCCTCCGGGTGGGAGAAGACGCTCACCAATGTGTCGACGATCATTGACTTGGTCACCGGCTTGAGGAGAAAGCCGTCGAGCTCGAGCCGCTCGGCCTCCTCGCGCACCTCCTCGCGACCGAAGGCGGTGACCAGCACGATGGCGGGAGGATGCTTCAGCGTTTCGTCGCTCTTGATGTGGCGGCTGGCCTGGAGGCCGTCCATGCCCGGCATGCGCCAGTCCATGAACACCACATCGTACGGCTCGGTGGCGTCGTGGTCGCGGATCATCGCGATGGCCTCCTTCCCGGATGCCACCGTATCCACCCGGCGGGCAAGCGTGCTCAAAGGCTCCTGCAGGATCTCCCGCGCGGCCGGATTGTCGTCCACGACCAATACCCGCAGACGCGAGAGTTCGGGGACCCGTATGCCGGATCCCTGGGCGCTGCCGACCCCTAGCCAGACGGTGAAGAAGAAGGTGCTGCCGACCCCGGGCTCGCTTTCGAGCCAGACCCGCCCGCCCATCAGGTCAACCAGCCGCCGGCAGATGGTCAGGCCCAGGCCGGTGCCGCCGTGTTTGCGCGTGGTCGACATGTCGGCCTGCGTGAAGGGCTGAAACAGCTTCGCCGCCTGCTCCCGGGTCATGCCGATGCCCGTGTCGCGCACGGAGAATTTGAGTTGGACCTTCTCGCCAGTCCGTTCGAGCAGCTCGATGTTCAGCCGAATCTCCCCCTGCTCGGTGAACTTGACGGCGTTGTTCACAAAGTTGGTCAGGATTTGCCCAAGACGCAGCGGGTCGCCGAGCAGATGCTCGGGAATCGCGGGCGAAACATGGGCGAGGAACTCAAGACCTTTGTCATGGGCCTTCTGGGCGGTCAACGTCGTGACCGAGCCGATCACCTCGTCGAGCCGGAAATCGGTGGTCTCGAGGTCGAGCTTGCCGGCCTCGATCTTGGAGAAATCAAGGATGTCATTGATGACGGCCAGCAGGGAGGTGCCGGCATTGTGGACCTTGCTGACGTAATCGCGCTGCTTCGGGGTGAGCTGCGTCTTCAAGGCGAGATGCGACAAGCCGATGATCGCGTTCATCGGCGTGCGGATTTCATGGCTCATGTTCGCCAGGAACATCGATTTCATCTGCGTCGCTTCCTCGGCCTTCGCTTTCGCCTCCACCAGTTCCGTCGTCCGTTCCTCGACCAATTCCTCGAGATGATTCTTGTAAGCCGTTACCTCGGCCCGCGAATGCTCCGCGTCCTCCGCCAGGCTGATGGCCGCAACGCGCTGGCGCTGCTGATCCACCGCCTGGTTCCGGATGTTCAGTTCGGCCTGGCGTGCTCGCCACTGTTCGACCGCAAACGATCCGATCAACCGGGCGAAGCGGGTCAAAAAACCCAGGATAAACGGCAACCGGGCCTCGTCGATGACCGGCGCGTCATGCACCGCCTTCAAATAGGCGGCGCGGTCGAAACCCAGTTCCTCCGCCTGGGCCACGAAAACGGAATCCTCGGGCGGGGCCAGATGAAACTGGCCAATGAAGACGTTGGCCACATGATGGCCGGCCACCTTGACGGGTGAGGCGCAATCCGTCATGCCATTCCGACAGCGATAAATGGCGTAGTCCTTGCCCTCCTGCAGATTCAACGCCAGGCCGGTATCGCTCTCGAGGCATCGCGCGCAACTCTTCTCGTTCACCCGGTGAAACTCGGTGCAAACCCGCTGCCAGCGAGCGGCGGCCAGGATATTCCCCTCCAGATCGATGATGGCGGCCGCGACACCCACCGCCTCGCAAAAGTCCGCAAACAACTGCTGCAGCTCGTTCTCCCGCACCAGCGCAAAGAACCCCGACTTGACCGTGGCATCATCGAGAACCGCGGCCGACAGGTCGGCGTGAACCGTTTCCAACGCGGCTTCCTCACTCTGCTCCACCGACGGGAAGGACGCGCCCCGCCCGAGTTCGGCGGCCAGCGTGTTGAGCTGCTGTTTGAGTTCGATGATCCGTTGCTCGCGCCCCAGCGCCAGGCGGTTGAATCGCTCGATCTCCTCCACCTTCTTGCGATCGGAGACATCGACCAGCGTGCCAATCAGGCCGCCCGGCGACCCGTCGGCCTTGCGGAAACCGGATACATAATAGAGCGCGTCGTGGACCCGTCCGTCGGCCATCGGAATGGCGATCTCCTTTTCCACCGATCCGACCGATCCGACGATGGCTTCATCCTCCGCCTGATAGGCCGTGCGCTGCTCCTCCGGCAGGTAATCCAGTTCGAGCACGCGCTTGCCGATCAGCTCTTCCCGCCGAGCGCCAAACGCCTGCTCATAGGCGCGATTGCAGCCGAGGAACCGCGTGTCGGGCCCCTTGTAGAAGACCGGGTAGGGTATGGTGTCGACCAGCGCTTGCAGAAATGCCGCGTGATCGCGCGCGGCGTCCTCGGCCAGTTTATGCTCCGTGATGTCCTGGGTGACACCGAACATGTCCCTCGGCTTGCCCTGCTCGTCTTTCACCACGTGACCCAGGGCGTGGATCCAGACCACACGCCCGTCCACGGGCCGCTGATAGGCGTAGATGGCGTCGTAGACCGGGATCTTGCCGGACACGGCCGCCTCGAAGTTCTCCGCCGTGGTCTTGGCCGCCGCCTCGTCTCCAAGCCGGACGTGCTTCATCCAATGCTCCAAGGTGTAACGATGGCCGGGTGCGGGAGGGTCGCCGAAGATGCGCGCCGCGCGTTCGGAGGAGTTATACCCGCCGGAACCGTCCAGCGGGATGTGCCAGTAGCCCGCTCGGGTCAGGTCCAGCGCGCGGTCGGCCAGAAAATTCGTGCGCGCCAGTTCCGCCTCCTGCCGCTTGCGCTCGGTGATGTCCGTGAAGCTGACCACGGAGCCGATGATGATGCCGTCTTTCAGGATTGGCGTGGCCCCGTATTCAACCGCGATACTCTTGCCATCCTTCCGCCAGAGGCATTCATCATCAATGCGGCTGGCCTGGCCGCGCTTATAGGCGGCATACATCGGGCATTCCTCGATCGGATACTCGCTGCCGTCGAGATGGCGTTGATGGAAGGTGGCGTGACATGGCCGGCCAATGAGTTCTTCCTCGCTGAACCCGAGCATCCGGCAGGCGGCAGGGTTCACGAAAGTGATGCGACCCTCGATGTCCGTGCCGAAGATGCCATCGGCACTCGAATCCAGGATCAGGCGGGAACGTTCCTCGCTGATCTGGAGTCGCTCGCGTTGGATCGTCAACTCCTGCTGCTGGGTGAGTAGTTCCTCTTTCTGGGCCAGCAGCTCTTCCTGCGACTGGGTCAGTTCCTCCGTTTGCTCCTCGAGTTGACGCGCCTGTTCCTGGGTCTCCGCCAGCAACTCCTGCGTGCGCAGACTGCGCTGCAGCACCTCAAGGCTCAACGCCATCACGGGAAGCAGTTCGTCCAGCAGCGCCGTTTCCCGCCCGCCGAGCTCGCGAAAAGTCGCGATCTCCAGCACGCCCAGCAGGGTATCCCGGGCCAGGAGCGGCGATGCCATCGCCTGGACCGGCGCGGCGGCGCCCAGGCCGGAACCAATCCGCAGATAAGCCGGCGGCAGATCGGTGAGCACGACAGTCTTCCCGTCCTGCGCGCATTGCCCCACCAGACCCTCGCCCAGCCCAAAGACATCCGTGGAACTTGCGCCGTCGCTCAATCCGTAGGCCGCGCATCGCCTGAGTCGCCCGCCCTTATCCTCGCACACGTAGAGTCCCGCAACACCCCCGCCCAACCGCGGCACCAGGCCCGAGAGCAGACGTTGTCCAAACTCCAGCAGCGACGCGGCTCCCTGCACTTCCCCGGTGAGCGCGGAGACGCTCGATTTGACCCAGCGCTGCTCGCTCATCGCAGCCGCGCCCTGCTTGAGCACATCCACCGAGCGCGCCAACCCGCCGGTCTCGTCCGTGGCCTCGGTAAACGGCACCGCTTTGCCGTAATCGCCCCCGGCAATGGCCTGAACGGAGGATTCCAGCGCTCTGATGGGGTGGACGATCCGCCGGAAGGTCAAAAACCCCAGCAGACCGGTCAGCAGCAGCGCGCCGGAATTGCCCGCAAGCATCTTCCAGCGCGATTCCTCGATGGCCGCAATGGCATCCTCCCCGGCCGCGTGCGCCTCGTCCTCGGTATACTGAATCCACTCGCTCGACACCCGGCTCAGTCGAATGCCAATTCCCGTCGCGCTGCCGTTGAGCAGCGCCACCGCTTCATCGCGACGCCCCGCATCCGCCAATGCCATCACCTGCTTGGCGGCGGCGATCCAGTCCGACCCGAGCGTGTGGTATTGCGTCAGCAACCGACGCCCCCGCTCGCTCACCACCAGGTTGTCCGCGTAATGCTGCACCAGGCGGACCACCTCGCGTTCGTCCTCTTCGAAGGCGGCGCGGGCCGCCGTCCTCCCGGTCGCGTCCATGGCGAGCAAGTAATTGCGCACGTTCACGCGCAACTCCGCGAAACTCCGCGAGAGATTCCCCAGCGTGGCAAGCGCCGTGATCCTTGACTCGGCCACGAACCGTGCTTCTTCCTCGATGACCGCGAGCTGTAACCGGGTGAAGACACCCATGGCGAGCAGCGCCACCAACGGCACCGCCAGGAGCAGGATCAAGCGTTTGGCAATGGTCATAATTCCTCCGCTTGCAGCGACCGCACTCTACCGCCAGGGATTACCGGCCTCCCCGCAACTCTTTCTCGGGGCACCTTCCCCCACACCGGGAATGAGGGGACTTCTAAGGTCGGCCGCGTCGGAGTCATGACGCTCGCCGCCCCAACACGTCGGCTTGCTGGCAACCGCCGCCGCCGATAGACCCCCTGCCCCTCCGCGGCAAACCATGCACCCGCGCGACCCACGTGCTCAACCGGGTCCAGCATCAAAAGCCCCTCCGGAACCAGCAGCCCGGCCATGCCCTCCAACACGCCCTCGCGCAATCCGGCCTCGAGGTACATCAACACGTTCCGGCAAAAAACCACCTCGAACGGACCGTCCACCGGCCAACAGCCTCCCACCAGATTCACCATCCGGAACTCCACCAACTGCCTTGGACCGGCTGTCACGCGCAAACGAGAAGCCTCCTCCCCTTCCACCATAAAACGTTCCCGCCGCCCGCCATCCAACCCCTCCAGCGCGGCTGCCCCGTACTCGCCCCGTTCCGCTACCGCCAGCGCCTCCTGGTCAATATCGCTCGCCAGTATCGATACCGCCGACGCCTCCCCTTCCCCGCGCTCGATCAGCGTCATCGCCAGCGAATAGGCTTCCTCACCGGTCGCCGCCGCCGCGCACCACGCTCTCGCCCGGCCATGCCGACCGGCACTGGCGTGCAACTGCTGCGCGGCAATCTCGAAATGGCGGGGATGCCGAAAGAAGCCGGTGAAGTTCGTGGTGACCAGCGCAATCAATCGCCCCTCGGCGACCGGGTTCCCCGCTTCGGCGGCATCGAGCAGAGCGAGGAGATCAGCCGGGGCGTGAATTCCCAGCCGCCGGCACCGGCGGTCGAGCAGCTCGCGGTGCCGGTCCAACAGCACGATCCCGGTCAGAGCAAGGACCAGGTTCCGCGTCCGATCAAATTCTTCGATGCTCAACATGCCCCGTCGACGAGCCGGGTTCGAGCCATTGCCCCAACGACCTGGCATTGCCGCGGCGATGCTGTCCATCTATCACGACAACAGGAGGGGACTCCAGCCCGGATTTTTCATGCCCTGCCCAACCCGCCTCCGCGAGGCTTGGCTTGTCACGTCCCGGCTCTCGGCTATCCTGCGCGCGAAGCAGCATGCGCCTTCCTCATTCCAGCAACCAACCTGGCCAGGGCGCCGGGAAGCACTCATGCCTGCCGCAAACAGGTCCTGCATGCGCGCGGACTCCCGATGAAACCCCACCAGGGAGCACGTCATCCTCCGCTTCTGCGCTTGCCCTCGCCATGGCCTTGCTGGTGATCTTGCCCGGAATCCTCCGCGCCGAACCCACCATCCCACTCACCGACTCCAGGTATCTCCTCCATTCCTGGGGCGTCGAGGAAGGCCTCCCCGAAAACTCCGCCACCGCCGTCGTGCAAACGCCCGATGGCTACCTCTGGGTCGGCACCTGGAATGGGCTGGTGCGCTACAACGGCGACAAGTTCCGCGTCTTCAATCCCGAGAACACCCCGACACTCCCCCACCCCGGCATTGTGAACGTGCACGCGGATCGCCGCGGCCGGCTCTGGGTCAGCACGCTCGCAGGTTTGGTCGTCAAGGACGGCCCCCACTGGCGCCAACTCGGAGCGAGTGAGGGTTGGCCCGGCGATCCCGTCCGCACTTTTGCCGAACGCCCGAACGGAGACTTGCTGCTAACCACCTTTGACGGCCATATCCTCGAACTCGCGCATGACCGCGTGTCGCAACTCCCCCCACCCCCAGGCGAAATTGGCCAGGGCTATCTCGGCACCGTGGACGATGACGGCCGATGGTGGGTCACACAGAACCGCTTTATCGGTCATTGGGAAAACCAGCAATGGGTCACGGTCCTTACCCCGCCTCCCTCGGTTGCCCGCTCACGCGTAGCCTGCGCCCCCGCCCGCGGCGGCGGCGTCTGGATCCTCGTCAACCAGGAACTCTTCAGCTTCCGCGGCGCCACCCTCCTATCCCAATCGACCCTGCCTCCGCTCAAAGGCGGCATCTGGTCCATCCATGAAGACAGCCGAACCAACCTCTGGATTTGCAGTTACGATTCCGGTCTCTACCAGTGGACCCCCGCGCAAGGACTCTCTCGTTGGACGGAAACCAACGGATTGGGGAGTCTCTCGACCCGCGGCATGTTAGAAGATCCGGAAGCCAACCTCTGGATCGCCTCCAATGGCGGCGGACTCGCGCGGCTCACCCCGCGGCGCTTCTTCACGCCGGAAACCGACCAACTGATCACCCGCAAAGTGACGCGTGCGGTGGCAACCGCCCGCGCCGGCGGCTTCTGGATCGCCGCCTATGACGGCGGCCTGTTTCGTCAAGAACCCACAGGAACCACCCGGGTGATGGTTCCCGGACCAAACAACGCCAGCGCCTATGGATTATCCGTGCTCGAGGACCGGTCCGGTCGCCTCTGGTACGGCGACGAAGACCATTGCTGGGTCCGCCACGGTCAAGATCGCTTCGAAAAGGCTCCCCTGCCGCTGCCCGACACCGCCAGAGTCAACGCCCTGTTCGAAGATTCCCATGGCCGGGTCTGGATCGCCCATCGTCGAGGAGCAATGGTCTGCCACGGCAACGATTACCGCCAACTCGGACCGGAAACCGGCTTGCCCCCCGGTCCGATCACCTGCTTCGGCGAAGACCACGCGGGCGGAATCTGGGTGGCCCAACCCAATGGCGTATGGCATTGGGCGTCCGATCGCTTCACCCCGGTGCTCGCTGCCGACGGCCAACCGCTCGCCGGCGTCCTCTGTTTCAAAGCCGAACCCGACGGCGCGATGTGGATGGGGACCCGCGCCGACGGCCTGATCCGTTGGCGAAACGGAGCGCTAAACCGGGTGGGTCTCGAGCATGGGCTGCCGGAAGCCGAATTGCGCGGGATCCTCGCGGACGGGCAAGGCTGTTACTGGATGCCCTCAAACCGGGGCGTCATCCGCGCGAAATGGGCGCAACTCCATGCGGCGGCCGATCGTGAAATCACGGATCTCGAGATCCAACTGCTGGACCAGCACGACGGGCTGCCCAGTCCGGAGTGTTCCTCCACCCAGCCCAATGCCGCCAGGGACCCCACCGGCCAGTTCTGGTTTGCCACCCAAAAAGGTGTGGCCACGATCAATCCGGCATTGTTCCAACCTAACTCACGCCCGCCCCCGGTCCACATCGAGCAACTGACCTATCGCACCGGCTCGACCACACCCGCACCGGGTGAACGCTGGCCGCTCGCTGCTGGACGCCACCAGACTCTGCTCGCGCCACCTTTCTTGACCCCACTACGATTACCCGCCGGCGCTTACGCGCTGGAACTTCAGTTTGCCGCGCTCAGCTTCAGCGCTCCGGATAAGGTCCGCTTCCAATGTCGGCTCGAGGGATACAGCGGGCATTGGTTAGATCCGGGCAAGGAACGCCGTGCCAGCTTCCATCGATTGCCACCCGGCGACTACGTCTTCCGCGTCCGGGCCGCAAACAACGATGGCCTCTGGAACGATACAGGCGCCAGCCTCGCCTTTTCCGTCCTTCCCTATTTCTGGCAAACCGCGTGGTTCCGCGTCGGGGCCGGCTTGTTCCTCGTCCTGCTGGGCGGCGCCGCTGCCTCCTGGCAAGCCCGCAGCCATGTCCAACGAGCCCTCGAACGGGAACGCGCCGCGAACGAAATCCGCGAACTGGCCGGCCGGCTCATCAACGCGCAGGAAGACGAACGCCGCCGGATCGCCCGCGAATTGCACGACCACTTCAGCCAAAGCCTGGCCTTGTTGTCGGTCGAATTGGAGCTGCTCGGCACTTCCGCTCCGGTCCCCGAAACGCAAAAGCAGCAGCAGTTCGAGCAAATGACCGCGCGGGTCAAGGAACTCTCCAGCGATGTACACCGCATGGCGCACGAACTGCACCCGGCCAAACTCGATCAACTGGGGCTCGAGTCCGCCGCGCGCTCCTTTTGCCGGGATTTCTCCAAACAGTCCGGCCTGCGCATCGCCTTCACCGCCGAAGCGTTCCCCCGTCAGATTCCCCCGGAAGCGGCTGTCTGCCTCTATCGGATCATTCAGGAAGCGCTCCACAACGTCGTCCGGCACAGCGGCGCACCCGAGGCCCAGGTCGAATTACGCGCCAACCCCGGCCAACTCGGCCTCATCGTCGCCGACTCGGGATGCGGCTTCCAGGTCGGTCGAGCGAAACGCGAGGGTGGCCTTGGACTCTCCAGCATGCAGGAACGCGTCCGACTCCTCCACGGCACCCTGAACGTGAACTCCGCGCCCGGCCTCGGCACCCGCATCGAAGTAACCCTCCCCATGGCACATCCGACCCCAGCCGCTTAATCCCCTCAACCCCCAATCGATCCCCACTCCTCAATCCCCAATAGCACTCATCTGGCTCCCCTCAGCCGATCTTCAAAGCCCGAACTCTCAAGCAGTCGTCGGCGGGCTCGAAACCCCGCGGCAAGAGTTGCCCGCTCGCCGATCCCCCTCCTGCGCCGACCGGCCGCGCGCCGCCACACCCGGGAGAATACGGTGACAATACGGTGACAGGTTCGAGGTCTGGAGTGACTGACAGGGTGACAGGTTCATGGTCCTTTGTCCCCCCACCGATGGGTGCAAAGCCCTGGATGATCTCGTCTTCCATCCAGGTCTGCCTCAATCCAGGGAAAAGACAGGGTGACAGGTTCGAGGTGTGACGGGGTGGTTCCTTGCCCTCGAAGCCAGTCCAGGAGTTACTTGCGTCGAAACGAGCTGTTGATTCTGCTCGGTAT
>JAHDYP010000224.1 GCA_023383055.1 Verrucomicrobiota bacterium | reverse complement strand
ATCCTCGGCGTCGCAGCTCAGGAATGCCCTGACGCGACCGTCCACTTGCTCAATCCGATCCAGGCAACTCCGCATGATCTCGCGAGCTGAGACTTCGCGCCTGGCCAGCCGCCGCACCAGTTCGACCATGGTGAGTGGGGCGATCACGTCATTCCACGATCTTCGGCACAATGAAAAGCCCCTCGGCGTGCGCCGGCGCGTTGCGCAAAGCTTCGCCCTGCGGCAGCGAGGGCCGCACTTCATCCGGCCGGGTCACATTCACCGTCGGCACGGCGTGCGACATCGGCTCAACTGCGCTGACTTCCAGTTCCTTGAGTTTCTCCACATAGCCAAGCACATCACCCAACTGCTCCCGCAGCAGCGTTTCCTCCCGGGCGGTCAATTCCAGCCGGGCCAACCGCGCGACGTACTGAATATCAATGTCGACTCTCGCCATAGGATGCCCCCCTGCTCAGCGCGACACCGGATGTCACGACAGCTAGTCTTCCTCAAATTTCCGTTCGACCAATCCCTCGAGCTCACCCAGTGCCCGCGCCGCATCTTCGCCTTCGGCCTTGACGCGGAGCCGGCTCCCAGGTCCGGCTGCGAGCATCATGAGGCCCATGATGCTCTTCCCGTTCACAACTTCGCCATCCTTCTCAACGTAGATGTCAGACGAAAACTGGTTGGCCGTCTTGACAAACAACGCGGCCGGCCGGGCGTGAATTCCCAACTTGTTCGTCACCAACATTTCCTTGGTGATCGCTTTGCCTGGAGGCTTGCGCGCAGTCATCGACGGCGGGAGAATAGGGATGTGGTTTGAAAATTATCAACCGCAATCTGAATTCCCTCCCCTTTCCAGCGCCGCCAGCCAGCCTGCAGCCTGCCATCGCCGGCCAACCCCTCTCGTCGGGCACAGCGCCCAACCCCTCGCACCCGCAGCCTGAAGGCGCTAACCCAAGTTCTGTCCGGTCATTTGGGAAATCAACCGTTTGTTGAGTTCCTGGGCGGCGTTGTGACCGGAGGAGCGCAGCTTGGTCTGAAACGCCGCCACCTCCACCAAACGCGCCAGATCGCGGCCCGGCCGAACCGGAATGACAAAATGCGGCATGTCGACTCCCAGGATCTTGACGAGGTGATCTTCCATCCCCAGACGATCGATGTCCTTCACGTGTTCCCACGATTTCAGCGTGACCACCAGATCCACCCGTTTGTGCGAGCGAATGCTGCGCACCCCGAACATCGCGGCGACATCGATAATCCCAATGCCCCGCACTTCCATGTGGTTCCGCGTGATTTCCTTGCTGGAACCGACCACCTCCCGATTCTCGATCAGGGTCACCCGGGTGGCGTCATCCGAGACCAGACAGTACCCCCGCTCGATCAAAGCCAGCACGCACTCACTCTTTCCAATCCCGCTCTCGCCCCGGATGATCACCCCCACCCCCAGAATATCCACCATGCTGCCCATCTCGATCGACCACGGCGCAAACATCATCTCCAACGCCAGGGTCGCCAGATTGATGAACCGCATCGTGATCAGCGGCGAACGAAACACCGGCACCCCGGCCTTCTCCGCCGCCTCCAGAAACTCACGGTCCGGATTCAGATTCCGGCTGAACACAAAGCAGGGAATCTTGTAAGCGAACAGCCGGGCATACCGGCGCCGGCGCTCCCCAGCGGGCAGCGAGCGCAGGAAGGTGGTTTCCGCGCTCCCCAACACCTGGATGCGTTTGCTGGCGAAATACCGGGTGAACCCCGCCAACGCCAGCCCGGGACGATTCACCGTCGGCTCCCGGATGATGCGTCTCAAGCCGTGGCCACCCGCCACCAATTGTAGCCCCAGCGAGGCCGTGTTGCCCTCGAAAAAGCCCTGCACCGTGACAGTCTGATGCTGCATAGGGTTGTCTAAAGGTTGAACTCCGGCCCCAGGTAGATCTCTCGAGCCTTGGGATCGTCCACCAGCGCTTCCGCCGCCCCTTCATAGACGACCTCGCCATTGTGAATCAAATACGCCCGATCCACGAGCTTCAGCGTCTCGCGCACATTATGGTCCGTAATCAGGATTCCCAAACCGCGCTCCCGCAACCGGCGCACAATTTTCTGCACCTCGTAAACGGCAATCGGATCGATGCCGCTGAACGGCTCGTCCAACAACAGCAGCTTCGGGCTCGTCACCAAGGATCGGGTGATTTCCAGACGCCGTTTTTCCCCCCCGCTTAGCATGTAAGCCCGGCTCTTCGCCAGCCGCGTCAAATCCAACTCCTCCAGCAAATACCGCAGCCGCTGCTGACGCTCCGCCCGTCCCACCCGGCAGGTCTCCAGGATCGCCAGGATGTTCTGTTCCACCGTTAACTTCCGAAAGATGGACGGTTCCTGGGTCAAATAGCCGATCCCCAACCGTGCTCGCTGGTGCATCGCCAACCGGGTCAGATCACGCTCGCCAAAATGAACCCGGCCACCGTCGGGTCGCACCAACCCCACCACGATGTTGAAAGTCGTGGTCTTCCCCGCCCCGTTCGGCCCCAGCAAACCCACGATCTCCCCTGGTTCCACCCGGATGGAGACACCGTTGACCACCCGTCGCCCACGGTACGCCTTCACCAGGTCTTGCGTTGTCAATACACTCATCACACCTTCGACCAGCCCTTCAGGGACCCGGCAACCGTGGCAGCTCGCCCCCCCCAACAGGCAGGCGAATCCGCCACGGACCCGTCGCCGACAAAACACCCTCCCGACGGTTCAATCGCACTTCGCTCCCCTTCAATTCCCCTTCCGGCGTCGTAATCGTCGGATCCCCCGCCAGCACCAGACTGTCGGTCGCCCGTCGGTAAACCGCCTGCCTTCCCATCCCGCGACTTACACCGCTCGGCCCGATCACAAAAAACTCAACGCCTTCCCTCCCGGTAAGCAGCACCTCATCCTCAACCGCCGAGTAAACCGCCCGGTCACCCCTCGCCAGCCGGTATCCACTGCCGTCCGCGGCCCGAAGCTCAACCCGCTCCTCGGCCACCACGGATCGGATCTGGTTGGTCCCCGCGTCAAACTGCGCACGCAGGGAGTTGCAGGTCATATGCAACTGATCCCCCTGCTTCACAATCACGTTACCCTCGTACTCGGCCGAGGGAACCGCCCCCACCCCCCGACCACCACGGTATGCAAAGCGATCGCACTCGATTTCCGTCGGCTCGGCCCCGGCCACTGCCCCCTTACTCACCCCGGTCCCGTCGGACCCCGTCTCCTCGTCGGGAAGCAGCCACCCTCCCCACGAACCCCCGGCCTGCTCAAACCGCATCCGTACCGCCCCCTCGGCTCGGTAATGGTTCTCTGCCAGATCCAACCACAGCCGGTCCGCCGACCCGGAGCGCTCCCGGGTCTGCCAGCCGACCCCGCCGCTGAACTCCGCGTAGGCGCCCGCAGCGTCGTACTCCGCCCGCTCACAGCTCATCCGCTCCAGACCCCGTTCGATCGTCACTTCCCCCATGGCCTCAGCCCGACGCACCGTATGCTCCTCTCCCTCGGTCTGCACCAGAAACTCACGGCTCCGCAGCCGGCCTTCCCCCTGTTGAATCGTCACCCCGCCCTGCAATAACACATTGTGTCGGTTGGTCTGCCCCGGTTGCGGCTCGGCTGTCATTCGATCTGCCAAAACCAGTACCGGCCCCTCCCCCTGCGCACCCCGGACCGCGTTGGTCATCACCCCGGAAAAGGCCGGCACGGAAAACGACTCTGCCGGCAATTCCATCCGCACCTCGCCCTCCGCGCCAAATGCCCTCCGGTCGCGCTCCAGCACCACCACTCGCGCGCGCCCGGGCCGCTGTCGAAAGATCCAATGCGGTTCGCCGGTCAACGTGAGCCGCCCCTCGGCCGGTTCATAAACCGCCTTACCCGCCTGAACCTGGAGCTCGGCGGCGGCAAATCGAACCGCTCCATCCGCCCCAAGCGCCCGCACGTCACTCGAATCTGCCACCAGGTCAACCACCAACCGCCGGCACTCCAGATGGCCATCGGCATCCTCCGCGCGCACCCCGTCCAGAAACTCCACCCGGTTAGTTCCATACTCCAGTCGGTCGGACCGCACCAGAATCGCGCCCGATTCCCCGGCACCCCTCACCGGCTCCAAGCCATCCTTCTTCTGAAACAACGCCTTGTTGATCACCGCCTCCACCCGGTTGGAAACCCACAGCCGACGCGCCTCCAAATCCAAGGCGAAGCCTTCTCCCTGCATCCTCAAATAGCCGTCCCCGGTCCACACCCGCAAAGCCTCGCTCGAACTGATCTGCTGGGTCTTTCGACTGTAATTACAGCGGCTCGGCATGAAGACCAGATTGGTCGTCTCGTCCGCCCCATACAACTCGAGCCGGGGCGATTGAATCTCCCACTCCTCGGCCGTCAACGGCGTCGCGCTCTCCCCCCAGAGCGCGTACTTCCGCGCGCCCGTCTCCCGATCCGCCTCCGCCACCGAGAAACCACCACGAATGGGTCCCCGCAACCCATCCGCTCCCTGCGCACCCAAAACGCGGATATCCGCAAAGAGCATCAGACCGGCGACAAGTCCGCCAGCCGCATACCGGCCGTAATGTCCGAATTCCGCCAGCATCCTCATTGCGAATACTCCCGAATTACTGAAGCGCTTGCTCTCCACACCGTTCCCCATCAGCACCATGCCGTCGGTCAGAACGCCGTCCACGTCGCACAGAAATAACTTCACCCGGGCCAGTTTGCGTTTCAGTTCTCGTCTCATCGTGCAGCCATCCCGCGCTCCCCGCGACACGCGCGAACCGCCTCGTAAACCCGGACCACGTCCGCCAATACCCGCTCCATCCCCTTCAGACGGATCATGTTCGGACCATCGCTCAACGCCCGGGCCGGATTCGGATGGGTCTCGATAAACACACCGT
This sequence comes from Verrucomicrobiota bacterium, assembly GCA_023383055.1. GTDB lineage: Bacteria > Verrucomicrobiota > Verrucomicrobiia > Limisphaerales > JAHDYP01 > JAHDYP01. Next base: position 5,043 of record JAHDYP010000224.1, on the reverse strand, counting down.
CCGCACCCGCCGCCACCGCGCTTCGCGCCAACACCGGAGCCAACTCCCCCTGCCCCGAGGACCGATCCCCACCGCCCCCGGGCAATTGCACCGAGTGGGTCGCGTCAAAAATCACCGGAAAACCCAACCGCCGCATCAACGGAATGGCACGCATATCCGCAACCAGATTGTGATAGCCAAAAGTCGTCCCTCGCTCCGTCAACAGCAACCGCCGTCCCCCCGCCTCCGTCGCCTTGCCGACCACCTGCCCCATCTCCGCGGGCGACAAGAATTGGCCCTTCTTGAGATTGACCACCTTACCCGTGCGCACTGCCGCCTGGATCAGATCGGTCTGTCGACACAAAAAGGCCGGAATCTGCAGGATATCCACCACCCGGCCGGCGAGTTCCGCCTGTCGCTCCGTGTGCACATCGGTCAATACCGGCACCCCATAATCCCGACGCACCTGCTCCAACACCGCCAATCCTCCCTCCAACCCCGGTCCCCGGAAAGAACGCGACGATGTCCGGTTTGCCTTGTCGAAGCTTGCTTTGAAAACGTAAGTGATCCCCAACCGCTCGCAGATGGGCCTCAATGCCTCCACCACCTGTCCACACAGCCCCTGGCTCTCGATCACGCAAGGACCCGCGATCAGGATCAGACGCTGCCTGGCCTTGAGCTCTCGCCACAAGGAACTGCACAAATCAGGCACGGCTGGTTTCTACCAGCACCCAAACCCCTTGTAAACCACTGTCCGCCTCCCCAGTTCTCCCACGCCCCATATCCTGCCCCTCAAAGACACAACACCACCCTTCGAGTTCGGGGAAACCCGAACCCGTCGCGTCACGGCATCGAATCAGGCCGGTTGCGCGGCCTTGCGGATTTCGCGATACAGCGCGTCCTTCAACCAGAGACGCCGCTTCTTCAGCGCTTCAGTCTCCTCGTCGGTGGCGACCTCAAAGGCTCGCTCGATCAGACAGACCCGCCGGTCGATGGCATGATATTCTTCGGCTAATTGGCGGAATCCATCGCTCTCGTCACGCAACCTGCGAATCGTGTCGCGGTGCTCGAAGAATTCCAACCCTAGCGGATGATGGAGTTGCATAGCTCGTGATACCACTGGACTGCCCGGACCCCGGCGGTAGCCATTCCGCTCAAGAAGCCCGGGTAATGCATGCGGCGTAACTTGCCCGGCAACGGTCGCCGTTGGCCGCACCATAATTGTCTATTTCTTCGCACATTTTGACCCCGGAACAGACCCCGGCCGAACCGGCTGGACCAAACCTGGGGCTGAATGACGAAAACCCATACTTCATCTCGGCCCACGACGCAAGAACTGCCGCGCAGCCGACACCAGTGCAATCGTTCACCCCAAAGAAACCATCCGCAAAACCATGCCGGTTCCCTCAACCCACACCCGCGCCCTGAGCCGACGACACCGGTTCCGCCTGCGGGTAAGCCGGCCGCTTGTGACAACGCGCCGCCAACCACGCCTGAAAAGACGCTTCAATCTGCCCCAACTCAGCCAGGGTCAGCGGGCACGATGCATACTCGCCCTCCGCCACCCGCTCCGCTATCAAGTGGCGGACCACTTCGCGAATCTCCCCGGGAGACGAATCACCCATCGACCGTGTCGCCGCCTCCACCGCGTCCGCCAGCGAAATAATCCCCGATTCCTTGGACGAAGGCGGCGGCCCTGGATACCGAAAGTCTTCCTCCGCGATCGTGGTATGCTCTCCTTCCGCAGCCAATTTGACCGCCTTGGCGTAGAAAAAGCGCACCAAAGAACAACCATGATGTTCGACGATGATCGACCGGAACGGCCGCGGCAACCGATGCTTCCGCGCTAACTCCAGCCCCTGCGTAACATGCTCAATGATTAACCGCGCGCTTTCGCCCGGCTCCATCTCATCGTGCGGCGACGCTCCATCGATGTTCTCCGCAAACACCTCCGGCCGATGGAGCTTGCCGATGTCGTGGAACAACGCCGCCGTGTGACACAACAATGCCCGCGCACCAATCGCCCCCGCCGCCTGTCGCGCCAAATCCGCCACGTTCAAGGTGTGATTCCAGGTCCCAGGCGCCCGCTCCCGCAACTCATCCAATAACCGATGATCCGTCCCATACTCGGTGAGACTCACATCCGATAACTCACCCAATGCCCACTCCACAAATGGCAAAAACGCCAGCAGCAGAATGCCACTCCCAAAACCCACCCCCAGGGCGATCCCCACCAACCGCACGCAACGGGTCGGATCTCCCGACCCCGACAATAACTCACCCAACAGGATGCATGACGAAACCAACGCCCCTGACCACAGCCCCGCCCGCAGCACCCGGCTACGCGTCGTCGACCGCCGCAGCCAAAGCACCGCCGCCATCGATCCCAAAACCGCCGCCACCAACGATAAAAGCCCCGGACGCGCCAGCAACACAAACATCCACACCCCGCTAAGACTCAACAGCACCCCGTAACGCCATCCCAACAACACCACCGCCAAAGCCGGAGCGAAAAACCAGGGACTCCGCAGCCAGCCCTCCTCTCGCGGAAATCCCCACTCCCCCTGAAAGTAAACCCCCACATCGTGCGTCAATCGCAGGATCAAAGCCTCCAGCAATACCAGATAAACCGCGCTCCGTAACGCCCGCGTCTCCCCCTCCGACCGTGGCCAAAACCGGCGCTGAAACGCATAGAAAAGTACAAACCCGGTCACCAAACCGAATATGCCCTCCACCTGCTCGACTCCCGGCAGAACCCGCCATTGGGTGGCACCCGCCGACCCCTTGCCCAGGGGCTCAAAGAAAAACAGAATCACCGCCGCCACCGGCAATGCCAGCAGAAGGTATCCCAACCCAGTCGCCCTAAGTTCTGGTTTCACCATCAGTTAGCGGACAACCTGAAGCCCGGGTTCTCCGCCAAACACCACCCCGCCCGTCCCCAGCGAACTTGGTCATGGATCGATCACCCAGTGACGCTCGAATTGACGGATAACCACCCGCCCGATCAGAGTCAAGGCTTCCAGTCGGGAAAGGACTTGCCTGCCTCCCGGGCGTTGGCTAGCTTCACCCCCTCGGATTTGGGTCAGGTCGGATCCCGCGTCAGCACACGCTGCGGAACCACAAACCGATCTCAAATCACTTCGGGTTGGTAGCTCAGTGGTAGAGCAGCGGCCTTTTAAGCCGTTGGCCGTGGGTTCGAGTCCCACCCAACCCACCACCCCCCAACGAGTTCTGAAAAACTGGGCGCCAACACAATTCCAGCTGGCCATTTCCGTAATAGTGAGTATAAGTAAACCTCGATGTCCATCTGGAACCTACCGGTCCCCCAGCCAACGGACCGCCTCCGCGCCACCGGTCGCGTTGTCCGGTGCGCGCGATTCGTCCTTTTCCCGTTGCTGATTGCGGGCCTCGAAGCCGGGACGAATGACGCCAGCAACCCCGCTTCGCCCTTCCAGCGGTCGGTTGAACCCTTTCTCATCCAATACTGTTACGACTGCCACGGCGATGGCATGAGCCGCGGGAAACTCGCGTTCGACACCCACGACTCCGAGGAGTCCTTAATTGCGGACCACACCCTCTGGCTGGCGGTGCTCAAGAATGTCCGCGCGGGCATCATGCCCCCTCACAAACAGCCCCAACCATCCGCCGATGAAATCCGCACCCTCGTGGACTGGATCAAGTTTGATGCGTTCCGGATTGACCCCGCCGATCCCGATCCCGGCCGGGTCACTCTGCGCCGCCTAAACCGGGTGGAGTACCGCAACACCATTCGCGACCTGATGGGGATCGACTACAACACCCTAGAAGAATTCCCGCCCGACGACACCGGTTACGGATTCGACACGGTGGGCGACGTTCTGACCATTTCGCCGCTCCTGTTCGAAAAATATCTCCAGGCGGCGGAAACCATTGTAGACAAGTCAGTTCCGAAAGCCTCAGGCGATAAACCCGACCGCTTCTTCTTCAAGGGGACGCCGCCGCCGGAGGTGGAAGCTCGTCACGCTTACGCCCGCCAGATACTGGAACGCTTCGCCAACCGCGCCTTTCGCCGTCCGGTGGATCAAATGACCGTTGACCGGCTCACCGCCCTGGCGGAGACGATCTACTCCGAGCCCGGCGGCAGCTTCGAAGCTGGCGTCAGTCAGGCCATGATCGCCATCCTCGCCTCGCCGCGGTTTATCTTTCGGATTGAAGACTCCCCTCCCGTGCAAGCAGGCGAGGCCCATTCGCCTCTCGATGAATACGCCCTCGCCTCACGCCTCTCCTACTTCCTCTGGTCCACCATGCCCGACCAGGAATTGATCGAACTTGCTCAGCGGGGTGATCTGCGGCGGAACCTGGCCCAGCAAGTCGACCGGATGATTCGCGACCAGCGCTCGGATGCCCTCATCGAGAGTTTTGCCGGGCAATGGCTCCAGGCCCGCGACGTGGAGGGTGTTTCCTTGAACGAGCGGGCCGTGTTCCGGCGTGAAGGGCAAAATCGACGCCTCGAATTGGATCGATCCCTGCGCCTGGCTATGCGCCAGGAGTCCGAATTGTACCTCGCCCATATCCTGCGCGAAAACCGGCCGATCCTCGAACTCCTCGACAGCAATTACACCTTTCTCAACGAAAAACTTGCCGACTTCTATGGCGTCCCCGGTGTCGAAGGCAACAAAATGCGCCGGATCACCCTGCCACCTGAGAGCCCCCGGGGCGGCGTGCTGACGATGGGCACCCTGTTGACGGTCACCTCCAACCCGACCCGGACTTCGCCGGTAAAACGCGGCATGTTCATCCTGGATAACATCCTCGGCACCCCTCCACCGCCCGCACCGCCCGATATTCCCGAGCTCGAAGCGGCGGAAAAGGAGTTCAAGGACCGCCGTCCGACCATGCGCGAAGCAATGGCAGCCCACCGCAGCAACCCGCTTTGTCACTCGTGCCACTCCCGGATGGACCCGCTGGGCCTTGCGCTCGAACACTTCAACGCGCTCGGCCTCTGGCGCGAAACGGAACATGGCCAGGCGATCGACGCTTCCGGACAACTGATCACGGGCGAGTCGTTCAAGGATGTCCGCGACC
>JAHDYP010000223.1 GCA_023383055.1 Verrucomicrobiota bacterium | reverse complement strand
CCCGACGCGGTGGAGGAGCGTGGAGCGGCCGACGCCAACACGGTCGGCCGCTTCAGCCCGCGGTCGCGGGTCCGCGTCGGCGAACCGTTCGAGGTCGCCGTGTCGACGGAGAACCTGCACGTGTTCGACCCGATCACGCGCCAGGCGCTGTGGGTCGACGCGTGAGCGCCACCAGTTCGTCCGCCACCGCCTCACCTACGCCCGCACCGTGGTGGCGTCAAGGTGTCGTCTATCAGGTGTACCCGCGCTCGTTCGCCGACGGCAACGGCGACGGCACCGGCGACATCGCCGGGTTGCGTGCCCGTCTGCCCTACCTTCGCGACCTCGGCGTCGACGCCATCTGGGTCAACCCGTGGTACAAGTCGCCGTTGCTCGACGGCGGGTATTTGAACAAACCCGAGTTCTCCCGCTACGACCTCGAGGGCCGCGACTGGATCATGGAAGGCACCGGCGTGGAACCGGACATCGTCGTCGACAACGATCCGGCGCGGGAGTTTGCCGGGGCCGACGATCAGCTCGATCGTGCCATCGCCGAAGTGCTGGCCGCGCTCCAGACCCGTGGGGTGAAACTGACGCCGCCGCCGCCCTACCCGGACAAGCGGCGGTAGCCGGCCGGTCATTCGGGTCGGAGCAAGGTTCGGGGGCCGACCCACCGGGTGTTGTACTGCTTGATCCACCAGTCGCCGTCGATGACCGGGCGCGGTTCCTGGCCGTAACGCTGATCGTCCATGCCATGCCACGGGATGGGATCGACCAGCCAACCCTTGGCGCAATGGAAGTCGGAGTCCTTGTCCCAACCGGATGAATAGAGGAAGAACGCGCGGCGGTGACCCTCCGGTTTGGGCGGCAGGCGGTCGTCACTGAAGCTCAGCGTCAGCGCGTCGCCGCCATTCAGCAGCGCGAGTGCGTCGTCGCGCTGTCGCACCAGTTCGCGGACATCGCCGTAGCGCGTGCACCAGCCCATGGGGGTGATGCGCCAGAGCGGGTTGGGGCGCGGCTGGTCAAACACCGGCGTGAGCGGCCGGTACCAGGGCAGATCCGCGAAATCGCTGAACCCGCGCCAATAAAGCTCGGCCACGTCCGGTTCCAGATGCGTCAGCCGCGTATCGGCCGGGTCCGCCTTTTCGAGCAGGACAATTTGATCCCAATGCAGTTCATAGGCGGTGGCGAGCCGAAGCCGGCGGCTGCCGGCGGGCAGTTTCCCGTCCAGATCCACCACCATGCGTTTGGTCTTCCCGGCGGGAGTGCCGACCATCACGTCCACCGGCTCGAAAATCCCGGGAGAAACCTCGACCTCGAGTGTGGGGAAGGGAAAGGGCAATTCGGGATCGAGCGAGCCAGCCACATTGGCCAGTCCGCCGCCAAAGCGCAGCCAGGCCGTGATGCCGAGCACGAGCGGGCGCTCGACCTCGAGCGGTCCAAAATCGAGCGTGATGGCGTAAGGTTCCGCCAGGCCGCGCAACGGCTCGGGCCGGAGCCGGACGGGGGAGACGAATCGATGATCGGCCTCCTGGAGCAGTTCGGTGACATTCAGTCCGTCGCTGCGCATCGCCGAGCGCAAGGCCACGGGCTGGCGCAACGTCACGATTCCGTGCGGCGGGAAGGGCCGCCCGGGGACCATCTTGCTGGTCGGATAGACCTCGGTATCGGCGGGGTGATCCACGACCACAAGCTGGGCGGCATCGAGGTAGAGCACCTCGCGCAGTTCCTCGGTGATTTGCAGCACCCGCGCGCCGTCCAGGGACGGCAGTTGGTCCTCGTCGCCGAGCCAGACGAATTCGTCGGGATCGGCCTCGACGAAGCGGTCATCGGAAATCCGCAGCCCGGCGGGTGCGGCGCTGAGCAGATCGGTGACGAACTCGAAGGTTTCGCCATTCCACGCGTAGAGATAAGGGCACGATCCCTCGGGGATGGAGAGTTCGAGGAGCGGCACGGTTGAGCGTGGATCGACCTGGACGTCGACGTTGTTGAGGCTGAGGTTCAGCCACCGGGCGTTGAGCGATTCGAGTTTGGCGTGTTGTCCGACGCCGATCTCGATGGGCAGGCGCATGACCCGCCGGCCGATCCGCAGCCCGCCGGCGGTGACCTCGACGCGCGTGCCGATGCCGCTGGCATTGGACCGGTTCCCCAGCAGCCGGACCTTGAGCTGGAGATTGGCGTGGCCGCCGTCGTTGCGCAGCAGGCGCAGTCCCTGCCCCTGGATACTGACGGCCAGGTCGGTATCGCCATCCAGATCGAAGTCCGCCGTGGTCAACGACTCCACGGTGCCACGGAGTTGATCGAGTTTGAGGGCGGCGGTGACCTCCTCGAACCCGGCGCGGCCGAGGTTACGCCACACCTGGAGGCCGTCGCCGTACGCCACCAGGTCCAGCCAGCCGTCGTTGTCAAAATCCAAAGTGAACAATCCGCGCACGGTCTCGCTCCGCATCGGGAGGATGGTCAGGTTGGTGAGGCTATTGTAAGCGATAACCAGCTGCCGGGGGGCGGCCAGCACCAGATCGGACCGCAGATCATTGTTGAAATCACCGAAGACCAGCGCATGCGCCACCGGCCAGTCGGCGGGGGTTTCGGCGGGAACCAGCGGGCCGCCGCGTTCCTTGAGCAACAGCAAGGGCGGTTGGCCTTCGCGGGTCACCACCACATCCAGCAGATCGTCGTTGTCCCAGTCATCGACGGCGACCCGGCCGGCGCCGGTGACGGAGGCGGGGACGCCGGAGGTGGCGGTGGTGTCGCTGAAGAAGAGGCGGCCGCGGTTGCGCATGACGGTGAGGGCCTGGCGATCCTGGTTGACCGCCACCAGATCGAGGTTCCCGGTGAAATCGATGTCGACCAGAACGCCATCGATCGCCTTGACCTGGGTCATTCGGGAAAACGTGGTCGAATCGAAGGCCTGGGCATTGGTGGCCATGCGGAACAGGTGCGAGCCCTGATCGCCCAGCACCAGGATGTCCTCGTAACGATCGTTCTGGAGATCGGCCACCAGGCAGCGGTGATAGGTCGCCCCTGCGATTTTGGGCAGGAGCTGCGTGTGCGGCTGGAAGGTGCCGTTCGAGTTGATCAACAACCGGAAGCCTTCCTCGCCCTCGGAGACAAACAGGCTGTTCCGACCGTCACGATGGTAGTCGATGGCTTCGAGGGGACCCTGGTAACGCTCGGCGCCGGCGAGCATGCCCGCCGTGGCATCCGTGAAGGTCACGCGGATGCCGGGAACCGGAGGTTGCTCGAGGATGAACGGCGCCTGCGCCAGGGTATGTTCGCACCGCTCGAGTTTTGCCTCGTCGATGGTGCCGGCACGTTCGGCCTGCAATTGGCGATGCCGTTCGAGCGAAGCGCCGCCCTCATCCTGTCGCCCGGCCCGGATCAAGGCCTGGCCGAGGACGTAATGGACGGCTGGATGTTCGGGTTCGAATCCGGCCAGTTCCTGGAACAAGGCGATGGCGGGCTCGTATTGACCCAGTTCTTGATGCGCCCGGCCAAGCTGGAAGGTGACGGCGCCGATCTTGGGATTCAGATCGCGCGCGGTCTGGAGAGCTTTGACCGCCGGCTGGAACTCGCGCAACCGCAGATGACCGCAGCCGAGGAGGTAATGCGCCGCGGCGGAGTTGTGATCGAGATCGACCGCCACCGCCGCCTGGACCAGCGTGTTCGTGGCGTCGCCCGCCAGCAGATAGGCGTTCGCCAGGTTCAATCGCGCGTCGCGATCCACCGGGTTGATCGCCACGGCTTCCGCAAATGGCGCGATCGCCCGCTGCGCTTCCCCCTTGTCGTAGTAGTTCTTCCCCACATTCATCAGCCGGGCGAACTCGTCCTCCGACACCGGGCGCGAGCCGCCGCAACTTGCGGTAAACAGGCCCACCATCGCCAGGCCGCAAACCAGCCACAAAACCAGGCCGACGGTCACGCGTTGATCAACTCGCTCGCAAGGAAGAAGGCGCTTGACGACAGGGTAGCCGATGCCGCCCCGTCGGCAAGGCAATCCAACCGGCCCCCATGGCCTTGGTACCGCCGTCGTACTGCCGATTCACGGTCAGGCGGCAGTTCATCGTGCGCTCGACCGGCTGGGGACAGGTTCAGGGGGTGGGACCTTGGATCCGGCGCAGTGGGTTTACGGCGGATCGCGCTGATCGCGCGCTGGCTCTCCCGCGATATCGGCAGCCGAGCGCAAGGGAGAGGTGTGGCGCTTTTCGTACTCCTGCCGGAAGCTCTCCAGGAGCGGCAGTTCGATCCGGTCTTTCTGACGTCCGCTGGCCCGTTTGCTGGCCATCATGTCGCCCTCGAGCTCAGGTCCGATGTCAAAATCGATCTTGCGCAAGGCGGCCACGATGCGACGCCCATTCTCGGCGGAACGGGCCGGGAAAATATCCACGCGAGCGATTTCCTTCGCCTGCAGCGGGTGGAAGTCCGGACGCGGCGTCATGGGGCGCGCTTGAATCCGAAATATTCCGGCAGGTACGTCTCGCACCAGGCGCGGTAGTCCGCCATCGAGTCGAAGAAGGTTTTACGGGTGGGCGTGGCGTGCGAATTTTGCAGTTGTCAACTCCGAAGCAAAACGCGGGTTGACAACGGTCCCCAACTGTACTAAGTGTATGCGTACAGTTGCTATGGCACTCCGATTCGTCATCCAAACCGGTTCCACCACTCCGATCTATCGGCAGATCGCCGAGCAGGTCCGCCAGGCCGTGGTCGCCGGCCAGTTGAACGTCGAGGATCCGCTCCCCAGCGTCCGTGCCCTGGCCGAGGAACTGGTGGTCAACCCGAACACGGTCGCCCGGGCCTACGCGGAGCTGGCTCGCGAGGGGTTGGTGGATGCGCGCGCCGGACGGGGCGTGGTGATCGCCCGCAAGCGGAAGCTGTTCACGCGCACGGAAGGAAAGCGGCGGCTGGAGCCCATGTTGAACGCGTTGATTGGCGAGGCCATGGTGATGGACTTTACGCCGGAGGAACTGCGGGAGGCGTTCGAAGCCAAACTCGCCCAATGGAACACCGGCCAAGGAGGGAAAACCGAATCATGAACACCGAACTGGTCATACGCACGCGTGGTCTCACCTGCTATTTCGGCGAGCGTCCCGCGGTCCACGGACTGGATCTGGACGTGCCGCGCGGATGTGTCTTTGCGTTTCTCGGCCGGAACGGGTCGAGGGGAGAAATCGTTCATTCTGTCGGAAACGGCGGTGGCTTCATGAGAACGCTGATTCAGAGGGAGCTGCGCGAGCATGGGCTTCTGGCGCTGATCGCTTTGGGGGTTGGTGCGGTGCCGCTGATTCCGGCGTATCAGTCCACGACCGCGCGGGCCGTAAGCGTGGCCAGGGGAACGCAGTGGGGCACGGACGCACTGCAGCCGTTGATGTCGTCCACGCTGTTGACTTCGACGCTGCTGTTTTGCGGATTGTATGGTGCGATCCTGGGTTGGTTGCAGATCATGATTGGTGGCGATGGAAATGTTTACCTGCGAGTAACCCAGGGCACGCGGGATGTGGAAACACTGCATTTGGACCGCAGCCCGGTGCTGGACCCGTAGACCGGTCGACCTATTGAAGTTCCAGTGCCTGAAGGGGGTCTGATGGCGGATGCGGAGAATCGAGGGGATTGTCGCTATTCTTACCGGCAGGCGCGCCGCTTCTTCGTACCCTGGATGGCCGGTGAAGGGGTCCTCTGGTATTGGACTGAAGGGGGCGAGTGGAGGGCTATGACGTGATGACGAGGCGAGTGAACGAAGGCTTGTTTCACGCGGGATTAGCTGCCAACACTCAGCCGCGAAAGTTGCGAGAAGCCGGGTATGCATACCACACAATCTTCCATCCTATTTGCCGGTGCCATGTTTCTGGGGATGGTGCTGCTGCTGGAGTTGGGCTGGCGGCTCGGACGCCAGCAACGGGGGCAAAGTGAGGAAAGCTCGCGGGCGGGCCTCGGAGCGGTGGAAGGCGCGGTATTTGCGCTGATGGGTTTGCTGGTTGCGTTCACCTTCTCCGGGGCGGCTTCGCGGTTTGACCAGCGTCGGCAATTGATTGTGGAGGAGTCGAACGCGATCGGGACGGCGTGGCTGCGGCTGGACCTGCTTTCGGCCGAGGCCCGAACGGAGCTCCGCGAGTTGTTCCGCCAATACCTGGACCGGCGACTGGCCGCCTACGCCAAGATGCCCGATGTGGCCGCGGCCATGGGCGAACTGGCAAAGGCCAACGCCCTGCAGGGGGGCATCTGGAGTCGGGCGGTCGCGGCCTGCCAGGAGTCACCGGGTCCGTTGACGGCGCAGGTTCTGCCCGCGCTGAATGCGATGTTCGACCTGGCCTCGACCCGCACCGCGGTCACTCAGATGCATCCGCCGGGGATTATTTACATCATGCTCGGGGCGCTCGCGCTGATGAGCTCGATGCTGGCGGGCTATGCGATGTCCGGGAGCCGGGCGCGCAGTTGGATTCACACGCTGGGGTTTGCCCTCATCATAGCCATCAGCGTGTACGTGATTCTCGACCTTGAATTCCCCCGGACGGGGTTGATTCGGGTGGATGCGGCGGATCAGTTGCTCATCGACCTACGGCGAACGATGGATTGAGCAGCCGGAGATGGAGGGGCCGGATTAACATCTTCTGCGTGTTGTGGACGGGTTCGACAGCGAATGTTGGGGACCCGCGGCAGCGGAGTCTCTACCAAGTCAGGTCCGGACGCGCTGGCGCGCGTGCTGTAATCGCCATTCGGATCAGCCCGGATGCCGCCACGGCGCGCGATACTCGCGTTTCAGCAACCGCGCCGCGGCGGGGTTCTCCCGGATCAGCTCCGCGCCGGCGTCCCAGTGGACCTTCGAACCGGTCTCGTAGGCGATCGCACCCAACTGGACGGCGGCGGTCGAGCGGTAGCCATCCTCGGTGGTGCAGCCCGGCTGTGTGCGCGTGCGCACGGCCTCGAGAAACTCGGCCATGTGCAGGACGCCGAGATCGGCCTTGGCTTCGTGGACCTGGCGTTCCTTGCCTTTGCCGCGCGGGATGGCGATCCAGCGATCGTCGGTGACGAAGACGGTCTGCTTTTCGCCGTAGAAGAAAATGCCGTTGTTGACCTCGGGCGCAAATTCCTCGGCTCCCCAGATCCGATGGCGCCAGGTGAGGAGGCACTCGGGGAACTGCCATTGGACGGTCAGCGTATCGGGCGTGGTGATCTCCTGTTTGAAATGGAAATTGCCGCCGGCGGCCTGAACCACTTGGGGCGAGGTGGCGCCCATCACCCAGCGGGCCCCATCGATCAGGTGAATCCCCCAATCCACCAGGTGCCCGTGCCCGTACTCCTTTTCGAGGCGCCAGGCGAAATGCCCCACCTGCGGGGAATAGGGCAGCTTCGGCGCCGGCCCGCACCACAAGTCCCAATCCAGGGTGGCGGGCGACGGTTGCGGGGTGGTATCGCGCATGCCGGCCTGGTAGTTGATCTGGGCTTCGACCTGCACGATGCGGCCGGCCTTGCCCTCCGCGAGGTATTGTCGCACCTGGCGGATGGCGGGGCTTTGGCGGCGTTGAAAACCGATCTGGATGATCCGGCCGCTCTGGCGCGCCGCCTCGACCATCGCCCGTCCTTCACGGAGGTCATAGGCCAGGGGCTTTTCACAGTAGACATCCAGGCCGCGCTCGAGCGCGGCGATGAACTGGAGGGCATGCCAGTGGGGCGGGGTCGCGATGATCACCGCCTCGAGTTCCTCCACGCGCAGCAAATCCTCATGGCGCTTGAAGGTCAGCGGCCGTTTGCCCTGGGCCGACTCGATTTTCGCGGCGCTCTCCTCGAGGTGCTGGGTGTCCACGTCGCAGATGGCGATCACCTCGACGCCGCCCACCTTGAACGCAGCCTGGACGTCCACCATCCCGTACCAACCGCTCCCGATGAGCCCCAGCTTCAGTTTGCGCGGCCCCGGCACGTCGGCGCCCCGGGCCGCCCAGGCCGATCCGGCCAGGGCTCCGGTCAAGGTGGTTCCCAGAAATTGACGGCGGGTGAATGTGGAGTTCATAGGTGGTTCCTTGGTGGCGAGGTTGTGGTCACGTTCGAAATCCGTAGGCGAGCGGCAATCGGATGGTTCCGATCAGGTTTCGGTGCTCGGCTTTGGCAGCGGCCCGGTGGCGCCGGGGCAGGCGCCGGGCTCAGGGCGGGCAAAAATCCGGTTGGCTTCCTCGAGGGTTTCCTTCGAGCCGATGTCAAACCAGAGACCGGGAACCGCCCAGGTGTAGAACGGGATGCGGGGGTAGAGCCATTGCACCAGGCGTCCTGGCTGATCGGTGTTGTGGCCCTCGGCGACATACTGGCGGATCAGGGGCAGGATGGTCCGGGGATAATAGTACAGCGCGATCCCGGTGACGGTGCTGGTGGGGTTTTGAGGTTTCTCCTCGAAATAGGTGATGCGGCGTTCGCCATCGATGGTGATGGCATTGTATTTCCGGATCTCGTCCAGGTTGCCCACGTCGTAGACCGCCAGCACGGGCGCCTGTTTCCCGCGGCAATACCGCCCAAAATCGGTCAGCGCCTCGCTGAACAAATTGTCGCCCGCCACCACCACCAGATCGTCCTCCACCCGCTCGCGATCGAGCACGAAATGCAGGTCACCGATGGCGCCCAGCTTGTTCGTCTCGTCGGTGGAACCGTCGTTGACGATGGTGAACTGGAGCCGGGGTTGCTGGCGATGCCGGGCGTCGGCCCACTCCTGGAACTGGCCGGCGAACTTGGCGTTGGTCACGACGTAAACCCGTTCGATGCCATCGATGGTGGCCAGATTATCCAGCACGTAATCGATCATCGGCTTGCCGGCCACATCGAGCAGGGGCTTCGGCCGGGTGAGGGTCAACGGGTATAGGCGGGTGGCGTAACCGGCCGCGAGTATGATCACTTTCATTTCAATCTTCCGCCAGACTCGGCGCCACCTCGCGGATCAGCGCCTGGCATCGCGCCAGGATCTCCGCGCCGGATTCACATTGGAGGGCGAAGTCGGCCAGATCACGGGCTTCGCTCAGTTTGACGCGGCGGATGAGGAACTTGATCCTGGGCACCACCATCACCGCCGCGCTCAGTTCATCCACTCCCAAACCCAGCAGGAGCGGCACCAACACGGGGTCGCCCGCCATCTCGCCGCACACGCCCACCCAGATGCCGCGCTGATGAGCGGCGTCGACCGTGGCCTTGATCAGCCGCAGGATGGCCGGATGCGTCGGTTCATACAGATGCGTGATCCGCTCGTTGAGCCGGTCAACGGCCAGCGAGTACTGGATCAGATCGTTGGTGCCGATGCTGAAGAAGTCGGCCTGCCGGGCCAGGGCGTCCGCCACCAGGACCGCCGAGGGCACCTCGATCATGGCCCCCACTTCCATGGCGGGGTCAAACGGGATGTTGGCGGAGCGCAGTTCGTTGCGGCATTGGTCGAGCAGTTGGTTGGCCTGCCTGAGTTCGTCCACCCCGGAGATCATGGGGTACATCAGCTTGATGTTGCCTTCGGCGCTGGCGCGCAAGATCGCCCGCAATTGCACCTGGAAAATCTCCGTCTCCTGCAGGCAAAACCGGATCGCCCGCCAGCCCAGGAACGGATTCATCTCCTGCGGCATGTTCAGGTGCGATACGAACTTGTCGCCGCCGAGGTCCAGCGTCCGGATCACCACCGGATGGGCCTTGAGCCCGGACGCCACCCGGCGGTACACGTCGTACTGCTCCTCTTCGGTGGGCAGGGTGTCGCGATTCAGGAACAGGAACTCGGTGCGAAACAGTCCCACTCCCTCGGCGCCGCAGTTCAGCACCGCCTCGACGTCGCCGGCCCGCTCCATGTTCGCCGAGAGTATCAGCCGAAAGCCGTCCAGGGTCACCGCCGGTTCCGCGCGCAACTCACGGAGTTTCTCCTGGAGTCTGACCTGTTTCTGCGCCAACTCCCCGTACTCGAACAGGGTCTGGTCCGTCGGATTCAGAATCAGCAGGCCATGAAAACCGTCGAGCAGCACGTCCTGCCCCGACTCGATTTGCGTGCTGGCATCGCGCAGGCCGACCACAGCCGGGATCTGGAGCGAACGGGCCATGATCGCCGTGTGCGAGGTCCGGCTGCCGATATCCGTGGCAAAACCCA
>JAHDYP010000222.1 GCA_023383055.1 Verrucomicrobiota bacterium | reverse complement strand
TAGATCGCCACCCCCAGAATGTCCGAAGGCAGCAGATCCGGCGTGAACTGCACCCGTGTGAATCGGGCGTCAATCGCCCGGGCCAGCGCCTTGGCCATCGTGGTCTTGCCCGTCCCCGGATAATCGTCCAACAGCACGTGTCCACCCCCGGCAAACGCCGCCAACATCTGGCGTACCGTGTCTGATTGGCCTTGAATAACCTCACCGATGGACCGGTGGAGGCGGGTGTAGATTTCGCGGGCAAATAGTGCTTCGGAGGTCATGATCGAGTATCGGTGCCCGCGACGCTGCCGTCGTCTCGGCAACCGCGCGGAGTATTCCCAAGCGATCCAACCCTGCCAAGCCCGCAATTCACAACCGCCAGCGGTTTCAACGGATCTCTTCGCTGTTCCACCCCGAATCCGCGCGGTCGACAACCTCCTGGCGAAAGCCCGAAGCCTTCGGGCGTCACGTATTGACTTGTCATATACTCCTCAACCGCCCATCATCCCTACTCATCCAACAGATCCGCATGTCGATATCGAACTTAACCTCATCAATTCACCCATGACACCCCATCTTCATCCTCCCGGTTGTGGCTGCTGCGGCGCCGCACGCTTCGCTCTCCCTGGAACCCAAGGCGTGACCCGCCGCAACTTCAT
This sequence comes from Verrucomicrobiota bacterium, assembly GCA_023383055.1. Lineage (GTDB taxonomy): Bacteria > Verrucomicrobiota > Verrucomicrobiia > Limisphaerales > JAHDYP01 > JAHDYP01. Next base: position 9,460 of record JAHDYP010000222.1, on the reverse strand, counting down.
CGCCGGGGTCGGCACCGCCACTCTGGGCACCCTCATGCTTCCCAGCTTCGCCGTCGGCGCCGCCGGCGCGGTCGCCCGCGCCAACCGCCCCGCCCCCCGGCGACTCCCGCTCAAAGTCCAGCCGGTGCTGGTCTACGACACCCCGCAACGCCGCGAAGCCACCAGTTGGCGCAACTGGGGCAGCGTCCACTCCGATCAAAAAGCCGCCGAGGAACAAGCCCGGATCGAATCCGAATTGAAAAAAATGTCGGCTTCCGCCGAGTTCCCGCTCGAAGTCCGGCCGGTGGCCGCGGTCAAGAACACGGAGCAAGTCGACCAGATCGTCAAAGGCGATCATGACGTTCTCCTGATGTACGCCGCCGGCGGGTGGTTGAACCTGCTCGAGCAGCTTACCGACCCCAAAAAATGGACGATCATGTTCGTCCGGCACCGCACCGGCCCCGCCTATCTCTGGTACGAAATCGCCCATAACCGATACCTCCGCAAAACCGTCGATGAGTTTGGTCAGCCCGGCATGGATATCCAGGACGTCGTCGTCGACCGCCACGAAGAGGTCCTCTGGCGCCTCCGCGCCCTCCACGGCCTGAAGAACACCCTCGGCAAAAAAATCGTCGCCATCGGCGGCGCCAGCGGCTGGGGTGACGGCGGCCAGGACGCCCCCGACAAAACCCGGAACATCTGGCGCATGGATATCGTCGATTTTCCCTACGACGCCCTCGGCAAACGGCTCCAGGAAGCCCGCCAGGACCAGCGCCTGGTCAGCGAGTGCGACGCCGCCGCCAACCGCTATCTCAAACAACGCGGTGTCTCCCTCGAAACGGACCGCGGCTTTGTCCAGCGCGCTTTCGTCCTCAACGAGGTCTTCAAGGACATCCTCGATGCCGCCGGCACGGATGCCCTCACCATCAACCATTGCATGGGCACCGTCATGCCCATGTCCGAAACCACGGCCTGCCTGCCGCTCAGCCTGCTGAACGACGACGGTTACCTGGCCTTCTGTGAATCGGATTTCGTCGTCATCCCTTCGGGCATCCTGCTCCACTACATCTCCGGCAAACCCGTGTTCCTGAACGACCCGACTTATCCCTACGATAACCTCGTCACCCTCGCCCACTGCACCGCTCCGCGAAAACTCGATGGCAAAAACCTCGAACCCGCCAAAATCCTCACCCATTTCGAGTCCGACTATGGCGCCGCGCCCAAAGTCGAAATGCGCCTCGGCCAGGTCGTCACCAATATCGTGCCCGATTTCGCCAGCCGGAAATGGGTCGGGTTCGCCGGCAAAATCGCCGCCAACCCGTTCCTGGACATCTGCCGGTCGCAGATCGATGTCCAGTTCGACTGTTCCGCCGAGACTCTCCTCCGCGAAATGAAAGGGTTCCACTGGATGATGAGCTACGGCAATTACCTCCAGGAAACCGGCTACGCCCTCAAGAAAGTCGGCGTCAACTGGCTTAACCTCGACCGCCCCCACACCACCTGATCGCCGTTGCCGCGCCGAACCCACCACCGTGCTTCGGCGCGGCTGCGGAACTTTCCCTCACGAAACAGGACGAAACAGCAGAGGCATCGGTAAAAGATGGGGGGTAAAAGATGACCGTCCGGACAACCGCTCGCCGGGAACCGCGTCGTCTTCCGCCCACAAATGGCCTTTGAGGCCTTCGAACAATTCCAGCCTGCCGGTGAGTTGAAAATCGGCCCGCAACCGATCAATAACCTGCTGCTGCAGCGCGGCCGCCCATTGCTTCTCGAACACCTTTTCAGGAGTCAGGCTCTCGACCAATTCGGTCCGGTAACGTTCCCCGAAGGCCGCCGTATCCCACGACACAAACTGATACTCTCCTCCCCGCTTTCGCCGCGAAGATCGATCCCGGACATTGTGAAGAAAGTTCTGCATCGACGAGAGGAGAAAGGTCCGAAACCGACCTCGGCCCGGGTCGGCGCGTTCGAGGTAGCCTTTTTCCAGAAAGATGGCGAAGAACTCCTGCGTAACGTCCTGGGCGTCCTCAGGGCCAAACCCGTGTCGCCGAACGTAACTGTAGAGGGGATACCAATAACCGCGACACAGCTGCTCGAGCGCTTACTGAGATGCCGGCGACGCCGTATCCCCCGCCCGCAGCACGGTGCTCCAGTGCGTCGTCGCGAACTGCGCGGCCATCCGCACCGCCGACTGGTCCTCTACAGGGTTGGAGGACATGACCCGTGTCATTGGCCCGCCCGGTCACCCCCCGCCAGGATGCCAAATCGTTAAGGCGGAACAGCGACGGGATCGACCGGGATTACGTCCGGAGTAGACCAGACCCAACCCCTCCAAGGCGAACAGTTTCGCGCGCCGAAACTCGCCCCGCCCTTGCCCACAATAGAGTGACAGGTTCACAGAATCGCTGAATCGAGGGTCACACAATGAAGTGACAGGTTCACAGCATCGCTCGCCCACCACAGGGTGACAGGTTCAGAGAATCAGGGGCCAGGGGATGAAAGTAGCCGCAGAAGGTTCTGGCTCCATTCCCTTGCCCCTCAGTCCCTTGCCTGACCTGTCGACCCCCGGCGCGCGTGCCAGGGCAAGAGCTTTGGCCGTGCGCTGGATGACCCTGCGGAGGATCAGGCCCGCGCTGAAAACCCGTCTGGGGCAACGGTAAAAAGATCTGGGGTAAAAAATGGGAAGGGTCAGTCGCAGCAACCTCGCGCGCTCGGGGGCGCTCGGACTGTTCCAGACCCCCTTGACCGGGCGGACGTTGCTGCGGCTGGTCTGCGACACAGCCGCGGTCCGATGGCGCTCGCTGCTCCTACCCTTTAATTGAGAATGACTTCGGGATTCCTGACTATGAACCTGTCACCCTGTTCCGGTCCCCGGCCGCAGTCTCAGAGGGCGACTGTTGGTTCTAAATTGCGAAAGCCCGACCCCGGGTTGCGAGGTCAGCCACAGGTCGGTAAAAAGTGGGTGGTAAGAGATGACCGTCGGCCAATCGCTCGCCGGGAACCGCCATGCATCTGACCGCGCCTGTCCCGGCGTCCCATCTTTTACCCCGGGTCTTTTACCTCAAAGAGCCCACGCTTGCCGCTCGCACAAGCGAGGTCTACGCTCGCCATCATGAAAGCCTCCTTGCGATTGGTCCGGATCGCGTTGGTCACCGTTCTGTGGTTGCAGACGTTCACCAGGTTTCCAGAGGAGCCCCAGACAAAGGAAGCCGAAACCGCCGGAAACGAGCGGGAACTGGCGACGCTGCGAGGCCATACCGGGTGGGTTACCGGTGCCGCATTCTCCCCCGACGGACAACGGCTGGCGACGTGCGACTCCGATGCCACCGCGAAAGTCTGGGACCTGGCCAGTGGCCGGGCGCTCTTCACGGTGACCAACCATGGGGATGGCAGTTGGTCGGTGGCGTATTCGCCGGACGGCCGCCAGGTACTGACCGCGGGTGCCGGGGGCAGGCTCTGGGACGCTAACACCGGTCGTTTGGTCCAGTCCTACCCCCCACCCACCGGTACCGACTGGCTCGAGTCCGGCCCGCTGCGACGGCCGAGTGCCGGACACGGCGGCGGGAGGATCGAGGTGGTTGGATTCTCACCGGACGGTAGACGGGCCTTGACCGGCGGCCACGATGGCAAGGTGGTCGTCTGGGATGTCGCCAGCGGCGACGCTCTCCTGACGCTCAAGCCGAAAGAGGACTCCTGGATCCACGCGGCAGCTTTCTCGCCCGATGGGTTGAACCTCGCCATCGGCAACTACGCGGGCAAGATCAGTCTCTGGGACGCACGCTCCGGGCACGAAGTGCTCACGATCGCCGGCCACACCAACGCCATCGAGTCGCTCGCCTACTTCCCCGACGGCCGACGGCTCGTGACCGTCAGCTACGACGAGACGGCGCGGATCTGGGATACGAAGACGGGCCGTGAACTCCTGGTGTTTCGAGGACATCAAGGATCGGTCATGGCTGTGGCGGTGTTGCCGGACGGCCGGCGGGTCGTCACCGGGGGCGTGGATGGTTCAGCCAGGGTGTGGGACGCCGAAACCGGCGAGGAACGGCTCGTCCTGCGGGCGAACCGTCAGTCCATCGATGCCGTTGCCTTCTCCCCTGACGGGGCACGGGTGGCGGTGACCAGTGTGGACCGGACGATCAGGATCTGGAACGTCGCCTCGGAGCCGCAGGCCGCCGTGTCCGTGTCGGTCACCGAAGTGCGTCTGGAAAGTGACTACCTCCCGCTCGCCATCCAGTTCAAACGGGATCCGGCCCATCGCGAGATCCGGTCCTTCCGGATCGTGGGGAAGGTGCCGCCCGCGGGCGACGGCGAAGGGGAAGTCTGGCTCGACACCCGCCCGGCCGAGCTGAACGCGTTCGGGGATGTTCAACGACGCGTCGGTCCGGAGCCGGCCCCGATCCGAGTAGAATTGCGTTACCTGGCAACCGGGGCCAACCGGGGCGCCGACGACCCTTTTGCCGATTCCCGGGCGTCCGCCGGGTTCAGGTCGTACGAGCTGGTCTTACCCGGAGGGGCGCTCAGCGGTTCTCTGCGGCTGGTCCTGGGCACCGCCCATCTCGGACCGCATCGGCTGCTGGTGTCGGGCAGTGTGGGTTCCGAAGAACGGTTGCAGCAGGAAGGGACGGTTTACCGTGTTCGCCCGGGATCCAATGTTCAGGAGCGGGTGCCTCCGCCCGATCGGCCGCCGCAGCCCGCGCCCTCGCACATTCTCCCGATGTACGGAGATCCCCCGGTCAAGTCGGCTCTTCCGGATGCCCCGCTCGGCGACACGATCGATTTGTCGGGCTATTACACGGGGTCGGACGGTCGGATCCGCCGTTTGGGGGTGAGGGGCACACCCGGTGGCGCCGGCGGCCTGGTCCTGGACCCGAATTACATCACGTTTGACTACTTCGGCGAGCCCGTGAGTTCTACAGCAATCGGATATCAGCCCCACGAAATCATGCTCAAGCCTGTCGCAAGTGCCGATCCCCTGGGACAAGGCCGAAAACTCTATCAAGCCATTTCGAAGGACCCGAACAACACGAACCGGGTCAGCGTGGTGCTCGGAAAGACAGAAACTGGGCCGCACCGGATTCTGCTCTACCGCGGTGATCCGTTGATGTTTAACGTGCCGGCTTTTCTGGCGGATCGTCGACGCCATGAAATCGATGCCGCCGAACACGCCGGCCTTTCCACCGGCGAACAGCAAGCCATCGCGGAACTGCGTCGGACGTTCGGCTACGGTTTCCACTGCCAGACCGAGGCCCATCACGCCGTGGCGCTTTATCTGCCGGGTGACAAAGCGCATGTCCCACCCGAGGGTGTGCTGGCTCGCCTGCCACATCTTCGCTCCGTTGGGTTCACGGGCGGGCGTTTTCCCGCTCCCGCACTGGCGGACCTGGGACGGCTTCCACAATTGAAGTCTCTCTGGTTCAGCGGCGCCGAATTTGAACGCGACGGTCTCGCCCAGCTGAAAGAACTCAACCAGTTGGAATCCCTGACGTTCCGGGATTGTCGCGGGATCACCGATGATGGCGTGCGGCATCTGGCCGGACTGACGAACTTGAACCGACTGAGTTTCTACACCGAGGAAACCCTGCGTCGGCCGCCCGCTCGGCGACAGTGCCTCACGGACGCCGGTCTCGCTCAGCTCAAGCGGTTGACCCGGCTCGAGTATCTGGACCTGTTCGGCCACGACTTGAGCGACGCCAGCGTTCCCATCCTGGCCGGCATGCCGGATCTTCAGGAGCTCGCGCTCAGCGGTCACGAATTCACCGACGCCGGCCTGGGCGGTCTGGCTGGACTGAAGAAACTGGGCAACCTGCGCCTGTTCGGGACCGCCGTGACCACCAACGGCGTGGCCACCCTGAAATCACGATTGCCACAACTCGAAGTGGATGTCATGGGCCGCGAGGAGCACGACTGAAATCCCGTGAAGGGGTTGGTTCCATGTTCAGTCAGCACGCGCGCAGCGCGTTCAGTCCCGCCTCGGTAGGGAACCGCCCCCGCGGTCCCTGACATCACGTTGAGGAAAGCTGGTTCGCATCTTCAATTGTCGAATATGAAGATGACCCCAGCCCCCCCTTTCCTCGAGATCCCTCGACCGGATCCGCCAGGCTATCGGCCTGCCAGTGTTTCGAGTTTCTTGAGCGAAAACACGTCCCCGCCGCGCAGGAAGAAACGCGTGATTTGGTCGCGCAACTGGCGATACAACGCCGGATCGGTCTGTGCGAGTTCCACCGGCACGTCACGCCGGGCGAAGCGCACAAGGGCGGCGAGTTCGGCCCACCGCTTCTCGCGGAAGTAGACGCCGACCTTCTCCGGTTCAGCCAGCAGTGCTCGGGCAATCAATTCCTCTTCACGAGCGGCCATATTCAAGTCTCCAGCACGTCCAGGTAAACGAGGTTTTCGGTTGCGCTTTGCCGCGCCCGTGTCGGGAAACGCGCCACGATTCGGCGAACGCGCTTCAAATCCGGGCGATGGCGGCTCACGAGGAATCGGATGTCGTCCAAATCCTTCGGTTCGGCACGGATGAGTTTGGCGGCGATGAGATTCTCCACCGGCGGACGATATAGCTCCAACCGTCCGATGCGCTCGAGGAGCACCGGCTCAAACTCGCCCAGTTGCGTCAATCCCGGCTCGACCAGTTGCAGGTAGGGACGATCCGGTTCCAGCGTTTGCTTGGGATCGAAGAGCAGTCCGGCCTTGGCCGTCGCGCGCGCCAACTCACCGCGGTCGAAATCACTGGCCGGTTTCCATATATCCAGGTCGTTCGAGGTGCGCCCGTCCATGCCGCCGAACAAGCAGGCCGCCGAACCAAGGAGGCACAACCGCAACGGCGGCCCCTGTTTGCCCAGCGCCCGCGCCAGATCGGCCAACACGGCCGACCACGCGTCGCCGTCCAATTGCAGTGTGAGCGCCATGACTGGGGTGCATCATACCGATCCTGCGGGGCGAATCAAACGCCAACGAGCGAACGGGATGAACCTTCATCCCTGCGAACACCTCATCCGCTACTACGGATGGCCTGCCTGCCGAAGCCTCGGCGCAGGGACTGGACGTGGCGGGCCTTGAGGTACATCTCGAAGGCGCGCTCGTTGAGACGGAAAGAGGCCGCTTTCCCCGCTTACGGAGGACGACTCCAAGGGTAAATTCGATTCGTGAATGCGAGCGACCTGATTACGGTGGACCCGGACATCCTGGGCGGCACGCCGGTGTTCTGGCGACTCTATCGCGCGCTTCCCGTTGAAGTAAGGGCCTTGGCGCGGAAGCACTATGCCCTCTGGTCGGCACACGCTTTCCATCCCTCGCTCCACTTCAAACCCGTCGGCAAACCCAATTGGTCGGTGCGCGTCGGCGACCGCTGCCCAGCGGTCGGTCAGTTCGTTGCTGGCAGCTTGGTCTGGGAGTGGATCAGCACGCACGAGGAGCACAACAAACGCTTCTGATCGTTACCTCGCCACCACCCGGTAATACCGGCTCGCGTACTCGTCTGCCTCCGCGTCTTCGAATACCAGCGTACCGGTCAGGTTCGTAACGGTGGCGACGTTCGACCAGCCGGTCAGGTCAGTGGATGCCTCGATGTCGAAAGCCTGGTTGATCCAACACTGGATTTGGAACGCGCCCGCACCCTGCGGTATCAACCGGGCCGGCTCGGTCACAGTCAGGATCCGGTTCGGCGCGACGTTCTTGAGTTCCTGGACGGTACCCTAAGGCCACTCGATGCGGATCGTGTCGACGACGGTAGCAGCCCCCCAAGCCGAAGTGGGCGCGGAGATGCCCAAGGCTTGCACCGAGCCAAGCCGCGGTGTACTTTCCGGGCATGAGCAAGAGCGAGATCATGGCTGAACTCCCTCGGCTGCGAGCAGAAGATCGCCAGGAGATTCTCGATCGCTTGTGGCAGATGGAAGAAGCCACCCTCCTGCATGGCGGAGCTCCGGACTCCGCAGAGACCGCGCTCCTCGACCGCGAGTTGATTGCGTTCGAACAGGACGGACAGAACGGGAGTCCTTGGCGTGAAGTTCTCAGTCGGATTCGCACCGCAGCATCCCGGTGAGCTGGCGCGTCTCCATTCGCGTCGCCGGACAGCATGATCTCGATGAAGTGCGAAGGTGGTACGAGGAGCAGCGACCGGGGCTGGGCGACGAGTTTCTCGCGGCGGTAGCCGTGGCCCTGATCCGACTGGAAGCCGATCCTCTTCGCCCGGCGGTATACTACCGCAGTTTTCGCCGAATCCTCACACGGCGGTTTCCCTACAAGCTGTGCTATCACGTCGAGGGTGAAACCGTCGTGGTCTTTCGAGTTCTCCACGGTAGCCGTGAGCACGGCCGACAGTTGCAGCCCTCGGGCGCGAGCTGAATCCGGACAACCTTCAAGTACACCCTGCGCTCCGTCATGCTCCCACGAACGGGCCACCGCTACCGGGCTACTTCGCCACCACCCGGTAATACCGGCTCGCGTACTCGTCTGCCTCAGTGTCTTCGAATACCAGCGTGCCGGTCAGGTTCGTGACGGTGGCGACGTTCGACCAGCCTGCCAGGTCAGTGGATGCCTCGACGTCGAAGCTCTGGTTGATCCAACTCTGGATTCGGAACGCGCCCGCACCCTGCGGAATCAGCCGGGCCGGCTCGGTCACGGTCAGGATCTGGTTCGGAGCCACATCTTTCAGCTCCTGCACGATGCCCGAAGGCCATTCGATGCGAAGGGTGTTCACAGAGGTGGCGTCGCCGAGGCCGAAGTGGGCGATGAGGGTTTGGTCCGTAGTGTTGGCCGTTATCACTCGCATCTGCCGCATCACTTGCCCGCGGATGGTCGCAGTGGCGAAAATCCGGGCGCCAACGGCCAGCCGATTGGAGACCGTGCCCTTGGGCTTTACCTCGAGCCAATGGTTCCCGTTACCGTTGCCCATGAAGAGTTGATCTTTACCCTTATTGAGGGTTAACACGAAGAGATCGAGGTTGCCGTCCTGATCCATATCAACCCACTCAACGCTTTGATTAAAGCTGCGGCTCACATCCGTAAGACCGGCCTCGGAGACCTGGGCAAAGCTCCCATCTCCTTGGTTGCGCCAGAGCCGAATCGGGGAACTGGCTTTGGACACGACGAGGTCCAGGTAACCGTCATTGTCGAAGTCTCCCCAGGCGGGGCAGGAGCCCAACTGGTTATCGTAAGACTCGAAGAGTGCGGGTGTGCCGGACCAAGGCGTGAAGGTCCCGTTGCCACTATTAATGTAGACGTGCTCTCTGAGGCCCATAGTACCCCCGAAGATCACATCGAGATCGCCATCGTTGTCGATGTCCCCCCACGCCTGGGTGAGGTTGAAGGTCACCTCGGAACGGATGGGCTCGGGGGTTGCCTCCGTGAAATTTCCGCGGCCATCATTGCGATAAAGCCTCGTTGGTTGTCCTCCCCAGCGCACAATAGCGAGGTCTATGTCGCCATCGTTGTCGTAGTCCACGGCATCGGCGCCCTGGATGGTATTGTCCCCGAGGATGTT
>JAHDYP010000221.1 GCA_023383055.1 Verrucomicrobiota bacterium | reverse complement strand
CCGTTGAGACATGAGCACTGAAACGTTGTTCGGAGGCGCTGAACTCGAAGTCAACCTGGTGGCTGGCGGCACTGAGAAGGTCTTTGTCCGGCAGATCCCGGTTCGGCTCATGCCGCAGATGCTGGCCTACCTCGAGAACGAGAACCAGTTGGTGGAGCTGTTCTGCGATCGGCCGGAAGGCTGGTCCGACAGCTTGGCGGTGGAGTCGTTCGAAAAGGTGGTCCTCGAGGGCGAGCGCTTGAACTCGGATTTTTTCTCGCGCTGGGTTCAACGCCGGTTGATTCGCCAGGAAAAGGTTATGCCCGGCATCACCGAAAGGTTGGCGCGCAATGCCGGGTTGCCTTTGCCGACTGGGTCGCCGAATGCGCCGTCTGCTGCGGGTTGACGTTGGCTGAAACCTGCGAGCATTCACCGGCTCAACTGAAACTCCTGTCGAGGGCGGCGGCAAGGGTGACTGCCCAGGTAGGCCTGCTGGAACTCCAGACCACTCATGCGGCCATCGCCGCTGCGTGGTCGAAGGACGGTCGTAAGGCTTTCGAGCGACTGCAGAAAATCCTGAGCAATCAAAGTGGCTGAGACTTCCATCGCAGTTCGACTTGGGCTGACCGGCCTGGCCTCGACCCAGGCGGGTTTGAAACGCTTCTTTGGTCTGATCGATAAGGAAGGCCGGGCGGCATCGGTCGGAGTGGGCTCGCTCACAGCGGGGCTGAAGAACATCGCCCTGGCAGCCGCCGGTGCCGCGAGTGCCTATCTCTCGATCCGAACTGTCGCCAACGGCATCCGCGACATCGCCAAGGTCGGCGGTGATCTCAGCGACCTGTCAGCCCGGACCAATATCAGTGTGCGCAACCTGGTCGTTATGCGCCAGGCGTTCGATGACGCGGGCGTTGGTGCCGATCGTGTCAGCCAGTCGATTGCGCTCATGCAAAGGCAACTGGCCGAAGCGGCGACATCGGGTAGCGGCCCGGCAGGGGATGCGGTCAGCCGGCTGGGCCTCAGCATCGAGGAACTGATGGCGATGGCGCCCGACGAACAGTTCCGGCTGTTGGCGGATCGAATCGCCGCAGTCGAGGACCCCGCCATCCGGACCGGTATCGCCATGGACATCTTTGGGCGGTCCGGCAATGACCTGGTGACGCTGTTCAAGGATGCGGGGGCTTTCCAGAAAGCCGAGGAACGATTGGGAGCACTGCCCGAGGTCCTGGCCCGGAATGCTGCGACGTTGGACAGCATTTCCGATGTGATCGAGGCCTTGCCCAACAAGTCCCGTCAGTTGTTTGCCGGTGTGACCGATCAGCTCGGCGGCCTGCTGCAACGGGTGCTGGAAGGCATCGAACGGATCGACCTGACGCGGCTCGGTCAGAAGGTCGGGGCTTTCGTCAATATCGCCATCGATCAATGGCGAGATGGAAGGTTCACTGAGTTCATCGGGCTCACGATCGAGGCTGGGTTCGAGTTGGGGATCGATGCCGCCAGGGCGCAGTTCGCCAGGTTCCAGGATTGGCTCGGGTCGCCCGGATTCTGGGCCTCAGTCGCCAATGCCTCGATCACGTTCATCAACGGCGTCGCCAAGGGCCTTGCGGCCGCCATTGAACTCCCGCTGCAATTGGTCGCGGCGGCTATCCTTCACCAGGCCAGCCAATACCGGTTCGCGTTTGAAACGGTGGCGAATCAGTTGCGGGCCATCTTTGCCGAGGTGGTCAATTACCTGGCGGAGCAGCTCGAACGGGTCATCAACACCGCCCTGGTGGCTGCCGCGCCTCTGCTGCGGGCGGTGGTGCCCAAGGTGACCGTGGCACGGACCACCGCGCAGCCGAAGGAAGTCGAGCCCGTGATGACCTTCGGTCAGGCCTGGGAAGTCGCGGGGGCGGCCATCGAGGACCAGGCCGATGCCGTCCGGCGGTTCTTCGACAACTCCACCGAGGCCGCCAGGCAGCTCTTGGAAGTCAACGGCGCCCTCGCTGGCGAGATCAACTCTGAGGGCAACGCGGTAGCGCGGCTCAATCGCCTGATCGAGGAACAGATCGCCCGACGTGAGGCGGAAGCCAAAGCGGTGGGCGAGGTCGCTCGGGTCACCGAAGGCTTAAAGGTCGCCGTTGGTGAACTGCAGCGGTTGCGCGAATCGGAGCGGGTGACGAAAGACCAGCTTCTGGAGTTGGATCGGGAAAAGGCTGCCGTCGAGGGCGACTTCACCCGGACCGAGGCGCAGAAATTCGCGGCGAGACGGGCCATTCTCGAACGAGAAACCGCCCTTCTCGCGCAGATCGTGGCCCAGCTAAGGGAACGCGCCAGCCTCGCAGGCATCGGGCCAGAGGAACGTGAAGCGATCCTGAACCGGGCCGATAGCTATTCGAAGCAGCTCGGGACCGCCGAAAACCAGCTCCAGGGGATGGGAGCCGATCCCGCGTCGATGGCGCAGCAGATGTCGGCGGCGATCACCCAACTGCAAAATCAGTTCGGGACCGTGCAGCAGCAGATCGCCCGGGGTTTTACGTCCACGATTCAATCCGCTGTCGATGGCGTCGCCAAGAGCATCGAAGGCCTGCTGCAGGGGACGATGAACTGGGCGGACGCACTTCAGAACGTCGGGCGCAGCATCCTGAGCGGGGTCATCAGCGCCATTTCGCGGATGGTTGCCGAGTGGATCGCCGGTCGGGCCTTGATCGCCGCCAAGGAGATCTTCTTCTCAGGTCAGGAAGCCGCCGCTAAAGCCCCCAGCGCACTGCTGACATCGATCAGCAGCTACGGCATTGCGGCCGTGGTCGGTCTGGCCGCGCTGACGGCCGCGCTCGCTGCCATGGGGGGATTTGCTGAGGGTGGTTATACGGGAGCGGGTGGCAAGCTTGAGCCTGCGGGCCTGGTTCACCGGGGCGAGTTCGTCATCCCGGCGGATCGGGTCAACGAATACGGGCTGGGGTTCTTCGAAGCTCTCCGTGCCGGCAGTGTTTCCCCCTCTGCGTCGCCGTCAATTGCCCCGTCCGGGTCGGACGCCGGCTCGGGCGCGGGCGCCGTGACCATCATTCTGGTCGATTCGCGCAATGAAGCGCGGAAGTGGGTCGAAAGCGCCGAAGGCCAGGCCCGGATCGTGGAGATCGTCCGCAACCAGCGGACCGAGATCGGGATCCCGTCATGAGCGTGGAACTGGTCAACGGCTACGTTCTCTTGCCTCACGCTCCGGACTGGAACGTGAAGCCGCAGTTCCGGCGTGAGTGGCGGACGTCGATTGCCGATGGGGTGACGGGGGCAGAGGATCGATTGTCGTTCCGGCACGCGCCGCTGCGGGGTGTAGAGTTTCAGATCCTGCCTTGCACGCTCGAGGAACAGCGAAAGCTCGTGGCCCGGGTCCTGGCGGCTAGGAAGAGCGGTTGGGCGGCTGTCCCGCTCTGGGGCCGGGGTTCGGTGCTCGCTTCACCAGCCACGGGTGGATCAGTGAACGTGTTGAGCGACAGCTCATGGAAATGGGCAGCGGATGACTATGCCTTTTTCTCGAACCTGAATCCTGATGCCCCCAATGCCTACGAGGTCCGCCAGGTGACGGGAATCGCCGCCACAGTGCTGACTCTCGACCAGGCGCTGGCGCGGACCTATCGCCACTTCTGCTGGCCGGTGATCTTTGGGCGGTTCAAGTGCGACGACCTTCAGTCCCTCACCAGTTACCATGGCAGCGTCCGGGTCAGCGTCCTCGAACGCGATGTCCGGCCGGAACCGAATCCGGATCTCTGCGCCATCATCATCATCGGGGACGGCGGCGGCGACAACTTCGATTGCTACGCCGATGACCTCTGGCTCAACGGCCTGTCAGCGGGAACCTATTTCGGTGGCGCCTGGGTGGATCAGACTCTGTATATCGGCATTCAGGACGAAGACCCATTTGAGGGTTACATCGACGACGCTGACTTTAACGGTCTTGCCAAAGGCCTCGTCTGGGGTGGCCCGTGGGTGGATCAGACTCTGTATGCCGGAATGGTAGCGTTGGACTCGTTCGAGACTTACGCCGATGGCGTGGATGTTTCAGGCCTCGAGGGCGGGACTGGGTTCGCAGTTTCATGGATCGATTCGTTCTTGTCCGATGCGTTGCTCATGGACGACATGACATACCCGCCTCTGGCTTTCGGGTTGCTGAACGCATACAACAGGTTCACAGGCGGCACCGCCACACCCCATCCCACGGAATACACCATTGCCGGGTGGATTCGTAAGACTGACACCACTCCTCGAAACATTGCCTGCAGATCGAATGGCTCTCCCACCAGTGCCTGGAGCCATTTCCTGTCCACGTCGACGGTACTTATCGGAACCACATTTGATGGGGTGACGAAGTCGACTACTGGAACCACGCCTTTGTTGCCTGGAGTTTGGTATCACGTTGCCGTCACAGCCAGGAACAGCGGGACCATGCAAGTCTATGTCAACGGAGTGGCGGAAGGCACGCCCGTCGCCATTGGAACATTGTGGACCGGTGGAAATGATTGGTGGGTGGCGGCCGCGACGGGTGGCGGCTACTCGAGCTTTGCTGGCGCAATGGCTGACCTGGCGATCTGGAGCAAGGAGTTGACGGCGCTGGAGATCGCGCAACTCGCTGGAGCTTCCATCGGCGAACCGCTCAACGTCCAACCCGCAAGCCTGATTCTTTACCTGCCGATGCAGGATGAGCCATACGGGGCAAATGTGACGTCGAATTGGGATGAGTCCGTCACCGGATTGACCCAGACCCGAAGCGGAACCCCTTACATGGTCGGAGGCCCGTAGCTTTAAGATTATGGCAACCAAAACACTTCACCGGATCATCAGCGGAGAGAACGAAGTCGCCGCCGTTCTGAGTAACTCAACGCTTCGCCGGCTGCTGTCCATTGGCTCAACGTGGACCCGACTTCGAATTGCTCTTCGGCTGCGGTGGCAGGATTCGGGAGCAGACATAACCTCGAATCCTATGTTCGTCGTTGGGGTGTGCTCGGGAGTCGCCGCGCCTTACAACAACGGCTCGGGCAGCACGACCCATTTCTTTGGGTTCTATGAAAACGCCGCGACACTGACCCGGTATGCGGCAGCCGGGGCGAATCCCGCTTACTACCGTGGGGCGCTGAACACGGGAGCGTCTTTGCGAAGGGTTGGGACCACGAACGCCGCATATGGAGGTCCATTGCACTATGCGTGGTATTTGATGACGGGGAACCGCACGCTTTGCTTTTTGGACATCAGAAAGAACACATCGCCGACGGCGTGGGAAGTGATGCTTCACTGCAAAAGCGGCGTGGACAATCACGACGTCACGTATGCGGACTTCATCAACTGCGCGACCCTGGACACATTCAACTTTCAAAGCCACTCAGAATACGGTTGGCGGAGCAGCGTTTCGGCGACACCCAATGAGGCAACCAACGGGTATTTCGATGCGGTGAATATCTCTTGGGATCGGTCGAACCCCAAAGTGGAAATCAGCGACCTGGCCATCGTTCGCTTCGCCTGAGTCATGGACTACCTCGACCGACCAGTATTCGAGTTCCCAATTGATTGGACCCGGCTGCCCACGGCCCGGTTTGAGTACGACTTGCGCGAGCTGGAGATCGGGTTTGGACCGGTGGAGTTCGCCCCGCTTCAGGATCACGTCGTTCACGGGTTCCAGTTCGAGGCGCTGGCGCAGAGCCCGGACGAAATTGCTGAGATGGAGGCTTTCTTCGATGGCGTGAAGGGTCGCCTGCAGGGCTTCTGGCTCCCCGGGCCACAGGAAGCCTTCCGCATCGTCGCGTTCGTGGGAGTGACGGTTGAGACGACCGACTTCGATATCGAGGCCCAGGGACTGGCGCAGACGTGGCAGGACCACCCGGCATCGCATCTCTGGTTCAGCAAAGGCGGGGCGGAGCCGATAGCCGCTCAGATTGTGGCGGTATCGGATAACGGGGATGGGACGGAGCGCGTGACAGTCAACGTCTCGACCCTGATCAACGAAACCTGGCGGGCGTGGCCGCTCCATTACGTCCGGCTGGCGGGTGATGTCGAGCAAGGGACGTTCGAAGCGGAAGGGGTGCTGGTCTACTCGGTGCGGGTGGTCGAGCTGCCGACCGAGTATGCGTTGGCGGAAACGGGCCAGCGGCCGGTCTACCTCTACCACATTTGGTCGGACTTCAACGGCACCGTGCAGGACTGGTATTTCACGAGCCATCCGCTGGAAATCACGTTGGCCGGTCAGGATTACGTCGCCAGGCGGATCACGCATGGACCGCTGAACCTCAGCACCAAGGCTGACCGGGAGGAGGTCGAGATCGAGGCGCTTTACGAGTCCGACAACCCGCTCTCGCTCCTGTTTCCCCTGAAACTGTCGACCCCGCTCTGGGTCGAGATCCTCGAAGGTAACCTGGCGAGTGAGGAAGCGCCGGTCCCGATCTTCCGGGGGCTGGCCCTTTCAGCATCGGTTCAGGGCAAGAAGGAAACGGTCCGCTGCGCGTCGGCGATGGATTCGATGCGGGGCAATGTGCCCGCCATGATGCTCCAGCCCCGCTGCAATTACCGGCTCTACGAACCCAACACCTGCAGAGTGGGTCCGGATGCGCACAAGGTCGGTGTGACGCTGGTGAGTGCTGAGGGCCGGGAGATCGTTGTGTCAGGGGCTAGCCTCGCTGGTTTGGCGGCCCATTACTTCGCCGAAGGCTGGATCCAGTTCGGGATCGGGTCGACCTACGAGGTCCGCACGATCCTGGGCAGCACGGCCGAGGTCGGCGGCGAGATCACCCTGACGCTCAACGCGCCGCTGTCCTTTGCGGTCGCCACCGACAGCGGTGTCCTTTACCCCGGCTGCGACGGAACCGATGGGGCGTGCGTGCTCAAGTTCGCCAACTTCACCAACTGGGGCGGGCATCGGGTTCCGCTCCGGAACCTGGCGCTGAAAGCCATGGAAATCAAAACCGGTTCCGGAGGTAAGAAGTGAGAGCTGCGCTCTTCAATACCCCGTGGCAGCAGGTCCGGCTGATGCAGGTCGCCCGGCGCTGGCTCGGGACACCGTTCATCCCGCATGCCTGCATCCCGGGGGCCGGGGTCGATTGCGTTCAATTGGTCGCCGCCATCTACTGGGAAACGGGTGCCATCGATGATCGTCAGTTCCCGGACTACACCATGGACGGCGGCGAGCACCGGATCAGTTCCCAGGTGTTGGAGTGGCTGGAGGCTTCGACCAGGTTCGAGAGGTTGGCGCCCGGTGATCCGGTCCAGGTCGGCGACATCACCTGCTTCCGCATGGGCCGGGTGCCGCACCATGTCGGCCTGGTGCTACAGCCACCGCTGTTCATTCACGCGATGCGCAATTACGGAGTGATCGAGTCGCGGCTCGATGACCCGACGTTCGCCAAGCGCCTCATGGCCGTTTACCGCCCTGTCCAATGAGCTTCTTCTCATCAACTAAAGATCTGCCGCAGCCGAAGCAGAAACCGCTCGGGCTAGATGAGCGTCGGATCGCCACCAACGAACAGGCCCGGCCGGTCCCTTACTTCTGCGGGATCGCTCGCCTGGCCGTCACCTTCATCAGCGAGGCATTCGGCGTGAAGTCCAAGAAGATCAAGATGCGGGTGGGCAAGAAGCAGGAAACGGTCGGCTACAATTACATCGCCAGCTTCGCGGCCCTGATCGCCCATGGTCCGCTCGACCGGTTGGACGCCATCTGGATGGACGACGAGTTGGTGTGGGAAGGGCCACTCGCCCGCAGCGGCGACTTTGCCGACATCACGATTGAAGACCGTGGTAATGTCCGGCTCTATTGGGGCACCGAGACTCAAGTCCAGGACCCGCTCCTGGCGACCAGCGGCACGGTTCACCCGGCCTACCGGGGGCAGGCTTACCTGGTATTCGATCAACTCTTCTTCGGCCGGGACAGGACCAATGCGCCCAATATCGAAGTCCTTGTCGCCCGGTGGCCGAATGCGCCGTGGCTGCTCACACCGAACTCGATTGAGGATGACGTCAATCCCGTGATCCCGCTCTGGGATCTGTGGACCAATCCGCGTTACGGTCTCGGGCTGCCGGAAAGCCGACTCGACATGGATGCCCTGGCAGCCGTGGGCGAGCAGTTGAACGCGGAGGGGATCGGCGTGTCGCCTGTCATCACCCGGGCCTTCAATTTCCGGCAGTTCCTAGTCGAGTTGTGCGAGTGCTTCGATGCGTATCCGACGTATGACTCCCAGGGCCGGCTGGGCCTCGCCTTGGTCCGGGAATCTGCGGCTGCTCCGGTAACGGTCGAACCCGCCGACCTGGTCGATGCGCCGACGCTCAACCCCCAGGGCTGGCCGGGCACGTTCAACGAGACGTTTGTGCGGTTCACGAACCGCGACAAACGGTTTCAGGAAGACTCTGTCGCCTATCGGGATCGAGGCAACTTTCAGATCACGCAGGCCGTCCTGTCACAGACCTTGAGCCGGTTGTGGATCACGCGGCAGGGTGTTGCCCAGAAGATCGCCAATGCGGCCGGCCGGGTCGCCGCTCAGCCAATGCTCGCCGGATCGATGCAGGTCCGGAAGTCGAAGGCCTCCGCATTGTCGGTTGGCGGGCTCTTTAGCCTTTCGTTCCCTCAGAGTGGCGTTGAGAGCGTCCTGTGCCGGGTCGAGCGGTTGACGCTGCCCGCACCCGGCCAGGCGGCTGCCACGGTTCAGTTCAGGGAGGACACTGGCTTCTTCAACTCGGACCACTACGCCGCCGGGGCGGATGATGTGCCAGCGGAGAACGTGTTCGAGGTTCAGGCTCTGGGTTACGAGAAGCTGATCGAGGCACCCTGGGGGCTCAAGGAAACGAGCACGCCGCAAATCGTATTCCTGGCCGCGCGGGGTGATCTCGTCAGCAACGGGTTCAATCTTTGGAAACAGCGCAGCGACTTGTCCTACCGGGACGTCGGTGCCTTCGACAACTTCGCCCAGCGCGGGCACGTGGTCGCGGAATATCCGGCCGGCACGCTCCTGATCGACGATTACCTCGGTATCGAGATCCAGTTCGACTCACTCGACAATGACCTGGACGAAATCACCTTCCTCGAGGCGCAGCAGAACCGGCTCCTGGTCTTCGTCGGGGGCGAGATCCTGAGCGGGTGGGGAGCGCAGCTCATCGCCGCCGGGCGATACCGGCTCTGGGCGATCAGGGCGCGGTTCGACACGAAACGGCAGACTCATCCGGCCGCCACAGAGGTTTGGGTCGCGCTCAGGGATGATCTGGCGATGCGTTCCGACGACATGAGTCCCCCGGACAAGGCGTTCAAACTTCAGCCCTTCCTGCTTCAGAGCGAGTTCGACTTGGCCCTGGTGGATCCGCAGGAAATCACGCTCCAGAAGCGGGCATATCGGCCCCTGGTGCCCCTCAACCTACGGGTGGCTGGGGACGGCTACAACCCGACGTATGCGACCGGGGCCGACATCGTGGCCGATTGGGACAGGGCCGCGAACCGGTCATCCGAAGATCCCGTCAGCAAGGTCCTGAACTCCGACATCGACCAGACCGTGCTGGAAGTCCTGACGACCGGGGATGTTCTCCAAGGGACGTTCGAGTTTTCCGGGGGCACCGGGCCACGGACGATCACCAACGCCCAGCTCGTGGCTACGCTGGGGAGCGAAACCGATTTCAAGCTGCGGGCCTGGTTCGTCCGCAGCGGCTACCGAAGCCTCAGCTTTGACGAAGTGACCGTGAGAAAGGTTTGATATGGCAACCATCGCACCCGGACGACTGCACGACGTGAGCAACGCCGCCGATTTCGTGGCGTTGACCCAAACGAATTTCGAAATCCTGACGTCAGAGGTCTTCAAGCACGAGCCGACCTACGTGGCCGGTGTGCCAACGATCACGATTGGAGCGCCGACGACCGGGTCGCACGTCCTAAACGAAGTCTGGAAGGACGCGCTCGGGGGCGCGTTCAAATGCACGGTGGCGGGGACGCCCGGGACGTGGAAACAGATCCTGCCGGCGGCGGTGACGGTCGATCCATCGAGCGGAACGATCCCGGCGGATTACATGATCTTCAACGTCACGCAGGGGACCCTCAAGCGTCACGCCGGGGGGTATTCGTGGGAGACCATCGTCGGAGCGACCGGCAGCAAGATCGGCTTTTACGGCGTCACTCCCGTCACGCAGCCAGCCGGCGCCGACCAGGCGGCAGTAACGCTTGGCAACACCGACGGCGAAATCGCCGGGCTGACTATTTCCGATCCGCCCACCCAGGCCGAGGTTCAGGCCCTGCGCGACAAGTGCGAGGAACTGGCCGATGACGTGA
>JAHDYP010000220.1 GCA_023383055.1 Verrucomicrobiota bacterium | reverse complement strand
GGTGAAGCTGGCTGCCGCCGCCAGCCGGTCGAAGACGTACCCCCACCGCTGCGGTCCGTCCAACGTCGCGTGGACAATGGAATAACTGGCCACCAGCCGGATGTACTTCAGGTTGCGCAGCCACTCGCGGTCTTCCTCGGTCAATTGTGCCCGGGTCCAATGTATCGCTTCGGCCGCGTGCGGATTGAATCCCTCGAGGTTGCTTTCGATCGAGCAGTATTCGTCGTGATTGCCCTTCACGCAGGGCATGTCCATGTCCCGGATCTTGTCGAGGCACTCCTTGGGGTTGGCGTTGTAACCCACCACATCGCCCAGACAGGCGTAATGCGTACAGTTCTGCTCCCGCGCATCGTTCAGCACCACTTCCAGCGCTTCCAGATTCGCGTGAATATCTGCCAAAATCGCGTACTTCATGCCCACTATCCGCCAATCACAAACCCGCGAAATGCCCCGGTCGCCGTCCCCCAGGCCGCGTCCTCGTGCCGGATCAATCCGCCCACTTCCGAATCCTGAATCGCCCGGCGAAACGCTTCCAATTCCTCGCGGTCACCTTCCACCACCAGCTCGACCCGCCCGTCCGCCAGGTTCCGTACCACCCCAACCACCTCGTAACCCGCAGCGACAGACTTGGTTGTATACCGAAAACCAACGCCCTGAACCCTGCCCGAATAATAGATGGTCAACCGACAGCGATTCATCGCCTCTCACGATGGGAACCACGCCCAATTGACTTGCCTACCCGGCCGGGCGCACGCACCCATCAGACATCCGCCCGTGCCCACTAAGCCATAACCCAATCCGCTCGTGCAACGATTTTGTTGCGCCAGGGCGTCGTCCCATGGCCCATCCGCCAAAGCAGGCGCCCTCGCCCGCGTCCATTGGCTCGATACCGCTCAAACCACCGAAATCGCCGCCGGGTTCCGCGCTCGGTCACTTGCGGTAGCGCGCGAGATACCCGGGTTCCGCACCCGCGAGATCCAGGCGGCGTTGGCGGGCCAGCAAATCCCCGTAAACCCGCACGTCGTGCTCGAACATCTCGAGCCGCTCCAGGAGTCGCGGATTAACCACTGCCTCCTCGTTCACATCCGCCTTCTCCACGAAGGACACCCCGTAAGGTAGCGTCCAGGCGTAACATTGCCGCGCCACCGTCCGCAACTGGTCGATCGCCGTCAGCCCCTTCTCATGCGAAGCCACCAGCGGCGCAAAGAGTTTCCCCGCAAACTCATGCCAGAAATGATCCAGGAAATTCTTCAACGGCGCGCTGATGCTCCCGTGGTAATCCGGTGTGCCCAGCAGGTAAACGTCGGCACGCTCGACCCGCGCCTGCAACGCCGGAAACGCCGGCTCGGCGTAGGCCGTGTCAGGATTATAAAGCGGCAGCGGTTCCAGCGAGAGATCAAGCAGGTCGACCTGCGCCCCGTGGCCACGCAACCGATCGGCCACATGATCGATCACAATCCGCGTGACGGATCGTTCACGCAGACTCCCCACCACCGCCTGTACCCGCAAAGGCGCATCGGACATGACGGTCATGGTAGCGCCTTCCCGCCCTTCCGCAACCCCCACCGCGGTTGCTCGTCGCCACCATGAAATCGCGGCTATGGACACGCGGACACAGGAAGTGTGCAGGCTAAAGATGCGAACCGCCACCGGGCACACGCACCCGGAGGAAATTCATCCGTTGCGACACGGACATGGCCAGCCGTCGGCGGATCAGGTCCACCAGCGCCCGATCACGCGGGCGAAACACCTGCGCGTCCATCTGCTGTGCGAACCGCCTCAATTTCGCCAGGTTTGCCGGTGTCGTCCGAAACATGCAGTCGAAATCCACGGTGGTCACCGGGGCGCCGTGCAGAGCCGCGGCCGCGTTGCCGATCAGAATGGCCTCCAGCTTGACCACCGCCAAGGCCGCCACTACCGAACTGAGCAAGGGCTCCGCATTCATTCTCGGGAGTCGAGATTAGCAGACGATGCCTGGCCGGCAAGGATCGAGCCGCTCAAGCCGAGTGACCCGACCGCGTCGACGTCGAATTCATCCTTTGACCCTTTCCAGCAGGGCACGCTTGCGTGAGCATGGGATACCCTAATCAGAATTGCTGCCCCGTTCCCGATAAAGGTTGCAGTCCAGGCCGCGATCAAGGCAACCGCACGCCCACCCTTAGCCGTACCTGCCCTCGATGTATTCGGCGGTGCGGTGATCCTGCGGCGTGAGAAACAAATCCTCCGTCCGTCGATGTTCGATCAATTCGCCCATGAGCATGAAGAGGCATTCGTCGCTGGCACGCCGGGCCTGGGCCATGTTGTGCGTCACAATCACGATCGTATACTGCCCCTTCAGCGCGAACATCAACTCCTCGATCGCCCGCGTCCCTTCCACGTCCAACGAGGAGCATGGCTCGTCCATCAGGATCAACCGCGGCTTGAGCGGCAGGAGCCGCGCAATGCAGAGCTTCTGCTGCTGCTCGAGCTGCAGCGCCGTCCCCTTCCGATGGAGCCGGTCCTTGAGATCCTCCCAAAGCCCCACCTCGGTCAACGCCCGCTCCACGGCTTCGTCCAAAGCCGACCGGGTCAGGGATCGCGCCGGACTGTGGATCCGGAGCCCGAACACGACATTCTCATAGACGGAAATGGGGAGTGGATTGGGCCGTTGGAACACCATTCCCACCGCTTTCCGGAGCTCGATCAGCGAAACATCGGGATCATAGATGTTCTTGCCGAGCACGCGGATTTCGCCGGTGGTGGTGACATTGCCGTAGCGCTCGTTAACGCGGTTGAAACAGCGCAGCAGCGTGGTCTTGCCGCACCCGGAAGGGCCGATCAACGCGGTAATCAAACCGTGCTTGATCTCCACCGACACCCCGATCAACGCCTGGAACCGGCCATACCAGAGGCTCAGCTCCTTCGTCGCGATGCAATAAGGAGTGTTCGGGCTCATCCAAAAATGCCGTTGACATACTCGTAGGTCTTCCGGTTCCCCGGCCGATCGGAAAACACCACTTCGTTCCGGTCCAACTCGATGATCTCGCCGTTGTAAAGAAACAGCGTCCGGTCCGCCAAACGCCGCGCTTGCTGGGTCAAATTGGTCACCAGGATGATCGTCATCTCGCGTCGCAGCTCCTTCAAGACCTCCTCGATCCGCATCGTGGTGACCGGATCGATCGCGATCGAAAACTCGTCCAGACACAGGATCTCAGGCTGATGCGACAGCGCCCGGGCGATGGTCAGGCGCTGCTGCTGCCCTCCGGACAACCGGGTGCCCAAACTGTCCAGCCGATCTTTGACCTCGTCCCACAGCGCGGCCTGCCGCAGGCATCGCTCCACCAGCGTGTCCAACTCGTCCTTCCGCGAGAGCCCGGCGCATCGCGGCGCGAAGGCCACGTTGTCGTAAATCGTGAGCGGCAAGCCCACCGGCAGCGGCGCCACCATCCCGATCGTGCGCCGAAGCTCAAAGACGTTCCGCACCGTGGCAACATCCTGGCCGTTCACCCGGATGCCGCCGGTAACCGTCGTGCCGGGCACGAACTCGATCGTGCGGTTGATGCACCGCAACAGCGAGGTCTTCCCGGATTGCGCGGGGCCGATCACGGCGAGAATTTCGTGGCGCCCGACCTCGAAGGAAATGCCGTGAATGACTTCCCGGGGGCCGTAGCTCAGCCGCAAGTCGCGCACCTCGATGGCGGGGGTCGGAGTCATCGGCGCTTCACCATTTCTTGCGTGAACGGAGCACGACGCGGAGCGCGATGGCGCTGGCGTTGACCAGGAGGACGGCTCCCAGCAGGACGACCGCCGTGGCGTATGGGAGTGATTCCTCCACGCCGGGCACCTGGGTCGAGATGGTGTAAAGGTGCATCGAAAGCGCCATGCACTGTTCGTCCAGGTAGTACGGAAGCAGCGTCCCCCGCTCCACCGCCTTGTAAAAAACCGCCCCGGTAAACATGATCGGCGCGGTCTCACCCGCCGCCCGGCTGACCTGCAGGATCACCCCGGTCAGGATCCCGCTCACCGAGTTGGGCAGGACAATCGACCGGATGGTCTGCCAGCGGGTGGCGCCGACGTTCCAGCAGGCTTCCCGGAACGATTGCGGCACCGAGGCCAGGGCCTCCCGCGTGCTGGCAATGATCACCGGCAGGGTCATGATCGCCAGCGTCAGCGAGGCCGAGATGATCGAATACCCAAACTTCGCCGCATAAACGAACGCCCCCAACCCGAACAGGGCATGCACGATGCTCGGCACCCCGGCCAGGTTGATCACCGCCAGGTTGATGATCCGGTTGAACCAGTTGTCGCGCGCGTACTCGCTCAGGTAGATCGCCGCCAGAATGCCCAGCGGCGCCGCCACCGCCAGCGATATGAATACCAGGTAAATCGTCCCCACCAGCGCCGGCCAGATCCCCCCCTCCCGCATCCCTTCCCGGGGGATGTCGACCAGAAAATTCCAGCTCAAGGTCGGCCACGCCTTCACCACCAGGTACGTCACAATCGCCACCAACGGCAGGATCATCGCCACTGACATGCAGAAAAACACCCCCCGCGCCAGGCTTTCCCGTCGGCGTTTGACCCGCACCAGAGGAGTTTCGGCAAACATCGTGTCCATCGATCGATCGCTATTTCCGGCGGATGCCGCGAATGACCAGGTCCGCCGTCAGGTTGACGACAAACGTGATGCTGAACAACAAGACTCCGGTCAGAAAAAGAACCCGGTAATGGTCCGACCCCGCCGGGGCCTCCCCCAGCTCCGCCGCGATGTTCGCCGTCAGGGTCCGCACGGAATCCAGCACCCCGAGCGGGATGTGCACCGCATGGCCGGTCGCCATCAGCACCGCCATGGTCTCACCCACCGCGCGCCCCACACCCAGCAGCACGGCCGCCAGCAACCCGTTCTTGGCCGCCGGCAACAATACCCGGTACACCAACTGCCAACGGGTCGCCCCCAGGGCCAGCCCCGCCTCGCGATACGAATCCGGCACCGCCTTCAGGGCGTCCTCGCCAATCGAAACGATGATCGGCACGCTCATCAAAGCCAGGATGAGCCCGCCGTTCAGCAGGTTCACACCCACCGGCGCTCCCGTCAGGTCCACAATCAGCTTGCTCATCACGGTTAGGCCGATGAACCCCCACACCACGCTCGGAATCGCCGCCAGCAACTCGATGACAATCTTGAGCACCTCACGCAGCCGCGGACCGCAGAACTCCGAAACGAAAATCGCGGCCCCCAGCCCGAACGGCACCGCGATGATCATGGCCAGCGCCGTCACGCTGAACGACCCCACCGTCAACGCCCAGGTCCCATACCGAACGTGGGTCGCCGATGTGGGATACCACTCGCTGCTGAACAAAAACTGCGTCAGGCTGAATCCCTCCCGACCCAGCACCGGAAAGGCCTCCCGGAACACAAAAAAGAATATCGCCAGGACGAACAACACCGCGCTGATGCCGCAAAATCGAATAATCAATTCGAGCAGCCATTCGCCCCGCACCGCCCACGGCGACCGACGCGGCCGCACCACCGGCGCGCGCTCAGGAATGGGCTGGGTATCCATGGGATCGGCGCGTCTTCAACGGGACTCCGGCGGCGCCGAAACCAGCTCCGGCACCGCTTCCCGTCGGGCCGGCGGGTGGGTGCGGGCCTGCGCCGGGAGCGGCACGTAACCGGTCAACTCCACGATGGCCTGACCGGCATCGGACATGATCCAGTCGATGTAATCCTTCAGTGCCCCCTGCGGTTCCCCCAGGGTGTAAAGGTTCAGCGTGCGCGCGATCGGGTAATCACGGCTCAACACGGTCTGAACCGTCGGCGTGCAGCCCGGTTTGCCATCCCGCGCCGTGACCTTGAGCATCTTCACCTGCGGCGTTTCATAACCCATCCCGCTGTAACCGATCGCGCTGGGCGCGTGCGCCACCAACTCGACCACTTCCTTGGACCCGTTCATGTCGCGCGAGCCCAGTTTGAAATCCTTCTGGAGCAACACCCGCTCCCGCAGGAATTCGTAGGTCCCCGAACTGGACTGCCGGCTCACCCGCACGATCTCGTCATGCCGCCGGCCGGGCAGGTGGATCCCCAGCTGCGACCACTTCGTGATCTTTCCGTCTTCGGCAAAAATATCCGCCAGTTGATCGAACGTGATGGCCTCGATCGGATTGTCCTTGTGCACGAAAATCGCCAGCGCATCGTAGCCCACCACGAATTCGATCGGCTCCCGGCCGGTGCTCTGCCGGGCCTGCTCGATCTCCTGTTCCTTCATGTCGCGGCTCGCGTTGGCCAGGTCGATAGTCCCCTTGATCAGCGCGGCAATGCCTACCCCTGAACCACCCCCGGAGACTTCCACTCCCACGCCCGGCTCCACCTTGCGGTAGGCTTCCGCCCACGACTGCGCCAGATTCACCATCGTGTCCGAACCCTTGTTCTGAATCACGGTCTCACCGCCAGCCCCGCTCTTCGGTTTGCAGCCGGCCGATCCCAGGACCGCCAAACCCAGCGCCACGCGGCCGGCCAGCGCAAGTCTCCTGATGCCCATCGGATTCAACTTCAGCCTCATCGCTCGAGTCCCGGCTTCACTTCGCTTCGCTCCCTAAAACCGCCTGCACCAGGTCCCGCACGTGGGCCTCGATCAGCCCATAAGCGGCCAGGCACGCGGCCTGCCGTTGCTCCGTTGTCAAACCCGCACGCGCGGGATCCTCGATTGGCCAGTCCAGGTACACCAGCTTGCGCGGCTGCTTCGGAAAGGCCCGGCGCACCTCCGGCACCAATCCCACCACCACCTGGTAATGATCCAGATCCGGGATCTGGTGAATGGCCTTGGGCGCCGTCCGCGACAAATCGATCCCCTTCCCCTTCATGAACCGAACCACCTCCTCCGACACCGGCTTCGGATCCACCCCGGCGCTGCTGAACACGAACTGCGGCAGACCCAGCGTCCGGGCGAACCCCTCCGCCATCAGGCTCAGCGACGCGTTGGACTCGTCGACGAACAACACCCGGAATTGATCGCTGCCCGGGTGCTTCGGATGCTCGCCGGTGCAGAGGTAAAGGGTTTCCATGCAGATGTTCCGGGCCTGGTCCGACACCCTTTCGAACCGCCGGGCAATCATCATCAGCGGGCTCAACGCCTCGAACGGGATCTCCTGCCGACGGAACAACTCCACGAGATCGCGGTTCAGATCGCTCTTGATCACGTCCACCGCCTCCTCGATTTCGATGGTCCGCCGCGCCAGCCCTTCATTCTGGCTCACAAAGGCTTGTATCGCATCGTGCAACATCGGAATCGAAAGCTGCGCGATCTGCACAAAGCGTTCCCGGGGAAACTCGACGGGCGACCGGCTCAGCTTCAAAAACTGGCGCGCGATGCTCTCCGCATAGTCCCCCACCCGTTCCAGCTCCAGGTTCACCTTGATGCTGCTGTAGACGAAGCGAAGAATGCTCGCAACAGGCTGCTGCCGAGCCAGAAACCGCTGGCATAGCTGGTCCAACTGCTTCTCCTTCCCGTCGATGAACTGGTCACGCAGGATGACGGCGTAGGCCAACTGCCGGTCGTTCTCAAGCAGGGCCTTCAGACAGCTCCGCAACGCCTCCTCCGCCAGGCCGGCCATCGCCACCAATTCGCCGCGGATCTCGTCGATATCCCGTTGCAGTTTCTCTTCAAAATGGGTCGGCATGGGCACTCGCTTCCCGGTTCACGCTTGCTCGGCCGCAGAATCGCTTGGAGTCCTCGGTTGAATCAACCCTTTTCCGTAACCGAATTGTAACAGGATAATTCGGAGCCCCCGGCCCACTGACGGTGCCGAGCCGAATTCACCCCACGCCTGCTCCTGTGCTGTCTGCCCAACAACCGGCGTCTCGTGCCGCCCCAAGTGGCCGATGCCACCCCTCTTGAACCTGTCACTCTATCCACTGCACCTGCACGGCATAAAGATGAAATACCTGGAACTTCTCGGGCGTAACACGCTCGCGGACGAACTGTATCGCCGCCGCCAGGGTCGTCTGCCGCCAATCTTCGTCCCAGATCTTCTCCGGATCGAATGGCCGTCGGGGAATGTTCATGAGTTGACGGATGTTGCCGCCGACCAGATCCAGACCGTGAGCGAGCGGCCAGCAATTAATCCTGTCCGGCCCACGGTCAGTCTCAACGGGTCGGTGACACTCCAGACGACCGGGCGTGGCAGCCTCCAGTGGCGGTTCGAGGGCGTGGACTTGCCAGGCAAAACCAACTCGAGCCTTGTGCTCAGCAACCTCGTCGCCGAACAAGATGGGCGCTACAGCGTGGTCGTCTCCAACGCTACCGGTTTCATCACGAACTTCACTTATCTGTCCGTCGATCCGACCTTCACCAAGATCACCGAGGGACCGATCGTGTCCGACCAGGTGAAGTCATGGGCTGGCATGTTCGGCGATTACGACGGGGACGGACTCCTGGATCTCGTGGTCCTGGGCGACTACTTCGGCTCCGGGAAAAATACCCGGCTGTATCATAACCTGGGCGAGGGTCAGTTCCGGGCGGTTACCGACAGCCCGTGGGACAGCCTGACGGATCGGATATTGTACAGCCCGTGGGCCGATCCGGACAACGACGGTGACCTGGACCTGCTCCTGGTCGGGCACGAAAGTGATCAACCCATTTTCATGGAGAATGGGGGTGGTGGGGTTTTCACGCGGCATACGGTGGGAACGGACTGGACCTCCAACCAGATCCAAATCCGCGGGTGGGCCGCCGCTTGGGGGGACCTCGACCATGACGGGCTGCTGGACGCGGTGGTGGGGGCGCAGAGGACGTACGCGATGCGCAACAACGGAGACGGCACGTTCATGGTGATGACCAACAGCGCGGTCTATCTCCAGGGAGGCTCCACCCACTGTTACCAGTTGATCGACTACGACGGTGACGGTGACCTCGATCTATTCATGCCCGAAGAGTTCAGCGCCTCTCGACTCTACCGGAACGAGGGACATTGGGAATTCACCAATGTGACGGAGTCCGTCCTGCAAAACCGCCTCGGAACCAGCTTGAACGGCGCCTGGGCCGACTTTGACAACGACGGTCTCATGGATCTCTTGATCACTCAGGCCGGAAGCCACTGTCGCCTGTTCCGGAACTCCGGCAACGGCGACTTCCTGGAAGTCATGGTCGGCAGCCCGGTCGTCGATCCTTCGACTGCGCAATCCGCCGCCTGGGCGGACCATGACAACGACGGTGACCTGGACCTGTTCGTGGCATGCAACGCCACCACTGGCAACTACCTTTACCAGAACAACGGCAATCCCAACCGCTGGTTGAAGGTCCGACTCCAGGGGACAAGATCGAACAGCCATGGTGTCGGGGCGCGGATGTTCGCCACCACGCGGTTCAGTGGGAAGACCGTGCGCCAGTTGCGCCAGATCCAGGCGCAATCCGTGATTCAGGAATTGGAGGCTCACTTCGGCCTGGCGGATGCCCGCAACGTGATACTGCTCCGCGTCGAATGGCCTTCGGGCGCGGTGCAGGAGTTGTCCAACGTGGCGGTCGACCAAATCCTAACGCTGTGGGAGCCGCCGGCCCTGGCTGCCGCGGTGCAACCGGACGGCGCGTGCGCCCTGAGCATCCGGGCGGAACCGAATCGCGCCTGGCGGATTCAGGCCTCGAATGACCTCGTCGAATGGCAAACCCTCACTACCATGACTAGCGGCACCGTCGGCTTCGAGTTCGTCGACAGCACTGCCACCGGCATGAATTGCCGATTCTACCGGGTCGGGCCGGAGTGAGTTGGGAATGTGTAATGGGTAACCAGGTCACAGGGGCGGGCATCGAGCTCGCCCCTGTTGCTTTGTCCGGTTTCCCTCGGGACCTTTGTCGCACACTTCGTCGTGAACTTCGTCGCCACCTCCAGAAACCAGTCCCTCAGCTTTCTGCTTACTCGGGCTTTCCACGTGACCTCGTCGAATTCATGTGGGTTCCCATCCGGTGTACAGCTGGCCGGCCAACCCAATCCAGCCTCGGTTTGGATCCAATCCGGAGATTCAGGGGATGATTTGATAAGCCCCCGCTCCGCCCGGGACAAGCGCGGGATCGATCCGCGCGTCCAGGGTGGCAAACCGCGCGCCGTGATGAACCGCCGAAGCAAGCAGATATAGGTCGGTCAATGCTCGCGCTCCCACCCCGCGCAACGACGGCAGCACGGAAGTGTCGAGGAGGGATATTTCATCGGGCAGAAAATGATGGTTGGGAATGGCCGCAATGAGCTGGCGGGCGATCAGCACGTTGATATCAAGCAGGCAGACCGCCATCAAATCCCCT
>JAHDYP010000219.1 GCA_023383055.1 Verrucomicrobiota bacterium | reverse complement strand
ACATCGCCGTAGCCGCAAACCCCCGCCACTTTGCCCGCCACCATGACGTCCATGGCGCGTTTGATGCCGTCAGCCAGGGACTCCCGGCAGCCATAGAGATTGTCGAACTTCGACTTGGTCACGGAGTCGTTGACGTTGATCGCCGGCACCAGCAGCTTGCCCGCCTCAAGCATCTGGTAAAGGCGGTGCACGCCGGTGGTGGTTTCCTCGCTCACGCCGCGCCAATCCTGGGCAACCGCGTGCCAGAAACCGGGCCGCTCCCGCAACACCCGCTTGAGCAGATCTTTGATGACCTGTTCCTCGTGGCTGGCGCTCGGCGTGTTCACCCAGCCGTCGCCGTCCTCGAGCTGGTAACCCTTGTGAACCAGCAGCGTCGCATCGCCGCCGTCGTCGACGATCAAGTGGGGCCCTTTCGAGCCCGGATGGGTCAGGGCGTCCAGCGTGCAGTCCCAGTATTCCTCGAGCGTTTCACCTTTCCAGGCAAAGACCGGCACCCCGGCTTTCGCCACGGCCGCGGCCGCGTGGTCCTGGGTCGAGAAAATGTTGCAGCTGGCCCATCGCACCGTGGCACCCAGGTCCTGCAGCGTCTCGATCAGCACGGCGGTCTCCACCGTCATGTGCAGCGAACCGGTGATCCGCACGCCCCTCAGCGGTTTCTCCGGGGCATACTTGCTCCGAATCGACATCAAACCCGGCATTTCGTGCTCGGCCACGCCAATGGCTTTCCGCCCGGCCTCGGCCAGGGACAGATCTCGGACCTTGAAATCCCGGGGCCGGCCGTTGCCGTTCCGGGTTGGGTTGCTGGTGGCTTTGGCCAATCTGGCTCGAGCGGGGGGTAATTTCACGGCAGGCATAGGGGTCTGAAGTTCTGGTCGATCAATGTTGGTTCACTTGAGGGCGCGCCGCAGCGCGTTCGCCTTGTCGGTCCGCTCCCACGTCACGACGTCGAGGTCGTCGATCTTGCCGAAATGACCATAGTTGGTCGTCTGCCGGTAGATCGGACGGAGCAGATTCAACTGCTTGATGATGTCGGCGGGCTTGAAGCTGAATACCGTCTTCACCGCGTGCTCGATCATCGTGTCCGTTATCCCATCCACGGCGGTGCCAAACGTGTTGACGCAGACACTGACCGGATCGGGATGCCCAATCGCGTAGGCAAACTGAATCTCCGCACTGGTCGCCAACCCTGCCGCCACAATGTTCTTCGCCACATACCGCCCCATATACGCCGCACTCCGGTCCACCTTCGAAGGGTCCTTGCCCGAAAAGGCCCCGCCCCCGTGCCGGCCCATGCCGCCGTAACTGTCCACAATGATCTTGCGCCCGGTCAGCCCGGTGTCGCCCTGCGGACCGCCCACCACAAACCGTCCGGTGGGGTTGACCAGGTACTGCGTCTTCTTGTCGAGCAATTGCGCCGGCAGATGGCGCTTGATGATCTCTTCCACGATGAACTCGCGAATCGTCCGATGCTTCGCCGACGCGGCATGCTGCGTCGAAACCACCACGCTCGTCACCCGCACCGGCTGGTCGTCGATGTACTGCACCGACACCTGGGTCTTCGAATCCGGCCGGAGCCAGGGCACCTTGCCCTGATGCCGCACCCGGTTCAAAACCCGCCCCAGCCGATGCGCGTACATGATCGGCGCCGGCATCAACTCCGGGGTCTCGTTGCACGCGTAACCAAACATCAGCCCCTGATCGCCCGCCCCCTGCTCCGCCGTCGTCTTCCCCTCCGCGGACCGCGCGTCCACCCCCTGGGCAATGTCTGGGCTCTGCTGCGTGATCGCATTCAGGATCAACACCCGATCGGCGTGAAACACGTCGTCCTCGTGCGTGTAGCCAATGTCCCGGATCGCTTCCCGCGCAATCGCATTGTAATCCAGCTTCGCCCGCGTCGTGATCTCGCCGCCCACCACCACGAGATTGCTCTTGGCGTAGGTCTCGCAGGCCACCCGGCTGCGCTTGTCCTGGGCCAGGCAGGCGTCCAGCACATAATCCGAGATCGTGTCACAGACCTTGTCCGGATGGCCTTCGCCGACGGACTCGGAAGAGAAAATGTAGTTCTTGCTCATATCACAGTGGACCCGACG
The DNA here is from genome assembly GCA_023383055.1 of Verrucomicrobiota bacterium. GTDB lineage: Bacteria > Verrucomicrobiota > Verrucomicrobiia > Limisphaerales > JAHDYP01 > JAHDYP01. The sequence continues at coordinate 8,262 of JAHDYP010000219.1, read as the reverse complement.
TCCATGGCCTTATTCATATAGACGTATCAGGATTCGAAGATATATCCCCTCCACCGCCCGTCAACTGCTTTCTTCCACCCCCACCTCGAGAAGTCGCCGATCTCCCGAATGGCCCCGGCCTTTTCAAACCGGCTGAACCCAACGCCGCCGCTCCGCCACGCCCTCTCTCGCCTCATAACGCCGGGCTTGACCGGGTGACCCGCGGTCGCGACGCTCAGGCCGCGTCAGGTTCAATGCCCTTAAGGTCTATGTCCGTCATGTTGAAATCGCTGCGCACCCTGGCCGACCCCACGCGGATGCGCATTGTCGCCCTCCTCGAGCAGGAGGAACTCTCGGTGGCGGAACTCCAGGAGATCACCGGGATGGGACAATCCCGAATCTCGACTCACCTGGGATTGCTGCAGGACGCCGGCCTGGTCCAATCCCGGCGGGAAGGCAAACGCGCATTCTACCGGCGCAGCGAACGCGCCGATGCCCCGGTGCGAGAGCTGATTCGACTGGCGGGCGCGGGGGCCATGGAACTGGCGGAGCACGCCGACGACCAGATCAATCTCAAGCGGGTGCTCGCCTTGCGGCAAGCCCAGGCCCAGGTCTATTTCAACCAGGTGGCTGGACGGTTCGATCGGGTCTACGGCCCCGGCCGTTCGTGGCAGGCTTTCGGTCACCTGCTGCTGCGGGTGCTGCCCCCCCTGGTGGTGGCCGATCTCGGCTCCGGCGAGGGGTTGCTCAGTGAACTGCTGGCCCGCCGCTGCCGGAAGGTCATCGCGGTGGATAACTCGGAAAAGATCGTGGCTTTCGGAGCCGCCAAGGCCAAAAAGAACGGCCTCAAAAATCTCGAGTTCCGGCTGGGCGACCTGCAGAACCCGCCCATCCCGGCGCACGCCGTCGACCTGGTCGTACTGAGCCAGGCCCTGCATCACGCGCTCGATCCCGCCAAGGCGATCGCGGGCGCCCACCGAATCCTGAAAGTGGGCGGACAGATCGTCATCCTCGATCTGCGCCGACATCAATTCGAACAGGCACGCGAGGTCTATGGCGATCAATGGCTCGGGTTTGCCGAATGCGAACTGGACCGCTGGCTGCAGTCCGCCGGCTTCCGCCAGATCGATATCAGCGTCGTCGCCCGCGAAGAAGCCCCGCCGCACTTCGAAACCCTCCTCGCCGGCGCCGTCAAATAACCCCAATCCCCAATCCTCAATCCCCACCGTGGTTGGGGTCAGATCTACTTAATCGCCAGTCGTCTCTGCGCTCGGGAAATGCCTGCTTCAGGTTCTCCCTGAATTCAGGTGGGCTCAAGTTCCAACGCCGGGATCGGGGCGCGATTGTCGCTTAAACGGATCTGATACCCCTTCGACGGCACGCCACAGACCTTCGCGGTGAGCGTGAAGAATGAGTTGACCAGGGCGGACGGATTACATCTGGTCGGGCAGCGCCCGGGCAAGAAAATGCGCAGGAATGAGATGCGGATGTCATGAACGATAAAAACGGTGGCGCAGGTCATTTGGGGGCGCCATGTAAGTGGACTTGCCGGGTCGGGCGGGACTGCTGCGGCGACAACCGGGCGAACAGGTTCGTCAACAAACGCCGTGCCGGAGTTCAGTGTGCCCACCCCTCCTTCGAGGCTTGCTTTATCCCGGCCTTTGCCGATAAGAGACCACTCCGATCGTGCTGAACGCGAGTTTCACTCCTCTGGACTACCTGGTCATTGTCGTTTATCTGACCGCGATCACCGCGTTCGGCATCTTGCGTGGCGGCCGACAGACCTCAGCCCAGGACTATTTCCTCGGCCGGGAGCGCATTCCGTGGTGGATCGTCTGTTTCTCGATCGTGGCGGCCGAAACCAGCGCCCTGACGTTCATCAGCATTCCAGGGCTCGCCTATCTGACCAACCTGACCTTCCTGCAGGTGGCCAGCGGATACCTCATCGGCCGCATCATAGTCAGCTACCTGCTGTTGCCCGCCTATTACCGCGGCGAACTCTCGACCGCCTACGCCTTCCTGGAACAACGGTTCGGCCGCAAGACGCGGAGCTTCGCCGCCATCGTTTTCCTCTTCACCCGCATCGCCGCCGACGGCGTCCGGCTCTTCGCCACCGCCATCCCCCTCAAGTTTGTGCTCAACGTCAACTATCCCACGGCCATCATCATCCTCGCCGCGATCGCCCTCGCTTACACTTACTTCGGCGGCGTCCGCGGCGTGATCTGGGTCGATGCCGTCCAGATGCTGGTCTATCTCGGCGGCGCCGGCATCGCGCTCGTTTTTCTCCTCGCCCGCGCCGACGGCGGATGGACCGGAATCACGTCAGCCGCGTTTGAGGCGGGCAAGTTCCAGGTCTTCGACTGGGGCTTCGGCGCCGGGTTCTTTCAAAAACCCTATACGCTCATCGCCGGGCTCGCCGGAGGCGCCCTGCTTTCGATGGCCTCGCACGGCACAGATCAACTGGTCGTTCAACGTTTACTCACCGCTCGTTCCCTCGCCGCCAGCCGCAAAGCCCTCATCGGCAGCGGCATCATCATCATCTTCCAGTTCGCCCTCTTCCTGCTCGTGGGCCTTCTGCTCTTCGGCCACTACTCCGGCGCCACTCCCGCCGAGCTTGGCCTCCAGCGGCATGATGAGATCTTCCCCAAATACATCATCGAAGGCCTGCCACCGGGCATCTCAGGCTTCATCATCGCCGGACTCCTCGCCGCCGCCCTCTCCACCCTCGCCGGCTCCATGAGTTCGTTGTCCTCCTCCACCCTGCTCGACCTCTATGGTCCCCTGAGTGGCAGGTCCATCGACAATGCCCGGGCGCTCCGGTTTTCACGTCGGATCACCATCTGCTGGGCTGCCCTCCTGGTCGGCTCCGCCCTCTTCTTCATGAACACCAGCCAGACGGTGGTCGAACTGGCGCTCAGCATCGCCTCGTTCACCTATGGCGGACTCCTCGGCACCTTCCTGCTCGGTGTGCTCTTCCAAAAACCACGCCAGGAAGATGCCCTCCCCGCGTTCGTCGGCGGCATCCTGGTAATGGTCTCCGTGATCAGCCTGAAACTCGTGGCCTGGACTTGGTTCACCCTCGTCGGCGTCGTGGCCACCCTGTTGATCGGCACTCTCCTCAGCCGGCTCGGTCACCCGCCCTCAGCCCGCTGATCCCGGATTCCCTCTGGTTGGACCGATATCCTGCCCTGCTTGCGCACCTGGTGCGCTGGCGCACCCCGTAACCTACGGCATGCGAGCCCTCCACGGTGGCGCGGACTGCGAGTGACAAACACGCCCGTTTTGCTATTCTCCTTCCGCCATGAACGCCCCATTCAATCGTCGTCTATTCCTGAAACGCTCCGCCCTGATCGCCGGCGCATTGCCGGTGGTCGGCAGCGGCACCGGTCCCAATCTCCTGGCCGCGGAAAACCGAGCTGACCCACTGCGTTGTGTGCAGATCGGCTGCGGCGGCCGGGGCATGTACCACCTCAGCGCCGTGCTGGAGGCCAATAAACAGCGCTTGGTCGCCATCGTCGATGTCTTCGAACCGCGCTTCCCCGTCGTCAAAAAGTGGCTGCAGGACAAGGGACACAACCCCGACCAGGTCCAGACCTTCACCGATTATCGCCGCATGTTCGATCGGCTGCACGGACAGTTTGATGCCGTCTTCATCGCCACCCCCAACCACCAGCACGCGCTCCCAGCCATGATCGCCATGCAATTGGGCAAAGGCGTGTTCTGCGAAAAACCCGTGTGCCACAGCATCGGCGAAGCCCGCACTCTCCGATCCATGGCGGAGCAGGTCAAAACCCCCACCCAAATGGGCAACCAGGGACACGCCGAGGAAGGTTATCGTCGGCTCTGTGAATACATCTGGTCGGGCGCCATCGGGCAAATCCGCGAAACGCACAGCTGGACCAACCGCGCCAACGGCGGAGTCGGCCCCCGGCCCCCGGTCGAACCCGTCCCGGCCGGCATGCATTGGGATGCCTGGATCGGGCCCGCCCCTTACCGCGATTACCACTCCGACCTCCACCCCCACGAATGGCACGGCTGGTACGACTTCGGTAACGGTTCCATCGGCAACATGGGCTGCCATGTGCTCGACGGCGTCTTCTGGGCGCTTAAAGTCGAACATCCAGACGCCATCGAAGTGGAACAACTGCGCGGCGGCAGCAACGAACGTTACCCCACCGGAAGCCGCATTCGCTGGGATATCCCGGCCCGCAGCGGCATGCCCCCCTTAAAGGTCTACTGGTACGAAGGCCTCAACGCCACCACCACCGCCGAACCGCAAGGCGGACTCCGCGCCGCTGTCGGCGACGCCCGGAATCTTCCCGAATTGCTCATCGAACTGCGGGAGCAATACCCCGACGACGAACTGGACAAGAGCGACAGCGGCACGCTTTACGTGGGGGACAAGGGGATCATCTATACCGCGACCTACGGCAACCGCCTGCACCTGGTTCCCATGGAACGTATGAACGAAGTGCCAGCGCCCCCCAAAATGTTGCCCCGACCGAAAAACGTGGTCACGGACTTCATCGAAGCCTGCCTCCACGGACGCAAAGATACCGCGGTCGGCTTCGATTATGGCACCCGCCTCACGGAGTTCGCCATCCTGGGCAACCTCGCCCAGCACGCCGGCGGACGACAAAAGGTCGAGTGGGATGGCCCGAACATGCGCGTCAAGAACCTGCCGGGGCTCAATGCCTGGATCCAGCGGGAGTATCGCGAAGGTTGGCGCATCTGAAATCCCGCGCGAGCGGCCCTCCCCCATCACCAGCACGAGCGCGTCCGACCCGCGCTCGTCCCGTTCCGACTCCAACCGTGTGCTACCGAAGCTCCCGCAGCTCATTCAATGCGGACACTGGAACGTTCCTGCAACCACGCCACGTCGGGATTGTTGGGGAAGTTGACACCCAGCGGAATCAGTTGGCCCCGCTTGAGCACCGGCGTGGTGCGAGGATCCACCCAACGCCGGATTTCAGCATGACCATCGGCAAACGAAAGACCGGCGGCACCGTTGTGATAGCTGGCCGGATAATCCACAATCCGCGCCGCACTATCGCGGTTCACCAGGTCAGTCTGAAACAACCCATCGTTGATGCTGTCCTCGCGTTCATCGATGAAGACCCACGCCTGTTGCTTCAGGTTGTTGATGCAGAATATCCCTTGAGCCTTGGCCTTCGCCTTGGAAAGGGCCGGCAAAAGCATGCCCGCCAGAATGGCAATGATCGCAATGACAACCAGCAACTCAATGAGCGTAAAAGCCCGCGTCCGGCTCGACGCGCAACTCGGTTGGGAAAACGCATTCAGGGTTTGTGCAGGCGGATCACTACGAACCAAGCGGTGTCGTTCTTGTCGTCGCCCGCCAGGACCAGCAACTCGCCCGATTGCAGGGTCTGCCGCTTCTTAACCACCATCTTGCCCTCGCCAAACAGCTTGACCTCGAAGGTCTCCTTGCCCAATTGCTCCACCTCAATCTCGCACTTGGAACTCATCCGAACCCGCGCCATACCGGTGGCGGCAACCTTGAATTCCTTCCTGGCGATCTCGAAGTACCCCTTCCACCGGAAGACACCCCGTAACTTGTCCCGCGTGGCGGCATCCACCTCTTTCAAATCCTTGCCGGTCGGTTTGGCCCCGTCCGTTGCCCAGACCAACTGCGCCAGCAGATCCACCTCACCCTCCTGGGCCTGCACCGGGTCAAACCCCGCCCACCCCAAACCCAAAAGAACCCATGCCCAAAACGTTGGTCGAATCAATGTGCTCATGTCTCGTTTCACCGTTTGTTCCCGTCCCGAGGCACAAGGTTACTCTCCGGAAGCCAGGTTGTGAAGACCTCTTGTTTCCACCCATACCACGGTCATCGCGGCGGATTCAGAGCGGAAGGCAAATGAGGTCGTCTCTGCCAGCGGCGTTTCAATCTCGTGCCCGACCAGCAACCCTGACGCCGAGCCCGACCGTCCCGCCGTTGGCCACAACCAATAAACACACAAAAGCGCGGTGGCGCCGACCGGCACCAGCCAGCGCAGCCACCCACTCAGCAAGCCGGCGCCCGATGCTCGCTGGACTGGCTCCGCCGCGATGCCGCGTTGAATCTGTGACCAGTAAAACTCGCGTGTTTCCGGCACCGGAAGCTCGAGCTCGTTGTCGCGCAGCAATGCCTTGATCGACCGCAACCCGTCGTGGAGGGCCTGCTGCCGCTCGTCCCGCTTTAGCGACTCCGCCATCGCCCGGGCTTCGCGATCCGGCAATTCGCCGTCCACGTAAGCCTGCAGCTTCAAGGCGTGATCGAGTTCCTTCATTGATAGTCTTCCCGTTTCATATCGCGCAGCAACGCCGCCAGCTTCCGTCGCGCGTAAAAGATCCGCGACATGACGGTCCCCAGCGAGCATTTCATCCGTTCCGCAATCTCTTTGTACTCCAGTTCTTCAAATTCAAGCAGCACCAGCGCCGTCCGGTGCTCTACGGACAGGCGCCCCAGGGCTTCGTCAATCCGCTTCCGCAACTCCGATCGCTCCAATCCCTCGGACGGATTCCCAACCACCACCGGCAAATAACGCTCAACTCCGCCCGATTCCTCCTCCAGTTCCTCCACTGACTCAGCCTGGCCCCGCTTCCGCCGGCGAAGTTGATCCAGACAAAGGTTGATCACAATCCGCGTCACCCAGGTCGTGAAACTCGACTCCTGCTGGAACTGCCCCAGCCGCTGCCAGGCCTTGATCCATGCCTCCTGCGACACATCCAATGCCTCTTGCTCGTGCCGCAACATGCTGAAAGCGCGGGAGTATACCTTGTCTCGATGCCGCGCGACCAGTTCCTCAAAGGCCGCCACATCCCCGCGCTGCGCCACCTGGACCAATACCCTGTCATCCGCCGCCGCATAATCGAGCTTGGCCGACATGGTTTGGACGACCGAAGGTTATGGCCTATTCAGTTCCGTCACAGTTTCCCCTTGGTGCTCGGCACCCGGCCCGCTATCCGCGGGTCCGCCTGACACGCCACATCCACCGCTTTCGCAAACGCTTTGAACAGCGCCTCCACCACGTGATGCGGCTCGTCCCCATATAACAACTCCAAATGCAGGTTGCAGCGCGCCTCGTTCGCAAACCCCTGGAAGAACTCCCGAGCCAGCCCGAACCGGAAGGCCGACGACATATCCTGTCGTCGTTCTCGTGACGCAACTCGCTTATAGGCAAGCTGATCCAAACCGCGCCACACCAGATACGGCCGCCCGCTGAAATCAATCACACACCGCGCCAGACACTCGTCCATCGGCACATACGCCTCCCCGGTAAATGGATTGCGCGGATCGAACCCACTCCCATACCGCCGGATCCCCGCCTTCTCGCCCAGCGCCTTCAAATAGCCCTGCCCCAAAACCAATCCGCAGTCCTCCACCGTGTGATGCGCGTCCACCTCCAAATCACCGCGGCAACGCAGCTCCAAATCCACCACCGCGTGCTTCGCAAACAGCGTTAACATGTGGTCGAAGAAGGCAATGCCGGTGTCCACCCGGCCTTCTCCTCGGCCGTCAATCACCAGGCTCAGCCGAATGCGGGTTTCCTTCGTGACCCGTTCAATGCGCGCGCGGCGTGCTCTCATGGCTCCCCATTAAACATGGCTCCCCCCCTTTGCGAAACCCAATTCCTCGCGGGCTGCCCCTCCGTCACCGGCTCGCCAAATAGCGCTCCGCCTCGATCGCCGCCGCGCATCCCGACCCCGCCGCCGTGATCGCCTGCCGATACACCCGATCCGCACAGTCCCCCGCCGCAAACACCCCGGGTATGTTCGTCTGCGTGCCCTGTTTCAGCTCCAGATACCCCGCCTCATCCATGTCGAGCACTCCTCGAAACAACTCCGTGTTCGGCACGTGCCCGATCGCCACAAACACACCCGCACACTCCAAGAGCCGTTCCTCGCCCGTCTTAACATTCCTTAATCGCACCCCGGTCACCCGATCCTGCCCGACGTCCAGGATCTCCGTCACCACCGAGTCCCACACCGGCCGCACCTTGGGTTGCCCCAGCACCCGCTCCGCCATGATATTCGACGCCCGCAAGGTGTCCCGCCGGTGCACGAGGTGCACCTCCGACGCAAATCGCGTCAAATACATCGCCTCTTCACACGCCGAATCACCCCCGCCCACCACCACCAGCGGCTGGTTCCGAAACACGGGCAACGCCCCGTCGCAGGTGGCGCAATACGTCACCCCCTTCTTCTCCAACAACCGCTCGCTCTCCAAACCCAGATGCCGATGCCCGGCTCCGCTCGCCACAATCAGGCTCCGCGTCT
>JAHDYP010000218.1 GCA_023383055.1 Verrucomicrobiota bacterium | reverse complement strand
ATCGTCACCGACAACATGTTCGGCGACATCATCACCGACCTCGGCGCCATGATCCAGGGCGGCATGGGCATCGCCGCCGGCGGCAACCTCAATCCCCAGGGCACAAGTATGTTCGAGCCCATCGGCGGCAGCGCCCCCAAATACACCGGCAAAGGCGTGATCAATCCCCTCGCCGCCATTTGTGCCGGTCAAATGCTCCTCGATTTCCTCGGCGAATCCGCCGCCGCCCTCGCCATCGAATCGGCGGTCATCCGTACCGTCCGCGAAAAACTCAAAGACCTGGCTGCCGGGAAGATGGGTTACTCCACCGCCCAGGTTGGCGATCTCGTGGTCGCCGCCCTGTAACCAGGAAAACCGCAACACCGCGGGAGCCGGAAGCTCGACCCCTCCATGCCCGAGTCTCCGGGGGACGACGCCACGGCTCGTTCCTTCATCGACCTGCCGCCGGCCGCCGGTCGTCTGGTCATTCCCGGATTGCTTCCCGCCCAACCGGGACGCTATAGTGCCGGCGATGCCCTCGGTTTCCGATCGATTGCGCGAGGCCCGCGAGGCCCTCGGCCTGAATGTCTACCAGGTGGCCGATATTACCAAGATCCGCACCGATCACATCCGCGCCCTCGAAGAAGGCCGATTCGATGCCTTCGCCGCCCCCGTCTACGTGCGGGGCTTCATCCGCACTTATGCGCGGCTGCTTCGCCTGGACCAGGACGAGATCAGTGCGGCCCTCGACGCCGAACTCAGCCAGGATCCCAGGTTGACCGAACCCTCTCCCCTCGGGGGCGCGAGGCGGAACGCCCTCGACCTCCTGATGCTTCAGCTCTCCAAGGTCAACTGGCGGATCGCGCTCCCGGCCATCGCGCTGCTCCTCCTCATTGGCGGCGGTTTCATCGGCTATCGGCTCTGGACCGATTACCAGTCACGCGATCCTTTGGCCAACCTCGGTCCCGGGCTTTACCACCCGCCCCAGGGGGGGGACGTCCTGCCCCTGCCTGCCCCCGCCGCACCGTAGGCCGGCCGTGTGGTCGGTTGGGAGTCAGCCATGGGGATTGAGCTCTTACTCCTCGGTCGGAGATGTCGGCCCGCCCGCCGCCACCATCTCCCTCACCAATTCCGCGGGTTGCCATTCGTTCCCGACCAGAATCCGGCGAATTCGGCCGTCGGGATCCACCACCACCGTCCGGAGGTTGTGATCGAAGGTCTCGCCCAGTCGACCGTAACTCAGGCCAAACTGCTCCATCAGGGCATCCAGTTCCTCGCGCGCGCCGGTTGCGAACATCCAGCGCTCCGGGTCGCACCCGTGTTGCGTCGCATACGCCCTGAGCACCGCCGGAGTGTCGTGCTCCGGATCGAACGACACCGTCAATAAACGCCACCGCTCCGGCGCGTCCGGCCTGCCGAGCAACTCCCGCTGCGCCTCAAGAAAATGGGAGGTCATCCGCGGGCAGAAATTCGGAAGCGGACAGCGGGTGTAGATGAAGGTGAAGGCCAGCACCTGCCCCTTGAAATCGGTCAGGCCAAACGCCTCTCCCCATTGGTTGGTGAGCGGATAGGGCGGCAGCAACTCGCCCTCCGCCAACGGCTCGACCCAGCGCACCCGACGGGTGGTCTCGGGCGGCGATGGCTCCGGCACCGCATCCGGCAGTCGGGTCACCTCGTCGATCCAGCTGTCATCCTCCGTCACCACCAGGCGAAACAACACGGCCTGCCCGGGCTCGAGCCCAGCCAACTCTTGTTCGTCTCTGACCTGGAACGGCATCGTCATCGCCTCCATGTAACCCGGGATCTCCTCATGTCGGATGCGGACACTGTTCCCCTCCGGGCTAAGCTCCCTGACCACTCCTTTGACATAGAAGATCCGCGAGCCCGACGGTGGTATGGCTGACTGCGAGCCTTCATCCGGTCCCGTGGCCGGCCCGCATCCGGCAAGGGCTGATCCCAGCAACACCAGCACAATCGATTCAGCAACGCGCTTCATTCCGTTCCGAACAATGCCAGCACTTGAGCGTCTTCGTCAAACTTCGGCAGCCCCGTCCCGCGATGGGATTCCTCCCTGCCGTCCTGGGCCCGCAGGTGCCAGCCACCCGGGTGGATCGTGAGGTACATCGCCCCATGATCGCAGCTGAAAAAGACCGGGATGCCATGTGCCCGCAGTCGGTCACGCAGCGCCCGCGACGGCCGTTCGTTGGCCGGGTATTCCCCCGCGCTGACCAACGCCAGCCTCGCCTCGAGCGCGCGCAGGAAACCGTCGCTCAATGGCTCATCCGGATGGGGCATCCCGGCAATGACAATATCCGCGCGCAGCTCGGGTTCGCGTTCCATCAAGGTCCGTTGTCCGACTCGGCTCAGATCCGAACAGAGCAGAATCCGCACACCCTCGAACTCACCGAACAGGACCAGCACACTGTCATCGGCGCGGCTGAACCGATCTTCCGCCGCCGGATGGAGCACGCGCCAGCCACATAGCTCGTCGCCTCGCTTCACCTCGCGCCACGCCGTCGGCGCGGCTTCCAGCGCGCGGATCAACTCGCGATAGGCAGGCGAGCGCGCCCGCGCCTGGCTGGTGACGGTTTGCCGGACCCGGAACCTTTCGCGCAAGCCCACCGCTCCCCCCACGTGCCGCACGTCACCATGGGTCAACGCAAGATTGGCCAGCCGATTGATCCCTCGCGCCCGCAGGAACGGTCCCACAACCTGTTCGGTCGCGCTCGCATCTCCCGTGTCCACCAGCAGATCGTGCTCCGCCCCCGGCCGGTCCACGAACAAACTGTCACCCCCGCGCAACGGCAGGACGGTGATTCGCAGGTTGTTGGGCGGCAGTCCGGCGATCCAGCCGCCTGCCAACAGCAGTCCCGCGCCGCCGATGGCCGCCAGCCTGGCCCGCGTCACAAACGGGCGCCCGTCGAGCCCGATCGCGACCAGCAACAGGAAGTGGCCGGCCACGGCGGCGCCCGCCGGACTCGCCACGTGAAACCAGGCCCCGGGCAATTCCGCCGACCACCGGCTCACCGTGATCATGCCGGTCATAGCCAGCCAGGCACTGTGATTGTACAGAACGCTTGCGTAAGGGCACCATGCGGCGGTCAACAGGCTGCCGAGGCTGCTCATCAGCGCCACCGCCGCCAAAGGGACCACCGCCAGGTTCGCCACCAGGCTGATCGGCGTGCAAATGTTGAAGTAATACGCCATCCAGGGAATCGACCCCAGCGTGGCGGCCAGGGAGATGCCGGCACTTCCCGTAAGCCGCCTCACGGTGCCATGCCACCGACGCCTCCAAACCGGAAGCTCCTCCTCCGGCAAGAGTGGATCCCGTCGCAGCCACCAATCCTGGAACCGTCCCAGGTGCGGCAGCATCAGCACAATGCTCAACACCACGCTGAACGAGAGCTGGAACCCCACCTGGAACAACTGCCGCGGATCCCAGACCAGGATCAACCACGCCGCGCCCGCGAGGGAGTTCAGCAGATCCAATGGCCGCCGCAGCGACCAACCCGCCAGCAACAGACTCGACATGAGCGTGGCGCGAACCGCCGACGCCTGCCACCCGGTCGCCGCCGCGTAAAACCACAATGCCGGAATCACCACCACCCAGCACGCCTCGCGCGGAACCCGCGCCGTGCGGCACACCGCCACCAGGATGATCGTGATCATCCCAATGTGAAGTCCGCTGATCGCGAAAACATGCATCGTCCCCGAATGTCGAAAGATGTCGGCCACGTCATCCGTCAGACCGGCACGCCATCCCAGAACCATCGCCTGCAACATTCTCACGGGTTCGTCCGCCTCCGGCAGACCCAGCGCCAGCGCTCCCCCCGCCCACCGCTGAAATCGATCCGGCCACGGCGGATGGACCGGTTCCGAATCGCCCAGGCTCAGGCTCCAGTCGTGAATCGACTCGCACTGCAGTTCATAGTGGATGCCGCGTTCCGCGAGGTGGCTTCGATAGTCAAACAGTTCCCCGGCGCGCGCCGCCCGGGGCTGGCGCAGCACCCCGGTGACCGCCACGCCGCGTCCCTGGAAATACTCCGGCCCCAGCCGCCCCGGCGTGGTGATGATGACGCGTCCGACCGCGGGTGTGTCCCGGCCATCGCGAAGCAGGGATTCGGCCTCGATCACCGCGAGGGTCCTCGGCGGCCGATCTCCCCCGGCTTCGCCGCGTTCCTCCGGCGCGAACACAAGCCGCCCCCGAAGGGTCACATAGTCGGCCGCCGCCTCCATCACCCGCCGCAGGTCATACGGTGAGAGGACGATGGCGCACCGCACCGAGTTGGTCCAACCGGCCAACACCAGCGCCAGCGCCAGCCATTTGCCGTCGCGACACCGGTGCCACAAACTGGTCCATAATGCCAGTGCCGTGGCTGTGAACAGCCACAGCAAAGGCGGCGTCCAAACCCGACCCAGGACGACACCCGTCGCATAGAGCAGGACGACGCCCACCAACGGCCGTCGCATGATTCTCTACCTCCTCGATCTTTTTCGCTCGAGCATCCAGTACGCGGCCAGACCGGATGCCGCGCCCGCCGCGTCAAGCAAGACATCCCAACCCGACCCGAACCGCGTGGCCACCATGGCTTGATGCCATTCATCCGTGGCCGCGTAACCCACGGCCAGGGCAAAGGCCCACCACGCGCGCCGCCACGACCATGCGCGCAACGCACCCCCCGCCGAACCCCGCAGCGCCCGATACAGCAGAAATGCGAGCACCGCATACTCAACCACGTGCCCTCCCTTGCGCACCCCGTATTGAACCCGCGCCACCGACTCCTCACTCAGACCCGGCGCCAACCAATGCAGCAGCGGCCTGATGAATCGCGAGGTTTGCTGCTGGGACAAGAGGCCCGTCGACCCCCAAAAAATGAGCGCGGCCCACAGCAGCGGCGGCAACCAATACCGGATAAACACTCCCTGCATCGACACGCCGCCATTCAAGCCCGGGCCGGAAGCCAAGTCGAGCTGAAAGCGAAGGAAGAAGGAAGAAGGAAGAGGTCCTTCATTCATCCTCCTGCCTTCACCCGAGCAGCCTGTTGAGCGCAAAGAATTCCGCGTAAAGAGGAGGCCTTCGTCCCACACTCCGTCGCAACCTCAACTTCATCCGGAGCGGCTTCACGGCCGCCGCATCGCCATGGTCCCCCGGCTCGCGAACGCCCGCGGCGCTTTTGCGCAAATGTAACCGATAACGCATTGCCATCCCCAGGTCATCAGGAGTATTTAAGCACCCCATGATGCGCTCAACTTTGCTCCCGGTCGTCCTGCTGACGCTCGCCGCCCCGAATCTCATCGCCCATCCCGACAAGATCGAAGACCGGCTGTTGTTCCACTTCGCCACCGGGGTGCACCAACCGGCCGACGGCCGTTGGCCCGACCTGACCCACCGGCTCGAAGCCCGGATCCAGGGGGCGCCGGCGATCACCAACCTGGGGCCGGCCTCGGCCATGGTCTTTGACGGCTATGGCGATTGGCTGGAGTTGGCGGGCACGCTCGAGGCCGCGCGCCCTTTCCTTCCCACCAATGCCTTTTCCGCCGCGGCCTGGGTGTTACTCGAGGAAACCGTGGCCGACGGCGGCATTGTCGGTTTGATCCAGGACAACGGCCCCTACGAAAAAGGCTGGCTCCTCGGCTATAACCGCACCACTTTCAGCTTCGGCCTGTCCACCCAGGGGGCCGATGACGGCGACGGGCGGCTCACCCTGTTGCGCGGCAAAACGCCGATCGTCCGCGGCCAGTGGTACCACGTCGTGGGCACTTACGACGGCAGCCGCATGCGGCTTTATGTGAATGGCCAACTCGACGGCGAAAGCACCGAACAGTCCGGTCCGGTGCTCTATCCCGAGCGGGGCCGCTATGCGGCGGCGGCTTTTGTGGACGACAACGAGTTGTTCCCGCTCGAGGGGGCGTTGTATGAAGTGAAGGTCTACGAGCGGGTGCTTGGCGACACGGAGATCGCCCAGGTCGTGGCCCAGAACCGCGGCCTGGTCGATTACCGCTCCGAACTGAACCAGAAGCTGCAATTCGTCGTGCAACCCTACCTGCAATACGCCACCCGCGACCGCATCGCGATCCTCTGCGAAACCACCCAGCCCTCCCGGATGACCGTCGAATACGCCGAGCAACCGCCCCTCAAACGCCTCGCTCAGAGCGCCACCCCGGCCACCATCAGCGAAGTCCTCATCGATGAACTCGAGCCCGGCACCACCTACTTCTACCGCGTGACCTGCGAGGACGCGGAAGGCAACCGCGCCCGCAGCGAGGTCTACTCCTTCTCGACCGCGCCGCTGGAGGACGCGGCCTGGGCTTTCGGCATTCTGGGCGATACCCAGCGGAACCCGGAGGTCACCCGCCGTTGCGCGGAGGGGATCTTCGCGCTGCGCCCGAACTTCCTGCTGCACTGCGGCGACGTGGTGGACGACGGCTTCGCCAAACATCAATGGGTGAACGACCTGTTCGAGCCGTGCTCGCGGTTGATCGCTTATGTGCCGGTGTTTCCCGTGATCGGCAATCACGAGCGCAACGCCCACTGGTATTACGATTACTTCAGCCTGCCGGCGCCCGAATACCGCTACACCTTCCGGTACGGCAACGCCGAGTTCTTCATGATCGACTCGAACAAAGACTGCGGCCCCGGCAGCGAACAATACCGCTGGCTGGAATCCGCTCTCGCCCAGTCCACCGCCACCTGGAAGTTCACCTGCCATCATCATCCCTGTTTCAGTTCGGACGAAAACGACTACGGCGATCACTGGAACGGCAAGGCCCCGGAAGGCTTCACCTGGGGCGACTCGAACGTCCGCCAGCTCGTGCCGCTCTACGAACGTTACGGCGTCGATATCGCCTTCGCCGGCCACATCCACAGCTACGAACGCACCTGGCCCATCCTCCAGATGACCATCAACCAGCGCAAAGGCGTCCGCTACATCGTCAGCGGCGGCGGCGGCGGCGGACTCGAGCAGGCGGCGCCGCAACGCGCCTGGTTCACCATCCATGTCCAGCGCGGACACCACTATTGCTTCGCGACCGTCCATGACCGGACGATCCAGTTCAAGGCCTACGACCTCGAAGGCCGGCTGTTCGACACGTTCGAACTCACCAAAGCCGGAGACCGCTGAAGGGCGCGGATGACCGCGAAGCCCCCGCGGCCGTGGGATTATGAATTACCTGGTGGATGCCAACGTGCTGTGCGAAGCCACCCGCCCGGAAGCGGAGCCGCACGTGCTGGCCTGGCTCGAGGCTTGGTTTGCCGAGCTCGAGTGCCTGGCGGTTTTCACCGATGCTCTCGCGTCAAGCTGCTGCTGTAGCCAGCTTTTGCCGATCTCTGGTTGTCGTCGTCTATCGCGCCAGGCGGATCCGGTACAGCCCCGCCGCCGTCGCCGCCGGAAGCGTGGTTGCCCGCGCCGCCGCCGCCACCGGCTCGCCGACATCGGTCCACGTTCCCTGGCCGAAATCAGGGCGGAACTGGACCCGGAACGGGCCGTCCGGACCGGTCCATTCGAGCTCGACGGATTGACCGGACCGGCGGATGGCCGCGATCCGCAACGGAGCCTGCGCCGCGGTGCTCTCAAAGGTGTCGAGCACGCCCACTTCGGTCCCGTCGGGATCGAAGCCAATCATCGAGGCGGTGAACGAGTCGGCCCGCACGTCGACCCGGACATACTCGTTGATCAATCCACCGCCGCGGGTCGGGCCGTATTGCGGCACGCCGGGGATGGGATGATAACCGCCGACGGTCATATGATCCCAATCGTGGACGAGCACCTCGGGGAGATCGAGCCAGCTGCCGCCGCCGGTGATGCAGTAATGCACGCCGTTGAGATAACCCCGCGAGTATTCGTGAGTATGGCCGCTGAAACAGAGATCCACGCCATACGCCTCGAGCAAGGGCACCAACTCGTTCCGGTACGTCGCGTTGCCGTCGATCCACAATTCGCAATACGGCGGCACATGCACAAACAGGAAGGTGAACCGGGCGTTCCGATTGGCCTCGGACTGGAGATCGGCTTCAAGCCAGGTGCGGATGTCGTCAACCGCGGAGGCGTAGTCGATGCAAATAAAGTGACACCCCGCGTAATCGAACGAGAAACTGCCATAGCCGGCATCGAACCCGGGACGCTCCTGGCTCGGCAGATCCGCAAACTTGCGGATCACCGTCCCACGCCCGCCATCGTGGTTGCCCCAGGCCACATACCAGGGCACCGCGCTGCCCAGCCACCGCGCCACGCGATCCAGGTAATACTGCCGCGTGTCGGAATAGGATCCCCCATTCTCGGCGTGGTCGCCGGCACCGACGGCAAACTGGATGCCGCTCAGGCCCATGTGCCGCATCATGCTCGTCGTCGGCTCCAGGGGATCCGGCCCGTAGGCGCCATGGTTCGAGCCTTGACTGTCGGCCCACACGGCAAACGCGAATTCGGCGTGGCCCAACGGCGCGGTCGTGAACGTTCCCGTGGGAAGCGCGATCCCGCCCACCCGAACCTCGAAATGATAAGCCGTGCCGGGCAATAGTCCGCGGAGCACGGCCCTGTAAATATGGGTGCCCGCCCCGGAAGCAATCGTCGTGGCCGGCTGCAGGCCGTCCAGCGTCGGCCCGGAACCGTATCGGACTTCGCCGTCCACCGCCACGTCGCACTCCCACATGATCGTGATGCCATCGGGTTTCACGTTTTGGAGGTAAGGCCAAGTCAGGAATTCGACCGCCGGATCGCCCTCGACCTCGACGGTTTGGATCTCGGTCCAGACGCCGAGTTTGCCCCGCTGATCCCGGGCGATGGCCCGCAGAGGGTACTTCCCCGGCAGACGAAACGTATGTGACTGCACGACCGCGGTGCCGGACGGCGCCAGGCTGCTCCAGACCGAGACCTCCCCATCACCCCAATCCACGCGCACTTGAACCAGTTCCTCGTCCGGATCCCTCGCGGTGAACGCGTAGCTCGCCGGCGCGCCCGTGGCCACCAGGCCGGGACCCGATGCGCCCGGGATCATCTCCGGAGGCCGGTTGGCGGGATCATCCACCTGCGGCAAGCCGAGTTCGGCCGCATCGGCCGCGGTCAGCGCCCGATCGTAAATGGCAATCCGCGTGACATCGATGGGAGCGTCCTCCCCGTTCTCGTCGGCGAAGAACAGCACGGTGGGATCGAGCGCAAAGCGGCCGTCGATGGACTGCGGCGCGCCGTCCAGGATCAGTTCGCCGTCGAGGTAGATGTCGTAGATCCCCGCGGCGTTGTCGACCGCGATCAGCAACCTTTGCCAGACGCCCGGCTGCGCTCGCATAGCTGAGTAACCGGTTTGGCCGACGCCGATGGCGCCATCGTTGGCTCGAACGAAACAGTCCCCGTCATTCTGGTTCGCCGGGCTGGTCTGGAAAAAGCAATACCAGGGCCCGAACTGGGGAATCCGAAAATCGAAGAGCAGCGAGTACTGGTTTACGTAATTCCCCGAACCGTTCGGCGTCACCCCATGTTCGCATCGATAGTAACTGCCGATCCCAATTCGAATCGCTCCGTCCCCTGCCCCCAGACCCGGCACGGCCGTGTGCGCTCCTTCCAGGACGAGATCGCCGCCGGCACTTGCCTGCAAGAGATCCGCCGGGTTGTCGAATCCCCACGCCCCAACGGGTTCCGGAGCGCCTTCGAGTCGCCCTGCCACCAGGCACGACAGGATCAGTCCCGCAACCCCACCCAGAGCCCTTATCCAAACACAGCTTGCCATGGCCCACCCTACGAACAGGCTGCCTGCCACATCAAGATTAAGCTCTCCGCCAGCCCCCGCTCTCAGAGGCCCGACGGCATTCCGGCTCGCCAGGCGCAGCCATAGCTGCTTCACTCCCGGGCATGTCCAGCCCATCGCCGTTGAAACTCGCGTGCATCGGCTGCGGTGCGCGCGCCCAGACCTACACGCAACTGGCGGCGCGCCGTCCCGAACAGTTTCTCATCGTGGCCGGGGCCGATCCGGTCCCGGAACGCGTTGAGAAAATCCGACGCACCGCGGCTGACGATTCATTCCGTGGTTTCCCGAGCGCCGAGGCGCTCCTGGCCGCCGGGAAGCTGGCGGACGTCACGATCGTCGCCACGCAGGACAACTCCCATTTCGAGCATTGTCGGGGCGCCCTGCAGCTCGGCTACGACGTGCTGCTCGAAAAGCCGATCGCCACCCGCGCCGCGCAGGTCCTCGAGATCCAGCGCCTGGCCCGGCTGGCAAACAAGCGGGTGATGGTCTGCTTTGTCCTGCGGTTCGCCGCCTTCTATCGGAAGGCGAAGGAAATCCTCGATTCGGGCGCGCTCGGCGAACTGGTGTCCATTCAGGCCAATGAAGGCGTGAACCCATGGCACCAGGCGCACTCGTTCGTGCGCGGCCACTGGTCCGTAGTGGACCGGAGTTCGCCCATGATCCTCTCGAAATGTTGCCATGACACGGATATCGTCCACTGGCTGGCGGGACGACGCTGCACCCGCGTAGCCGGCTTCGGCAGTCTGGAATTCTTCCGGCCCGAGCGCGCGCCCGCCGGCGTGCCGGCCC
>JAHDYP010000217.1 GCA_023383055.1 Verrucomicrobiota bacterium | reverse complement strand
GGATCATGGCGCCGAGGTCGGTGATGATGTCGCCGAACATGTTGTCGGTGACGATGACATCGAACCACTCGGGATTCTTGACAAACCACATCGTGGTGGCGTCGACGTGAGCGTAATCACGCTGGATATCGGGGAAGTCCTTTTGACCGATCTCGTGGAAGGCGCGTTCCCAGAGGTCAAAGGCGTAGGTCAGAACATTGGTCTTGCCGCACAAGGTCAGCTTCCTGGCCCGGTTCCGTTTCCGGGTGAATTCGAAGGCATACCGGAGGCAACGCTCGACACCGCGACGGGTGTTGATGCTCTCCTGGACGGCGATTTCGTTCGGGGTCCCCTTGAAGACGAAGCCACCTGAGCCTGTATAAAGACCCTCGTTGTTCTCGCGGACGACCACAAAATCGATGTCGGCGGGGCCTTTCCCCTTCAAGGGGCAATAGCGCTCATCGTAGAGTTTGACGGGGCGGAGGTTGATGTATTGTTCGAGCTCGAAGCGCAGCCGGAGGAGAATGCCCTTTTCGAGGATCCCCGGTTTCACCTCGGGATGCCCGATGGCGCCGAGGAGGATGGCGGGGTACTGGCGGAGTTCGGCCACGACGCTGTCGGGGAGGGCCTCGCCGGTGCGGAGGTAGCGCTCACCGCCGAGGTCATAGGGGGTGGTCTCGAGTTTGAAATTGAACTTGGACGCCGCGGCTTCGAGGACTTTAAGTGCCTCGCGAACCACTTCCGGGCCCGTGCCGTCGCCGCCGATCACCGCTATTTTGTAAGTCTTCATGCCATGTGCTTCCGTCTGCTTTCCCGCCTGTGAACCGGGGAGCGGCATGCTAATGCCCCGGATTAAGACGGCAATGGAAATCTTCGAAAGGTTGTGTTTGCCCCGGATGTTGGTTATAGGAGGGTAGGTCACACTGGGTGATCATCCGATGAAACCGCCAGCCCGACCCGTTCATCGTCCCACGCGGCGGCCGCGACAGCTGCCGCGGTCCTTTCGTGACCTGACGCCGACCAAATCGTTTCATCCGCGCACCTTTTTTTATGAGATGGTCTGGAAAGCCTTGTTGACCAGGCGGACCGGCCAGCAGCGGAGGCCCGAATTCCCCAAGCTATCGCCGGGGCAGGTGGCTTTGACGTGGATTGGGCATGCGTCGTTTCTGATTCAGTTCCACGATTTGAATGTGTTGATCGATCCGAATTTTGCGAACTGGCTCTTTCTGCTGAAGCGGATCAAGCGGGCGGGCCTCAAGCTGGACCATCTGCCGCCCATCGATCTGGTGTTGCTGACGCATGCCCACTTCGATCATTTCCACAAGCCGACCCTCCGGCGCCTGCCGCATCCGCGGATCGGGGTGATGCCTTGGGGCATGGGCGAGTTGGCGCACGACCTGGGCTTCGAGCGGATCATCGAGCTGGAGTGGTGGGAGAGTTTCTCGCGAGGCGACTGGCAGGTGACCATGACACCCTGCAAACACTGGGGGGCACGGACGCTGCATGACGAACATCGCGGATACGGAGGATTCGTGCTCGAACACCAGGGCCGGCGCATCTTTCACGCCGGTGACACGGCGTACTTTGACGGGTTCAAGGAGATCAAACAGCGGTGCGCGCCCGAGATTGCCCTGTTGCCCATCGGCGCCTATTTCCCGGAGGCCTTTCGCAAAGTGCACATGGGGCCGGACGAGGCCATCCGGGCTTTCCATGATCTCGAGGCGCGGTGGCTGGTGCCGATGCATTACGGGACTTTCAAGCTGTCGTTCGAGGCCATGGACGAACCGCCGCGCTGGCTCTCCCAACTCGCGGAGCAGGATGGCATCACCGACCGACTGCGGATGCTGGAGGAGGGTATTCCGGTGGTGCTGTGACCCGCGCGGTTACGCGGCGCGTTGCGATCGCGGGGACCGAACAGGCGCCGGCCCAGAAGCACCATCACCCACGCCACCGCGAGGGTGACCAACCCGGACTTGAATCGATCGTCGCCGGTGGCGCGAAAGGTTTGGGTCAGGAAATGCATGCCGCTGACGCCCAGAAAGACCAGCGAGGCGTGGCCGGCGAGATCGATCCAGCGGAGGAGACCGGGGGCAGACAGGCCGCGCCCCAGGAAGAACACCGCACCGAGCGAGATTCCCGCCAGCAGCAGGATCAGGATGACCGGTGGGAGGCCGCCCATATCGGTTCACGCGCCATCGCCACGGGGTTCGAAAGCCTCCGCGTAGAGCCTGGCGAAGTCCGCGGCGGTAACCGGACGCGGGTTGAAGTTGGCGGTCCATTGTCGAGCCGCCGCTTCCGCGAGCGTGGGGATCAGATGGACATCAGCACCTATCGCGGCGAGGGATCGGGCAATGCCGGCCTGGTTGAGAAGCGATTCCAGACGCGCGCAAAGCGCGTTTACGGCCAGTTCGAGCCCTTCGCTGACGCAGGCGATTTCCGGGGTTGAAGCCAGTTCGGCATAGGCCAGCCGGCAGCCGGGATCGTGAGCGTTGAACCGAACCACGGCGGGGAGCATGATTCCGACCGCCTCGCCGTGCGTGACGTCGAGTTGGGCGGTGAGGGGATTGGCGGCGGCGTGGGCGGCGCCGAGCATGCTGTTTTCGATGGCGAGCCCGGCGTAAGCCGCGCCAAGGAGCATCTGGCCGCGGGCTTCGAGATCATGGGGATCCTGAAGCACCCTCGGCAGCGCGGGCACCAGGAGACGGAAGGCCTCGTGTGAGAACATTCGAGACAGCGGGTTGCGCTTCCTGGTGACGGCGGTTTCGACGCTGTGGGTGAGCGCATCGATTCCGGTATGGGCAGTGACCGCGGGCGGTTGTGAGACCGTGAGCGCCGGGTCGAGCAGGGCCACGCGGGCGGCGGCTTTGGGGTCGAGGCAGGCCATCTTCTGGTGGGTCTGTTCGTCGGCGATGAGGGCGGCGGACTGGCATTCGCTGCCGGTGCCGGCGGTGGTGGGAATGGCGATGAACGGCAACATGGGTTTGCCGGCCTTGCCGACGCCCCAGTAATCGTGGATTCGCCCGCCGTTGGTGAGCAGGAGATTGCAGCCTTTGGCGGTGTCCATGGCGCTGCCCCCGCCGAGGCCGACGAGCAGGTCCACCTGGCCTTCGCGGGCGATCTCCAGACAGCGGTCCACGCAGCCGGTTGTGGGATTTTCGCGCACCTGGTCGAACAGCACTATCTCCAACCCGGCATCAAGGAGGATGTCGCGTGCGCGATCGGCATGACCGGCGGCCACCAGGCCGGGATCGGTGACCAGCAGGACGCGCCGGCCACCGAGCCAGCGGGCGAGGGCGCCCAACTGGGCCACGCAGCCCTCCCCGAAAACCAGCCGGGTGCGCGGTTGATAATCAAACGCTGTCATGATCGCACGGAGTCTACCGGCGTACGGCCCGGATGCAAACAAGACGAGTTGAAAATCGGGGCCGACGGCGGACGGCGGACGGGAGGCGCGGACGTGGGATTGACGATGCCCGCTTCGTTGACGCACAATCGGGGCACCGCGGCGCCCGTGTTTGTCCATGGTTGGAGATCGTCGGGGCCGTTGGGGGTGGCGGGGCTGGCTATGATCATAAGAACCAAAGCGTATGCGCGGGCGGGTCTGGTGGGGAATCCCTCGGACGGTTACTTCGGCAAGACCATCTCCTTCATCGTCCGGAATTTCGCGGCTGAGGTCGTGCTTTACGAGAGTCCCGAGGTCGAGATTCTGCCCAACACGCGGGATCATTCGAGGTTTCCCAGTCTGTCGGCGCTCGCGGAGGATGTCCGGAAGTTCGGGTATTACGGGGGAATCCGATTGTTGAAGGCGACGATCAAGGCCTTTCACGATTATTGCGAGGAGCATGGCATTCTATTGGACAACCGGAACTTCACGATCCGGTATCGGACGAACATCCCGAGCCAGGTGGGCATGGCGGGGTCGAGCGCGATCATCACGGCGTGTTTGCGGGCGCTGCTGGCGTTTTACGGCGTGACGATTCCGAGATTCATCCAGCCCAATCTGATTCTGGGGGTGGAGACTCAGCAGTTGGGGATACCGGCGGGTTTGCAGGACCGGGTGATCCAGGTGCACGAGGGGTTGGTCTACATGGATTTCAACCGGGAATTGATGGAACGGCAGGGTTATGGCCTTTACGAAGAGATGGACCCACGGCTGCTGCCGCCGCTATATCTGGCTTACCGCACCGATCTGGCCGAGGGAACCGAGGTGTTTCACAACGACATCCGCGGTCGGTTTAACCGGGGTGAACCGGCCGTCGTCGAGGCCATGAAATTCTGGGCCGAATTAACCGATCAAGTGAAGGATTGTCTGCTGCGGAAGGATTGGGCGACGATTCCCCGGTTGCTCGATGAGAACTTCGACAAACGACGCGAGATCTATCGGATTTCCGAAGGCAATCTGAAAATGGTCGAAATCGCCCGGGCGACGGGTGCGAGCGCGAAGTTTACCGGGTCGGGTGGCGCGATCGTGGGGACCTACCCGGACGAGGGGACCTTCGAAGTCCTTGGGACCCGACTGGGAGCGATGGGTGTCCAGGTGGTAAAACCGATCATCCTGCCCGAATCCACTTCACCGCATCACTGACATGATCCGCAAAGCCGTCATTCCGGCCGCAGGTTTTGGCACGCGTTTCCTGCCCGCCTCGAAGTCACAACCCAAAGAGATGCTGCCTATTGTCGACACGCCCACGATCCAATATGTCGTTGAGGAAGCCGTCAGTGCCGGAGTGACGGACATCCTGATGATCATCGGGAAAGGCAAACGCGCCATCGAGGAGCATTTCGACCGCAATTTCGAGCTCGAGTCCGAATTGCAGGAAAAAGGACGAACCGAGCAACTGGAAGCCATCCGCCGCATATCGAATCTGGCTAACATTCACTTCGTCTGGCAAAAGGAATTAAAGGGACTTGGGGACGCGGTGAGTTACGCGCGCGATCACGTCGGTCGCGAGCCCTTTCTGCTGCTTCTGGGGGACACGCTCATCCAGTCGAAAACCTCATTGGTCCGTCGGTTGGTCGAGCTTTACGACCGTTACCAGGAGACCGTGGTGGCCCTGGAGTCGGTGGATCCGGCCAAAGTCGATCGTTACGGGGTGATTGGGGGGCGACAGGTGGCCGGCGATCTCTACCTGATCGATGATCTGGTCGAGAAACCCAAAGTGGGCGAGGCGCCGTCCAACCTGGCCATCGCGGCGCGCTACGCGCTCAGTCCCGACATTTTTGACTACATCACGCGCACGCCGCCGGGCAAAAACGGGGAAATCCAGCTCACGGATGCCATGCGGCTGATGCTCAAGGACCGGGCGATGTACGGCGTGGTGTTGGATGGCCAACGGTTCGATATCGGGAACAAGCTCGATTTCCTTCGCACGAACGTCGTCTTCGGTTTGAGCCATCCCGAGCTTGGGTCGGAATTCCGGGCTTTTCTCAAAGAGACAGCGCAAGGGCTGTAACTTTTCCGTTGCCCGGCGTGTATGTGAAAGTAAGCCGCACGACGTTGGGTCGCGGAGACCCGTCGGTGACGCGTATTAGCCCATGACTATGAAACGAATCCTTGTTCTTTTGTCGGTGTCGCTATTGCTGGCATCGATCACCACCGGTTGTGTCATGTATCCCGGCATTCCCGGGAGCGGCACGATCGCTTCGGAATCGCGGGCAGTCGTTGGCTTTGATGCCGTTTCCGTCGGCGGGTCCGGGATCATTCGCATCACGCAAGGCGACCAGGAGGGTCTGGAGGTGCAAGCGGATGACAACCTGCTGCCATATCTGCGCACGGAAGTGTCCGGCGGCCACCTTAAGATCTGGTGGGATCGCGGCAACCTCCGGTTCAGCAAGTCGCCGGTTTACACCCTCGAAGTCAAACAACTCGAGGAACTTAACCTCTCCGGATCGCTCCATGCCGAGCTGGACCGTTTGAATGCGGAGAACTTTGAGGGCCGAATCAGTGGATCCGGCAAAATCGCGTTGGATCGGCTCGAGGCCGATGAGGTGCGGCTCAGGGTCAGCGGCTCAGGCAATCTGAGCATCGCCGATGGCCACGCGGATTCCCTGGACGTTGGCATTAGCGGATCCGGCAACGCGCGGATGTCGAATTTTCAAGCCAGGAAGGTCGAGGTCTCGATCTCAGGTTCAGGGAATGCCGAACTGCGTGCCCTTGAGCGCCTGGATGCGCACGTCAGCGGCAGCGGCCACGTCACGTACTACGGAACGCCCACGGTGAATTCATCGGTCTCGGGCTCAGGCCGGGTGCGCCACGGAGAACGTTGATCAGGACGCCGCGGCGTAATGCGCAAGGCGCGGAGCTATTCGCATCCGCGCCTTGAGAACGTTGTCAGATTGCCGCCGATCGGACTTCAATTACGATGCCCAGCTCACGTGGTCATTCGGCGCCGGGCCAGGAATCCCAGCAGTCCGGCCGTGAGGCTGGCCAACGCGAATCCTGGCGGTGCCGGAACGGATTGTGGGGCGACACAATTCGCGCCGATCAGGCCCTGGGCGGCGCGGCGCGCGCCGTTGGCGTCAACGGGCCGCCACCACATGGCTTCGGTATTGCCGTTCCAGGCGCCTTCGGGATCGCCGAAACCGTTGAGCACACTGAGATAAAGCTCGGCCTGATCGATGATCTGCTGTTGCACCGCGGATCCGTTTGCCATAACCGTGAAGCTGCCGCCGCTCAGGTCAGTGGTTGTGTCATAAAGCGCCTTCCAGATGGCGACTTGCAGTCCCGCGGCCGCGAAATCCCCCGAGGTCGAACCCACCCCGATGGATCCAGGCATTCCACAGACCTGCGTGACGCAGGCGTTGTAAATGGCGGCCGCCCGCGAGCCGCCTCCGGCTGCCCAAATCGGGTTTGTGTCCGGATTGCTCGGCATGGCATCGAAGCTCTCGAACCATCCGGAAGCGAGTGGGTTCAGGGCATCGGTGCAAAAGGCCAGGAACGATCTGCCGTCACTCATGTTCGCGCGGAACGCGCCCGCCAGGACGTCACGCGTGCTCCCTTGATAAGCGAACTGAACCGGAGCGCCGTTCAGGTCGGCTTTGTACACGAAGGTATCGACGTCACCCCAAAGTGCCGCCGCCTGGCTGGTGACCAGCGTGATCACGAGCCCCAATGCGGCGGTGATTCCCCTCATCCCGCTTCGCCCGGCTAACAACGTTTTACACATACTCAATCCTCAGTTGATGTTCACCGCATTGCGGTTTACCGAACTGAACTCTAACCGCAATCGATTAAGATCACCTTCTGTGCCCTTGGGTTCAAAAGTGACATAACATATTGTTCATCAACGGTTCGCATGGGTGCAAACGATCTCACTTTTGAGTATCCCGCAATACTGCATCCCGCGGGCATTGCAATTGTCATTCACGGGCGGGGGCAAACAACATGCGGGCTAAATGGAAGACCGCGCACCGTGAAAAGCCGAGGTCGAACCAGGAATCCGGGCTAAGCGGAACGGGAGGGAAGGCTGGCGGTGGCTGAAGGTGAAGCAGTTGATAGACGCAAGCGCTGGCGCAGCGCCTCACCGGCGTCGTCCAGGAGCGAATAAACCACCGGCGTGACGAGGAGCGTGAGGAGCAGACAGAGTGTTTGGCCGCCGATCACGACGATGGCCACCGCGCGCCGTTCCTCGGCGCCCGGGCCGGTGCCAAGCGCAAGGGGCAGCATGCCGGCGACCAGGGTGAGGGTGGTCATGAGGATCGGCCGGAGCCGGTCGCGATTGGCCTGCAGAATGGCGGCGAGGCGTTCCTGGCCCTGGCGGCGAAGCTGATTCATGTGATCGATCTGGAGGATCGCGTTCTTCTTGACGACGCCGAACAGTACCAGCAGCCCGAGGGCGGAATACAAGTTCAGCGTGTTGCCGCTGATCCAAAGCGAGAAGAGCGCAAATGGCAGCGACAATGGCAGCGAGAGCAGGATCGTGAAAGGATGGACCAGGCTTTCGTACTGCGAGGCCAGGATCATGTACATGAAGATAACCGAGAGCAAAAACGCCCAGAGAAATTCGTTGAACGTGGTCTCCAGCTCGCGGCCACGACCCGAAACCCGCGTCGAGTAAGCCGGCGGCAGGTTCATCTCGCGGACGGCCCCGCGCAGCGCCTCGAGCCGGTCGGCGAGCGCGTAGCCCTCGGCGATGCCGGCCCGGAGGCTGACCTGGCGCTGACGGTCGAGCCGATCGATGCGCGAGGCGGTCGTGCCGGGGACCAGTTGGACGAGGTTGTCGAGCCGGACCAGGCCGTTGCCGCGCCGGGGCACATAGAGGCGCGAGATGGTTTCGGCACTGTTGCGACCCGATTCGGCCAGGCGCAGCTGGACGTCGTATTCCTCATTCAGCGCGGGATCACGGTAGCGCGAGACCCGCTCGTCGCCGCCGACCATGATCCGCAGGGCATTGGCAATGTCCTGGGTATCGACTCCGAGCGCGGCGGCCCGCTCCCGGTCGATCTGGACCTTCAACTCCGGCTTGTCGAGCTTGAGGGTGGTGTCCGCGTCCACCAGGCCCAGCTCGGGGGCCCGATCGCGAAGGAGTTCCGCGTAGCGCGCCAGTTCCTCGAGCTCGGGGCCAAGGAGGGAGAAGTCGATCTCGAAGTTGGGACCACCGGCGCTGATCGAGGATGAGCCGCCACGGACGGAGGTGCGAACATCGGGGAGCGCCCGCAGGCGGTTGCGGATCTCGCGCATGACCTCGTTCTGGGAGTAATTGCCGGAGAAGGCCCGCCAGGGTGCCAATGAAATCAGCCGGCTCCAGCGGAATGTGCGTTCCTGATGGGGGGCGATCTGGACGTAGAACCGGGCCTGGTTCGAGCCGCCCATGCGGGTTGAGCCGACGGTGGCCAGAACGATCCGGACCTGGGGCAACTCGAGGAGCATGGTTTCAGCCACGCGCGCGGCCTCATCCATGGCCGCGAGGCTGACACCTTCGCGCCCGGTCAGGCGCACTTCGAACTCGCCCTCATCGGTGTTGGTGGGGGTGTACTCCTGCGGCACCCAGCGGTAGAGGGGAACAGCCGAGAACATGACCAGTATGGCGCTCGCGGCAATCAGGAGCCGGTGGCGCATAGCCCACGCCAGTAGTCGATGATAGACTCCGTCCAGATGGGCATAGAACCCCCCGCGCGATTTCGCTCGGGCCGAATGCCCTTGGTTCAGCGCCCGAAAGGCGAAGAGCCGCGAACTCATCATCGGGGTGAGGGTGAATGAGACGAGCAGGCTGACGAGGACGGCGACGGCGGCGGTCAAACCGAATTGGAAGAGGAACCGGCCGGCGATGCTGGACATGAAGGAAACCGGCACAAAAATGACCACCAGGCTGAGGGTGGTGGCCATGACGGCCAACCCAATCTCCGCGGTGGCAGCCCGGGCGGCGTCCCAGGCGGAAAGTTGCTTTTCCTCGACAAACCGGAAGATGTTCTCGAGGACCACGATCGCATCGTCGATGACCACTCCCACCATGAGCACGAGGGCCAGCATGGTCACACTGTTGAGCGTGAAATCCATGGCCCACATCATGCCGAAGGCCGAGATCACCGAGGCCGGGATGGCAACGGCAGCGATGACGGTGGATCGCCAGCTCCGCATGAAGGCGAATACCACGAGGCTGGCAAGCAGGCTGCCGAGGACGAGGTGGGTCCGGATTTCGTGGAGGGCCTCATAGATGTAGCGCGATTGATCCTCGATCACCTCGAGTCGAACGTCACCCGGCAGCTGCGTGGCAACACGCGGGATCGTGGCCTTGACGGCTTCGATGACCTCGACCGTGTTTGCGTCGGTCTGGCGCCGGATCTCCAGGACGACGGCGGGCTGCCCGTTCAACCGCGAAGCCGAACGCTGTTCCCTGGTGCCGTCCTCGGCCCAGCCGAGGTCGCGAATGCGGATGGCCGAACCGGCGCGGGTGGCGACCACGAGCTCATTGAACTCGCGGGGATCCTCGATGCGACCGAGCGTGCGCAAGGACTGTTCCTGGAGGGGCGACATGACGTAGCCACCGGGCACATTGGCGTTCTGGCGGGCGATGGCGTCGCGCACTTCCGTGATGGCGATCCCATAGGCCGCGAGCCGATCCGGATCAATCCAGACACTGATGGCGCGCTCGAGCCCCCCCCGAACGTCGACCTCGCCCACACCCAGACATCGTTCCAATTGCAGCTTGACCACTTTGTCGGCCAGTTCGGTCAGCTCGCGCAGCGACCGGGGCCCGGTCAGAGCCAGGGAGAGGATGGGTGACCGTTCGGTATCGAAC
This sequence comes from Verrucomicrobiota bacterium, assembly GCA_023383055.1. Taxonomy (GTDB): domain Bacteria; phylum Verrucomicrobiota; class Verrucomicrobiia; order Limisphaerales; family JAHDYP01; genus JAHDYP01. The sequence goes on along the minus strand of JAHDYP010000217.1, from coordinate 297 downwards.
TTGAAGATGACGGGAGGATCGGCCTCGCGTGGCAGGCTGTTGACCACAGTTGCCAGCCGGGTGCGGACATCCTCGGCGGCCAGGTTAACGTCGCGACGGAGGTCGAACTGGACAATCACGAATGAAGAACCGTTGCCGGAGATGGACCGGAGCTCCGTGATGCCCTCGACCGTGTTGACGGTTTCCTCGATGGGTTGGGAAATGAGCGTCTCGATCTCAACCGGCGAGGCGCCGGGCAATCGGGTGGAGATGTAAATGGTCGGCACGTCCACCCGCGGCGAGCGGTCCACCCCGAGA
>JAHDYP010000216.1 GCA_023383055.1 Verrucomicrobiota bacterium | reverse complement strand
GCCCACGATGCGACCTGGATAGCCCAAGGCTAAACGCACAGCCGGGGTTCAACCGACTATGACGTGTCGCTTTCGCGACCGACATCGTCGGCCAAATCGTGGCTGATATGTTCATGCAGTATCTCATCGAACGTGCAAGACGTGTAACACACGAACGAGGTTACAGTCCACTTATACTTTGCGGGGTGAGCAATCTTGAATCCACATATCAAGATTGATTGATGGATCACCGGTGGGATCGAAATGACTCGGAACGGCCCTGGACCTTGAAGCCGTGGGTGACGACGAGCAGCATGCCGCTGAGGCTATAGAGCGTGTGTTCTCATCGACCGACAGCGATAGGAACCAGGCAGATCCAATATCATGACCGGCATGCCCAGGCCGACCCACATCTCCTACACGAACGTCGCTGTGAATGAGATTGTCACTCGGCTCGGTTCGGCCACCACTCAGGTGGATGTCTCCACGATTCACAGCTTCCTCTACCGCAACGTCGTCCGGCCGTACCTCCACCTGCTGCGCGATGGTGACGGCCACCCGGCTACGCGTATCCGGCCGAGAAGCGACCCCTGCGGGCTTTGCTCCGCCAACGTCTCTTCTACGTCTGGCGGCGCGCCGAGTTCCTGGCCCGCATCAACTCGCATCAACTGGCCCATAACCGCACCCCCGCCAAACGCACCTGCAACACCCATGATCCCTGGGAAGCGGCGCTCCTGGCCGCCGAACCGGAACCCTTGCGGCGGTTGGCCCTCCAAAACGACATGACCATGATCCGTCACTACGATCACCAACACACCCAGCTCGAGGAAGAGCTCAAACGGCTGACCCACAAAACCGCCTTCCGCGAGTATGCCCTCATTCAAACGGTCCCCGGCATCGGCGAAAACCTCGGACTGACCATCCTCCACGAGATCGGTGACATCGAACGCTTCCCCACCGTCAAAGACTTCCTCTCGTATTGTCGCCTGGTCAAAGGCACCGTCGCCAGCGCCGGCAAGATCAAGGGCCTGCGCGGTGCCAAGCTCGGCAACCCCTACCTGCGCTGGGCCTTCGGCGAAGCTGCGGTCATTGCCAAACGCAACCATTACCGGCTCGGACCTCTCAACCAACAATTCGAAGCCCGCATGAACGGCAACAAATTCAAAGCCAACACCGTCGTCGTCATCAAGCTGGCCCGGGCCGTCTACTTCATGCTCAAGAACCAAACCGTATTCGATCCCGATCGTCTGGTCGCCGCCCTGAGCAAAGCCGCTTGAAACCCTTTGGGCCTGGCCGCAGGCAACCCGGAAGCCTAACTGGATGCGCTCAAAACGCTATGCCCCCACCAGTCCCAGATCCACACTCATTGGTGCCCACGAGCACCCCAGGTCTGCGTTGGGCAAGCCAGCAATCCGGGGTCTTGATTGGGACCCGCGGCCAGTGGCCTTTGAACCTTCAACCGAGGATTACGATGGATTTTATCGCCTGGAAGCTGATACCGGCAGGTCTTTCCCCCAGCCAATGGAGTTCTCGGTCGTACAAATGCGGGGTCAGCAAGAAAGGACGCCTGGAGCCACCGCCAGACGCAGGCATGGAAAATCCTCATTCTTCTGAATGATGAGGTTCACGTTTACCAACTACCCTGAAGAAGAGCTACGACGATGAAGGAAGAAGAGCTTTCAACGCGAACAGCCGAAGGAAATTCAGAGCGAAGAAAACGGAAGCTCAAACCGCCGGTTTTCCTCCACTTTCATTCCGCCCGCTGACAAGATTCTTCGGACCGAACCCGAAGGGAACCATCTCCCACGATGGGAAACAGTCAAAGGTTTGAAAGCCCCGGTTAGCGCTCGTTCCAGGACGTTGACTTAGCAGTCGCGCGGCGACATGGATTCCAGCCGACAATTCATCGAGTATTGCGTGTGCATGTATGACCGTGATCCATGACCTCCTGTTACGTCGCGTTTGACCGGTCGACCGTCATCGCAGGGTTCACATCCGCAGCGCATTAAAAACTGTCGATTCCGGCATCGGCAGGTCTGCCGAATTGGCTCGTCAGCCGTCGTGTGACCAGCCAGGCTGGACCACGTTGTGGACTCACTCTCGCTCAGAGTTTTCATCAGCTACAGCCACGACTCTCCAGAGCATGCCGAGCGGGTCCTCGCGCTCGCCAACCGGCTCCGGACCGATGGCATTGAGACCATCCTCGACCAATACGAGGAGTTCGGACCGCCGGAGGGTTGGAACCGGTGGATGACGCGGCACCTGCGAGATGCCCATCTAGTGCTCATGGTCTGCACCGAGACCTACTATCGGCGGGTGATGGGCGAGGAGGAACCCGGTACCGGACGCGGCGTCACCTGGGAGGGCAACCTAATCCTCCAGTACCTTTCCGAAGCAGACACCGTTAACCGGCGCTTTGTGCCGGTGCTGTTCAACGACGCGAATGACACGCACATCCCGGACCCGTTGCGTCCCTTCGCGTGGTATCGCCTTCAGGCCGAGGCCGACTACACCCGCCTCTACCGTCGGCTGAGCAACCAGCCGGAGGTGACAGCACCCGCGCTGGGCAAGCCCAAGGCCTTGCCACCGCGGGAGCGCCGGCAGGATTTCTTTCGCGAGCCGCCACAGAACATCCCGCTGCCCGGCCCTGCTGAGTTCGTGGGGCGGGCCGAGGCCCTGCGTGGCCTTGACCAACAGTTGAAGGGGAACGGCAGACCGACCGCAATCACATCGGTGGTCGGCATGGGCGGGGTCGGCAAAACAGAGCTGGCCATCCGCTACGCGCGCAGCCGGCTTAACGTATACCCGGCCGGGGTCTGCTGGGCGAAGGTCCGGGACATCGATCTGGCCAACCAGGTTCTGACCTTCGCGCAGGTCCATCTGGGTTTGGTGCCTCCGGACACGCTGACTGAGGCTTCAGTACGGGTCGAATACTGTTGGGCACACTGGCCGGGTGATGGCCAGGCACTGCTCGTCCTGGACGATGTGACAACCTGGAAGACCGTCCAACCTTTCCTGCCGAAGTCTCGGCGCTTTGACACCTTGATCACCTCACGCAAGCAGTTTGCCGGCGTTGAAACGCTGCGCCTAGACGTTCTGGTGCCTGAAGCGTCTCTGGCCCTGCTACAGTCCTTGATCGGGACCGAACGCTGCGCCGCCCGGCCCGAGGAGGCTCAACTACTGTGCGAATGGCTGGGTCACCTGCCGCTGGGCCTCGAATTGGTGGGAAGCTACCTGGCTGCCAAGCAGGACCTGCCGCTGGCGGACATGCGTGCGCGCTTGGAAGCCAAGCGCCTTGCGCATCGCGCCCTCCAACCAGATGAAGGGCAGGGGACGGCCGCGCGTGGCGTCGCGGCGGCGTTCGAGTTGAGCTGGGATGAGCTCGACGAACCGGGGCGGGAGTTGGGGTGTCTGTTGAGCCTCTTTGCGTTGGCTCCCATTCCGTGGAAGACCGTCGAGGCCTGTTTCCCAGACCGGGATGCAGAGGGGCTTGAGGACGTGCGGGACGGCGCGTTGCTCAACGTGAGCTTAATCCAGCGCAAAGGGGAAGGCCTCTACCAACTACATCAACTGGTCCGAGAATTCTTCCGGGACAAATTGGCATCTTGGGGCAAGGCCAAGGATTATCGCAGAGCATTTGCCGCTGCTTTGGCTCAGGCGGCCAGCGAAGTACCGAACACGCCGACCTTGGACACTCTGGGCGCCTTCACGCCGCTTGTGCCGCATTTGGAGGAGGTGGCCCAGGAGCAGTCGGATGCCTTGGCAGACGACGACTTGGTATGGCCATTCATAGCCCTCCAGCGGCTCTACGAGGGACAGAGCATCTTCTTGATGGCTCTTGATCGGGCCAGCAAGGGCCTGAGTGCCGCCCAAGAGCGATTTGGGCCGGAGCACCGGGATGTGGCCAGCAGCCTCAACAACCTGGCGGGGCTATACCGCGCTCAGGGCGGTACGAGAAGGCTGAACCGCTCTACCAGCAGGCCCTGGAGATGTCGCGCAAGCTCCTGGGCGAGGAGCACCCGGCTGTGGCCACCAGTCTCAACAACCTGGCGGGGCTGTATCGCTCCCAGGGCCGCTACGAAGAGGCTGAGCCGCTCCACCAGCAGGCCCTGGACGTTCTGGAGCAGGCTTTGGGTCCGAGCCATCCGTACACAAAAGCGGTTCGCGCCAATCTTGCGGCACTCCGCAAGCCCGGTTCTTGACCGCGCTGCGCACACTGGGGGCTAGTCCATCTAGTGAATCATAACGTCCTTTATGATTCGCTGAATGGCCCAACTGAACGTGTGGATCGCGGCTTGCGGCCCAGAAAGCGGTCGAATGCGTGTCGCTTCAACGAAGCGGATGAAGTCGCGATCCTGGAATATCGGGAATTGCCGCTGTACGGCAGTAGGAATGGGGAAGGGCGAAGGGTGTGCATTTGTCATGGTGGAGGGCTTCCAGTGGGGGGCGAGCGCGTTGTGAAGCGTATGTGGTCTTTTCTGGCCCCTCATTCTGACCGCGTAAGAGAAGGAGGCTTCGGAAGGCCCATGCCATCAGGCGGAAGGACCGGCGGCAGGCAAAAGAAGAGCCGCGCATTCTTACTTTTATTCTTACCTGGGGGGGGGTTCGCCGAGATCGGAATGGCGAAAAACCCTGATTTCATTGGCCATTCTGGAGATTGGAGCGGGTGAAGGGAATCGAACCATCTCACCGTTATTGTTCTACATCAACTGGTTACTGCTATAGTGCTAACAAATACGCTAACATTTCAAGAACGTTCAGCGATTCTTTGGATGCCTACGTGATCGCACATCCTTCGCTTCCACTGTGGGTTTTGGGCGGGCCTGAACTTCGTGGCTCGTGGTCATGCGGACGATTGCCTGGCGGTCCAAGTCGGCGTCCGTGTGCGCTTCGGTCTGTTCGCCGGGATCGAGGGGCTTGCTCGCTTGCCTGATTGCTTCGTAAACCCGCCCGTCTCCATAACGCCTGAAGAGCGTCCGGCGCGATATTGCCAGCTTAGCGGCCAGTGCCGCCGCAGTCACCGCCTCGCCACTGAGGTGCAACTTCCGGGCCTCTAGGCGCAACGCGAGATACTTGATTGCGCGGTCGCCACCTTCTTTGGAGATGGTCAGAAACTTGAGCAGTGTTGTGTCCCTGAGTTTCGGACGAGCTTCGGTGCGACGCTCTGCCGCCAGCGCGTGACGTAGTTCCGCGTCGAGATCAACCACGAGCCGCAGTCGTTCGATGAGGCCGGGGATCATCAGCCGCTTAAATTCCTTCCAACGACGCGACCGCAGCACGTTCTTGGAGCCCCGGAAACTCCAACCTAGGCGCTCTGCCAACCCACGCATTGTGTCGGGAGTCAGCCTTACGCGCCAGTGCCCGCCCGGTGTCTGGTAGGCCCCCGGAACGCGCCCCGCCTGACACCAGCGTCGAATCGTTCGCACGTCCTTAACCATGCCAGTGCATCTGTGGAGATGGACGGCGAGCACGGCCAAACTCTCGTTGCTCTTGATCGGATGGCTCTGTGTCCTCAATAAACGGATGCCAAGGGGAAGGGGCGTTCTGCTGGTTTCCGGGTGGTCCACGCTTTCAAAGCAGTCGAGCAGCAGCCAAGCCTCATCCTCGGTAACTCCCTCTCGAAGCCATTTCAGGATCAGCGGTTTCGCTGCCTCCCAGACTCCGGTATCGGCTGTCAAAACGGACATAAGGCTTCATTGGCACTCTACGTTCCTTAGCTGAAAGGTCAATGAAGTCTATGAGCACAAAGAACATCCAACAGCGAGTGGAGAGCCTTCTGGCCGAGCGCGATGCCGCGCAGCAACCAGTGTGGGTTCGAGCGCCAAGGGCGGGCGCGGTCGAGCACTACAGCGGATTGTCTCGCGGCAAACTCTATCAGATCGCGGCACTGGGCCGCATCAAGACGGCAAGTCTAAAGCCGCCTGGCGCAGTGAGAGGCGTGAAGCTCTTCCAACTGCGCTCGCTGCTCGACTACGTCGAGTCCTGCGTCTGCAATACTCCATCTCCCAAGGAGTAATGTTCAATACCCAGCCGAGGAAGACCCCCGACCAAGAATTGGCAAACCTAGGAAATTACCATGAAACCCAAGCAAAGAAAACGCCCCCCGGCGCGTCCAACCGCGCCAAAGGGGCAAGAACAACCCGCCGCCGATCCCTCGACTGCAAGTTGCGATGACGAGGATCGCCAACACTCCCAGGGTGTCAATGCCGTATACGGTGACCTTGGGGATAAGCCGACCCCGGAGCCTGCCGACGGAGGCAGCCAGGTTGGGCACGATGACCAAACGGCTATCGCTGTCCGCTCCTCGGGCTCCTTCTTCACCGAAGACCCTGACGTATGGGAGTGGCGGTGGCGGTGGGGCGAGCGGGGGCGACGCCACCCGCAACGGGGCAAACGCAGGGTTCGGGGCGGGCGGCGGTGGCGGAGGCACCTGGGTTGGTGGAGTAGGCGGGATCACAGGCGGCGGCAATGGGGGTTGGGGGTCGGCGACGAGTGCTTCGGGCGGCGGGGGTGGCGGATCAGGGGTTGGAGCCGGGGTCTTCGTGCGCGGTGGAGCCGTTTCCCTCGTCAACTGCACGATCACGGGCAACGAGTGCAGATTCGGTGACGGCGGCCTGGGGATGGGAACCACTGGCGGAAGTGTGGACGGGATACGCGGGAGGGGCCTTGCAGGGGGCGTCTTCAACCACCAAGGCTCGATCAACCTGGTCAATTCCATAGTGGCCGGGAACACCGTCACCGACGAGAGCCCCGACCCGAGCGGCGTGTTCGTCTCAAATGGATTCAACCTAGTGGGCAGCAACGCCGGGGCGTCTGGACTGAGCGTGCTCGACTACCAGAATGAAGCACCGGGCTTGGACACGCTCCAGGACAATGGGGGCTGGACCCTGACCCACGCTCTCACCAACGGAAGCCTCTGCATCGGGGCTGCGTCCTCGGCTGCCGCTCCCGCCCTCGACCAGAGGGGCAAGCCGAGGCCGGTCGGCCAACGCGACATCGGGGCATTTCAGACCGGTCCGACTCCTCCTGCCCCCACCCTCAGCATCAGTCCGATCGAGGGGGCTGCCCGCATCACGGTCGGTTCCACGAATGGAGCCGCCGTCAGAATCGAGGGGTCTACGAACCTGTCGCCGGATTCGTGGACGACGCTCACCAACGTCACATTGACCTCGGACAGCCTGGTGTTCACCAACAACCTGGCTCCTTCGGTGGACGAGCGCTTCTGGCGCGCCATCGCCTGGTAGGGGAAGCCTGCACCAACGCCAACGTCACTTCCCTGATGTCGAGCGTGCCGGGGTCAAGGCGGTAGTTATCAACGATGCGTGCTTTCTGTAAACACGAGACCGGGAGTATTGACCGCCCCTCCGGTGAGATCGAACCAACGGGGGACTTCGAGCACGAGCGCCGCCTGGTGGACTCGGTTCGAGGACTGCGTGCCGCCGAGATATGGTACGCCTTCTCCCATCGGCCCAGAAGACTGGGCTCGAATGAGGCCGTCCCAACGCGATCAATTGGGTGCTGCCAGGCGGTGCCGCCCCCGTTCCGCCCCAGCGCCAGGACGAGCAGGCCATAATCCTCTCGGCACCCATGCCTCAACCGCAAAGCTAAAGACTACGTTGGGGACGTGGAGAAACTCCCAAATCCGTGGCCCGGCCCCATTCAGTGGACATCGACAGCGGTAGTTAGGGCATGGTCGCGATGCGAATTGTCAAGGGACTACTCGACGGCGCTGGGCATGTGCCTGCTCAACGGCTGCTGGAAGCCGCCATCCGGCTGCCTCCTCGGGGACGCCGTTGGATCGCCGTTTACACGGGAGTTGCTCCCGGAAAGCAGGTGTGGCGCTCCACAGGCGAAACCGAGAGGGACGCGGCGATGGCGAAGGCATTGGCCTGGGAGAAGGAGGCGCGGACTCGACGGGCCGCGCTGGGACTCAAACCCCGCGAACCCAGCATCCGCGTGCAGCGAAGTCGGCGTAGCGCTTTCGGCACGGTCGCCCCTGGACTTGGACCCTTGTCCCAAAGAGAGGTTGCCATGATCTTGAGAATCTCCGAGCGGGCAGTGCGCAACATCGAACGCCGCGCCCTGGAAAAACTGCGACGGCATCCGATGCTGGGTGAGTTGTGGGCTGAGTTGTCTCTTGGGGGCACCGCCCAAGAGAGCCGAGTCCAACAGGGTCCAGGCGCTGAATTGACACCAACCGAGATCGCCGCGCTGGTGGCACTTGCCCGGAACGAGGAGGAGTTGCTGGCCTTGAACAAGCTGCTGTCTTGGATCGGGAGCACGGGGATTTGAGGGCACGCTGCCCGGTTCAAGATTGATCGTCCGTTGGCTCCGTTATCTCCGCACCTATGCCGGTTCGCGCATCGGGGGTGCCAGTATCGCGCCCGTATGAGAGCGGGCAAGTATCCTCGGGCGGCGCAATTATCCAAACTCGATGTTGAGCGACCAAGGGCGTTCTTCGAGCGCGCCGGTCTCCTCGTGAACCACTGCGGCCCAGACCGGCATCGTGCTCTCCGGCACCGGTTGGGCGAGCTTGGTCTTGTTGTCACTCGCGTCGTGAAGCAGGCCCCGGTCTACACGGTGTGGGAGGTCAACTTCCGCGTGGACTACGTCGATCAGATGCCTCCTCCGGTCGGCCCGTTCCGCGCCCGGTTCCGCCGTGCTCTGCGTGCGCTCGGATACTCATGCGCTGACAGAGACATTCGCATTCGGCTGCGTGCAGACATGATGACCCACAAGATGAAGATGAAGATGACATTCTTGTGGCCGGAAGAGGAGTTGCGATGAACAACTGCAACACTCCTGGATCAGCCAAAGCCTGGTTCCGCGAACACGTCACTATCCCCAGGAGAGTGGTGGACGAGGAGGCAGTCTGGCGATTGTGCGCCCGTGCGCGAATGGCAACCACCATCGAGGAGCAGGCGCAGAACGCGCTCCAACTCCTGGGCCTAGGCCAGCTGACCGATCCTGGACTCAACCAGGCTGCCGACGATGCGTTCGCCATTCTCAACGGGCAGGCCGGTGCGCCCTTACGGCTGCCAGTGCTGAGCGCAGGACGCCCAGAGGAAATCGTGAACTGGTGCAGATACATCCTCACGCAGCCGATGGAGCGGGCGATCGAACTGTCGAGCCCCCTACACCGCGTGATCGGCAACCTCACGAATGAAGCGGCGCTTGCCGTGGGGCAGGTACTCAGGTGGGCGATGCTTGGTGAGCGACATGAGCAATGAGCAAATAGGTCACAGCCGCCCAGGACTTGGGGGTCTTGGTCTCCTCTCACGCTGGCCCTTCGTTGAACGTGGTGGTATTTCTGCGGCGTGAGAAAGTTCAGGCGCACAAAGCCTGCTTCAGCCGCTGCCGGGCACAAGCAGAGCGCTCCCGCCGCCGCTCCGGCAGACGCGGTCACTGGCTGCCGCTTCTGTGCGGACCCGGTGACAGTGTCCCTCCGCGAACCGGCAATCAAGAGATGGACGGCGTCCATCTCCGTGTTCCGGTGCCCGCAATGCGGGTGTCTGATCCTGGACGACGTATATGGGTGGAAGGGCTCAGGCGTGGTGTTCCGAGCCACGCCGGAGATGATCGACCACTACGTGAAGAAAAGCGGCCAACCCTTGTTGGAAGGAGCGGATGAGCCGAACCGTTGAACGAGGCGGTGATGCCGTCACATCAGAGGAATCCTCTTTCTCCGCATCTTCGCCAGCGATGGGCGGGCCGGGCCGGGGTCGTCATCGAGCCACTGACTGTTGATACGTCGCGGATTGCAGCTATGAAAGACATCGAAAGCCCCAGGGTCATCTACCTTAAGGGTGCGCTGTTCCTGATGCTGGGATTGGGATCGGCGGCACTGCTGCTGGCCGAGGCTGCCACCCTCAAAGTGGCCGTCCTGCTGGCCTTCACCGTCTGGGGGTTTTGCCGAGCGTACTATTTTGCCTTTTACGTCATCGAGCACTACGTCGATCCTGGCTATCGCTTCTCGGGCCTGTTGTCGTTCGCGGCCTATCTGCTCCGCAAGAAAGGCCGAGGCTCAGGCTAGCGGTGACCGAATGACTGGGCGACATGCGATACGTCGGCAATCAACCATTCAAGTGCCTGCGCCGGTGGTTCGGGCAATTCGTAGCGTGCTTGGTTTACGCCGCGCTGTTCCTGGCAATACCCGTCGCTGGCTTCTGGCTCTATGGGGAATGGGTCCTGGAGGAACCAGGCGTCCTCAGTATCGTTCTTTTCCTCCTTTGCGCGGCTGCCGTCGTTTTATTCGGGTGGTATGGCCTTCTTCGGAACATCAAGGAGGGGTTTGTCTGCCGGATCGTTCCCTATTTCGAGTCACGGGTTGCCACCTATCCCGACTCCCAACCTGATGCGTTTTCAACCGGCGTTCACCTTGCCCGACGGTGCCGGTTCCTAGATGAACGCGCCGTCGAGGCGGGCGTGTCGCCTCTGTCGTCGTTCGGCTTCCGGGACGACCGCGACTGGCAGCAGCTGATCTGGCATCCGGCCTCCGCGGGGTTGCGAACGGTGGAGGCGCTGATAGCCGCCACAGGAGAGTAGCGAGAGGAGGATGGGATGAAAGGCCTTGAGGCCAATGACCACC
>JAHDYP010000215.1 GCA_023383055.1 Verrucomicrobiota bacterium | reverse complement strand
AAATCTGTGAAAGAGCAGCTTTTTTCCGATTCCGCAGAAAGAGAGCAAATCATACCGGCTGCCGCCGGGTCTGCGGGCATCACCTTGACATAATAATCCGCGGCTTCGCCATGGATTTGGCGACCGACGGTTACACGGACAACGGAGTTCGGCGCCGGGCTCGGGTGGTCGAGCACTTCGGGCGGTGGCTGGAACAAGGGGGCATTATTCTCCGGCGCTTGCGCGCCGAACACGCTGAGCGGTTTCTTGGTTATCATCTGGGCCATTGCCGTTGCCCCCAACCAGCGCCGAAGGATCGGGGACATTGTCGCAGCGCCATCAAGCGATTCGTTCGTTACCTGGAGTCCCTGCAACTGGTCCGGTCAATTTTCCCCCAAGCGCACCCGCACACGCCGGTCGACCGACTCCTAAGAGCGTATGACCAGCACATGATAGACGTTCGTGGCTTGTCCCAAGGAACACGTCAGAACCGACACCGTGATGCCCGCCGTTTTCTCCAGTGGCGGTTCGGTGAGCGACCGCTTCGATTGCGGCAGCTGCAACCCAAGGATGTGTCCGGCTACGTGCTGGCTCGAGCACGCCACTTGCGTGCTACGGCCCTTCATCCGCTCTGCGCCAACCTGCGGAGCTTCCTGCGCTTCCTGGAGTTTTCAGGACCTCTGCGGCGAGGGTTGGTTGGTCGGGTGCCGCAATTGCCGCAGCGTGCGGTTCCAGTGCTGCCCAGACTGTTAGAACCCCAAGAACGCCGGGCGTTCTTAAAAAGCTTTGTGCGCTCGACACCGCGGGGGCGCCGGGATTATGCGATCGCGATGTGCCTGGCGGACTTGGCGCTCCGTGGCCAGGAGGTTGCCAGCCTGACCCTGGACGATCTGGACTGGCACGCCCGGACGATACGTTTGGCGCAAACCAAGCAGCGCCGCGAACGGTTGGTACCTCTAACGGACCGGGTCGCCCGCGCGCTGCTCGATTACCTCAAACGGGGGCGTCCGCCGACACAGAACCGAGCACTCTTTGTACATTTCCGCGTTCCCCGTGGCCGCCCGCTGGCCGTGCATTACGTGCGGAAGATCGTGCGACGTGCGTTTGCCCGCTGCGGCATCCAGGTCCCTGGGACTCATGTGCTTCGTCACACGTGGGCGACTTGGGCGCATCGGCGTGGCGCAAACCTGAAGCTGATTGCCGACGTGCTGGGCCATCGATCGCTGCAGGCCACCGCCGGTTACGCGCACGTCAATACGGAAGAACTTCGGCCGGTGGCGCTGCCGTGGCCAAGGAGCAAACCGTGAAACGAACCATGGTTTCCAAGGTGCGGGCGTATTTGGCTTCCCGTCGCGCTCTCGGATTTCGCCTTCGTAGCGAAGGCTGCCAACTCATGCACTTTGCTCGTTATGCGGACCGGCGAGGTCACCGCGGTCCCTTAACGCGTCGATTGGCCACGGGTTGGGCCTGTTCCTTTAAGACCGCCCCCCGCTCCTCCTGGGCGCGCCGCCTCGAGGTTGTGCGCCCGTTTGCGCGATACCTCTTGTTGACCGAACCGCGAACCCAGATACCCCCAGCTCACCTGTTCGGCCCTGCCCAGATCCACCAACTGATCCAGCGTGCCGGCAGGCTGAGGGGCAGACTACGGCCTCACACATGGCAGACGCTCATCGGTTTACTGGCCTGTACTGGGTTGCGGATCTCTGAAGCCCGCCAACTGAAGCTCACGGATATCTTGCACTCGGCACAACAGAAGTTATGCCGATCTCGGCATAACTGCCAGTTCGGTGATTAAAGCGAAAAAGAAACACCATTCTTGCCGGAGGTTGGACAGCCGTTGTCCAACCAAGCCAGTTACACTCCGCCGCAGAATGAATGCAGAGTTGGCGATCCGACGATTGCAGCGGTTGTGCGTCGGCAGCACAAGGCGCTTTCCACTGAAGAAACCTACGTGTATTGGCTGCGTCGCTACATGGCCACCCTTCCTCGATATCCGGCTACCATGGACGAGCGGGCAGAAGGTTGAACGATTCCTATCCGACCGGGTGCGCTATCGCGACATCTCGGTCAGCCGCCAGAACCAGGCTTTCAACGCCATTCTGTTCTTCTACAAGGAAGTGCTCGGACAACCGCTCCAAGGAGTCGACGCGTTCCGCGCGCACCGGCCGGCCCACATACGGCACGCGCCGTCCATCGCGGAGACGCAGGCGTTGCTCAGCGCGATCCGCAACGTCGGCGGCTATCCCACCGACCTCGTTGCCCGCATGCTTTACGGTTGCGGCTTGCGCGTTTCTGAACCACTGAACCTTAGGATCAAGGATGTAAATATTCCGCAGCGCCGACTCTGCATCCGGGGCGCCAAAGGCGGAAAGGATCGCATGGTAGCGCTACCCGCGACACTGGTGCCGAAGATCGTGCAGCAAGTGAATGTGGTTCAAGGTCGCCAACGGCCGATACGCCCGTTTCTGGACCGTGATCGAGATCGGATCGACCAGGGACAGGTCGTATTCGCATCCCCTACTCGACCGCTATGGTGACGCTTCCATTTCTAGCGAAGCAACAGCACCACCACAATGATGACGAGAAGGAGGCCGACGCCGCCGCCAATATAGAGGCCACTGGCAAGGATGGGTATGAATAAAGGCATACTGTTTCTTTCGTTTGTGACTGCAATTTGTTCACCAGCACTGTTCATGGTACCTTATGCGCCGCGCTGGACCTTCGCTATGGGGTACAACCCTACCGTGCGATTTCGTTTTCGGTAGGAGGAACGGTGTGGGGGTTGCGAGTGCAGGAAGGGGTGCACTTGTGAGTCGGCTTCTTCAGCGCTCCTCAAACAATTTCCGAAAAGTCCCGCTCCTTTCACCAAGAAAACGTCCTGTAGGGGATAACAGGATCGCACGCAGCTTCCAAAGGCTTCGGCGATTGTATGACTGGCAAGTGGACGTCGACGCGATTCAGCTATGGGGATGATGGGGAGGACCCTGGGTACACGAACCTGACGGCCTATGCGTGGTATTGGGACAACAGCGATGATCAGACGCATTCCGTAGGGCAGAAGCTGCCCAATCCCTGGGGTTTGTATGACATGCACGGGAATGTGTACGAGTACTGCCAGGACTGGTTTGGCGACTATCCCGGTGGGTTCGCAGTTGATCCGCAGGGGCCTGCAACAGGCTCGGAGCGCGTGATCCGCGGCGGCCGCTTTCGCAGCGGCGAGGGGGACTGCCGGTCGGCGGGCCGCTATCCGGGCGGCGGGTACCACATCCCCGGCTTCCGGGTTGTCCTGGCCCCAGGTCAGCCGTGAGCCGGAGCAGGCAGGCTACGCGCTCCCCTTGACCACCCCCACGGCGACGAGCGCCCCCCGCAGCGCGTGCACCAGCGTCGAAAGCGCACGCACGTCATCGGCAAGTTCCTCACACTTATCGCGCAACGCCTGAACCTCGGCCTGGGTCGGCGGATCGAAAATGGTGAGGCCCTCAAACTCGCCTTCCTCGTTATCCCCGTTTAGGCTGACACCGGAAGGGCTAGGTTCAAGTCAAGGCAACGAGAATCGGGAGGCGATCGGGATCAACGAACAGCTCACCTGACTCGGCCCGCGTGAGTGAGCCAAGACCTCACAGAAGCCGATGTTCCGGGCCGAGGCACCTGGTTCGGCGTCAAACGCTGAACCCGGGCAAACGTGTTACTCACGCCAGGGACTCGACTCGGGCTCGCCCTCCGCCAGGCCTCCACCCTTCCCCTGGCCCATCCCTCCCCCAACGACGCCCCCGCCACCGGTACCCGCGCCCTTTCCGGCCCGGTCCGCACCGCCTGCCCCCCCTTTGGCCTTTCCGCCGCCCGACCCGCCGGGGCGAGTCGGCCCCTGCTTCGGAATTGCTAACCCTGTTGGTACGGGCTCCAGGTCAAGCACCTTGCGAATGAAGCCACGCAGCGAGACCACCAGTGCGTCGATGTGGACCGGGTGTCCCGCGGCCAGATCGGTCGCCGCCCGCGCTGCCAGCCGCACCTGCTCCTCGTTGCCGAGTAGGATCACGTCCGACAACGCCGCTTCGACGGCATCGCGGATCCGGCGCGAACGATCGAAGGAGACCGAGGACGAAATGTCCTCGCCTGTCTCTGTGGCTCTGCCCCCGGCGGACGAGGCCGGAGCCCGCTGGCTCAGGAGTTGGCGAAGGTGCGTCGGATCTACCGCCAGATCGCCAGTAAAGGAACCTCCGAGGGTTTTGTATGCGGCGATCAACGTGCGCAGGCGTTCGTTGATCTGACGGTTCTCGCGCTGGCGACGCTGCTGCACCGTTCCCATCACCAGCAGGCGGATGCCCACCATCATGAAAGTGACCACCACCAGCCCAAGCAGTGTCGTAATCACCGCCTGCCAGGAACTGAAATCCAGATTGCGCATCTTGGAACCCGATCGCCGGGCTCAGCTGCCCGAACCCCATGGGATATCCGCCCGCTCGAAATCCTTAAGCCAGGCGGCCGAAAGACAGAGTGCACCCACACCGGGCCGATGGCGAGTGCATTTGACGGCGCGACCTCCCGGCGTAGGTGGACTCGTTGTTCACTGCGAACGTCGTTTGTTTCTTGGTGGTGAAGGAGACGAACGGTTTCAGAAACGTAGCGTTTATGTCATCGCGACTGCCTTCGCCGGCAGAGGACTACGCCTGGTTGGCGCCGGCCGGTTGCGTGACGGGCCTGGCACCGCAAAACTCGATCTTTTCCCCAGCCGCACCAATCACTTCCAGGATTAACCTCCGGCGTGACGCTTGAACGTTCCCTGCGCGACGTTCAGGATCAGGTAACCGGTGGGGATCGTTCCGCTCGACGGATCGGCCGTCACGGCCGCGGGGAGGACCTGGCGCCAAGTGCCCGGCGTGCCCGCCACGGTGCATTTGAACCCGCCGCCCAGGGGCATCCTTCCAGACCTCGTCGAGGAAGATACCTTCCCGCCTCGCAGAGCGTCACCGGCACATGGCGTTGCCGCAGCGTCAACGTCTCCGACAATCTGGATCGGGCAAATAACGGTCATAGTCGTTGTGCCAGGAAGAAGTGGCTGAAGGGACCGGCGCGTTGTTCGCGCAACCTCCAATGCGGCTGCACCGGCCACAGGGCCGACAGTTCTCGTTTGTGGAAACCGGCACGCACGCTGACGGTGGCATCGTGGCGGGTCACGTGGTTGGCGCCGATGAGCCCGAGCATGTTGCTGGCGACGAGGGACCCCGGGCCCCGCCGCGGCTCACACGCACAAAATAACTCCGCCTTCTCGGCGATGGCGTTAAACAGCAAGCGCACATTTTCAGTGGTGAAATGATGCAGGACGAGATTCGCCAGCACCCACGTGCCCTCTTCGACTGGCTGCGCTTGCAGCCATTCTAAACCGTCTGCTTCCACGCTCCGTGGCCTGAATCCACGGGCGCATAACGCGGTCACGATGCCGGCATCAGCGGCGGCGTTGCGATCCACCAACAGGAGTTCAGTACCGGGCGCGAGCGAAGGCATGCGGCGCACCCAGTTCAGCAGAAAGGCGCCGTCGCCCGTGCCGAGATCCACGATACGCCGCACTGCGGCCTGCCGGGTGGCTCCACGCAACGCTTTCGACATGAGACGGGCGTTGCCCATCAGGGCATTGATGCGGCGTAGGTCAGCGCGCGAGCGGACGGCGCGGGGATCGTCGGCTGGCAGTTCGTCGAGCCACTCAGCTTGGAGACTACGTCCGATCATCACTCGATTGGGTAGTGTGGCGCACTTTTCCCGGAGCCATCACATCAGCTGTGCGTCCGCTTTTGGTTGCTTCTTTCCATGGGGCGAAGTGATCGGCGCGGAGCGGAAACCATCTGGGTCTTGGAGCGGATTTCTTCGCGCCTCGCTGAGCCTCTCGCGTCGCGAGCCAGGGGATCTTCCCGCGGGTCAAGCGGGCCTTTAATATTTTGAGAGTGTTTCTGACCACGATCTGTTATCAATTTCTTTTTCATAAGCTATTTCGGGCCGCGATTTACCAAGTCTTCAACTACTGTATTCCCCTAATCTTCCGCTTTATCAAAGGCACTCTGGGTGTGGCAATTTCTGCTCCTCAAACCGCTCAACGTTTCGGGTATCAGCGGCGAGCTTGGCAAGTCCACGGCATGGCGGGTTAGGCCGCTCGGGCCCGATCCCACGTTTCAAGTCGAGGCCGAGGCACTTTGCGCCCTGGTCGACGGGCGGCGTGGCACCCGCCGCCGGCGACGCTTCGTCAAGCAATGTGTGTGCGATTCGAACGAGCTCCGCTGCTATGTCCTCCGGGGAAAGGATGAAGTCTATGCAGCCGGTTGCGATTGCGCTTTCTGGCATATCGGGCTGTTTGGCTGTATCCGGCCGCTGCGCGATGGTGATGCCGCCGACTTCCCGAATGCCGCAGAGGGCTGCTGCCCCGTCGCCGTCATAGCCAGAGACAATGACGGCGATAAGCTTGCCCTGCCAGTGCTCGGTTAGAGAACGCAGGAACACTGTGATGACGTCCGGCCACCCTCTGGGCTTTGATATGGGCATCAGGCGAAACTGCCCGTCCATGACGTGAAGGTCATGCTGCTCAGGGATGATGAACACGTGGTCCGGCTGAATAACCAGCCGTTCCGTGATTAGTTCAACCGGCATAGCCGTGAAGCGCGGAAGGATCTCATGCAAGAGGGTCGCGAGAGTCCGTACGTGATTGACGATCACGATTGCGACACCCAGATCAGGCGGCAGATGCTTGAGCAACCGGGTATAGGCATCGAGACCACCGGCGGAACCCCCCACGCAAACGACAGGGAACCCTCTTTCAGGCCCCGCGACGCTTATCATGGTTTTCTCCGTCATCAGAGGCAATGGGGTGTAACCTCACTGTCTACCTTGGCCCAGCTGTCATGAAATCACGAAACGGCGTCTGCCTAGAAATTGAACCAGGTGTGCGTTGACCGCGAATTGGACCTTCGCTCGAGCCCGCCTCTTGCCGCAAGTGTCGTAAACGCTGGCTACGTACTCACCGAACGTCAGCCTCTTTTTTGGGTGATAAGTGTTCATCACGTGACAGTACATCCAAATACGCCGAAGGCGCCATGGGGTGTTTCCCCCAACCGTGGGTCAGGGTCATTGCGGTGCGGACACAACTTTGCCTGGAAGGACTTCATGAAGGGGCTGAGGCGGCCAATTCCGAGGAACTGACAGCGGCGTTTGAATCCCACCTCGCGGAAACCGAAAATCAAAGCACGCGGCTCAAACAGGTGTTTACTTCTCTCGATGAACTAGTGAAAAGCAAGGAGTGCAAAGCCATGAAAGGTTTGCTGGAGGAAGGAGCCTGGACCGAAGGCGGAACGACGAAACGCGAAGACATTGTCGTTTATGAAGTGATGGCGAATTCCACAGAACGAGACTGGTGGAAACGTTATCGCCGGAAACTCGAGAAACGGTTCCGGCAACAAACGGTGGTGATTCGCGCTCAAACCATCCAGCGGCTGTAACCCGTTGAGATTGTCGAACATTGCTGTCAGCAGAGTCTTAACTCCGGGCTCGACCAAATGAACCGCGGTCCCGGCGCCTGTGATCCCGCAGCGGGGAGCGAAGCGTCCCTTTCCATTCGGGCATGGGGCGCTACAATTTGGACTCAGCCGAGATGCCCATGCTCACGCTGGCTTTCCCCCGGGCCCACTGACGCGTCCCTAATCACCCGGGGGCGAACACCCATTTCTCCCCGGCATCCTCTCGACGAGGGATCCAGGACCGCACCGAAATCCGTGGAGCTGAGGTAAACGTTCGAAGGCAAGTCCTTCACCTTGAGGGTCAGCGTGCGGCCCCGTCGGCATCGCCGGACAGTGCCCGGTCCACCCTGTTCCAGGCGTCGCGCGTGGCGTTCCTGGCTTTGTCCCAGGTCAACGTCGAATTTCCTTCGGACTTCTCGAAGTCGCGCTGCAGGTTGCTTTCCACTTCCGCAAACGTCTTCCCCGGATACTGGTGGGGTCCTTCATACCCTGTTTGATAGGCTGCTTGGTAGATCTCATAAGGCGTGTCCCGGTCCACATATGCTCGTTCGGCGTAGTGGGTTCGCCAATATGCATCCTCCGCCGTGTGATCCATAATCTCCGCGCGACTGCGCGCCTGGGGACCGGCGACCAGGACTCCAGTGCCCACGGGCGTTCCGGTGAGTGGATCACGATTGGCGTCGGTACCAGTTTGCTGGTCAGTCCGTTGGCTATTTTCTCCGTTCATTTTGTGGGTCCTTTCCCTGGTTGCTAGACTGGTGGTGATTGGGCGGAATGAGTTTCAGGGGTGCCGGAGAGGGATGCTTCGTTTTGCATAAAGCTTCTTGAGTGCGAAGAACGTACGGTCGTGAATGTTTTACCGTGCCGGTTTACTTCGGGAGGATTTGGCCGGACTAGTCAGTCTCCGGCGCACGGCGTTGTGAATCTCGCGCGTCACTTCCACTTCGGTTGCGGCGGCAATCGGTTGCGCCACCGACGCGATGAATCTCACGCCGTTCGCTTCGTTCCAAGGGCCACGCGCGTCGATGTCTCCATCGTCTCCCTGGCCGGTGGAATCGTTGTAGAACTGCTCCACGATGCCGGGTGTCGGCGGGATTTCGCCAATTACCAGCGGGTCTTTGCCCATGCTTTCCAGCGCCGCCATGAATGCCTTAAGGTGGGTGATTTCGCGCGTCATCAGGAATTGCAGCGCGTCCTTGGTGCCAGGGTCGTCGCAGAAATTGATCAGGCGCTCATAGACAATCTTGGCCCGCGCCTCCGCCGCAATGTTGCTGCGCAAGTCCACGTCCAGCTCGCCCGTCACCTTCAAGTAGTCCGCCGTCCAGGCGTTGCCCATCGAGTTGCAGAGCGTGACGCCGCCGCCGCCGGCAATCGCCACGAGCGGATCCGTTTCCGCCGCTTGGCGGTTGGTCTTCATTGGCTTCAGGTGCATCCGCGCCAGCGCGCCGACGATCTCGAGATGGCTCAATTCCTCGGTGCCGATGTCCATGAGCAGGTCTTTGCGCGCGGGGTCATCGCAGTTCAGCCCTTGGATGGAATACTGCATCGCGGCGGCGAGTTCTCCGTTGGCTCCGCCGAATTGTTCTAGCAGCATGTTGCCGAAGCGAGGATCCGGGGTGCCGATGCGAACGGTGTACATGAGTTGTTTGATGTGGTGATACATAGATGTTCCTTATGGGGTGTTTGGTTGCTTTGGATGAAGTTGGTTCTAAACGTGGCGGTTGCGCGACGAGGGTGCCGCACCAGCGCGTAGCGGGCGGCCGAGAAAGCAGATGCCAAATCCCTGGTGGTCATCGCTTCCGCTTTCAGTGCCCGGCGACCGCTTCTTTGCGCATGGCTTTCTTGAGCGTGCTGGCCCGCTTCGCACGCTTGGCCATTCCGGCGGGATGCAGAATGACTTTGGTCCACCCCTTGTCGCGCGCGTCGAAATGTTTGTAAGCATCCGGCGCTTCATCGAGCCCGAGTTCGTGCGACACGATCCACGAGGGCTTGGCGCGTCCGACATGGATGAGTTCGCAGAGGGAACGGTTGTAGGCTTTGACGTTGGCCTGGCCCGTTCCGACCTTCTGCCCCTTCGACCAGAAGAGACCAAAGTCGAACGCGATCTTGCCGACCTTTGCCAAGCTGTCTGCCGCTTTGGGATCCAAAGGAACGAACACGCCTACCACGCCGATGCCTCCCGTGGCCCGAACGGATTTAACGAGATCGTTCATGGTCGCGTGCGGCACTTCATGACCGGCGGGATCGTGGCATTGGTAGCCCACACATTCACAACCGCGATCTGCACCTTCGCCGCCCGTAAGTTCCAGGATTTCTGCAATCGCCGTGCCCCTTGAGTAATCAATCGGAATGACACCGATTTGTTTCGCGAGCGCAAGCCGGTCGGGATGAGTATCCACAATCATCACCTGACTCGCGCCTTTGATCATCGCCGAGTGCGCCGCCATTAGCCCCACCGGTCCGCAGCCATAAATAACGACGGATTCTCCGGGTTTAACTCCGGCGAGTTCGGTGGCGTGCCAGCCTGTGGGAAAGATGTCGGACAACATGACGTAGTCGGTTTCCTTTTCCCGCGCGTCTTCCGGGAGTATCAGACAGTTGAAATCGGCGTAGGGCACGCGCAGATATTCGGCTTGCCCCCCCCGGTAAGGACCCATGCCGGCAAAACCGTAAGCCGCGCCGGCAGTGCCGGGATTCATGAACAGGCACGCACCGGTCAAACCGCGTTCGCAATTCTTACAGAAGCCACAAGCAATGTTGAAAGGCAGGCACACCCAATCGCCTACCCTGATTCGATCCACCGCGTTGCCCACCTCGATTACCTGACCGAGATTTTCATGGCCCAGGACTTTGCCTTCCTCGACCTCGGTCCGGCCTTCATACATGTGGAGGTCCGAGCCGCAGATATTGGTGCTCGTGATTTTCACCAGCGCATCGGTCGGACGTTCGATGGTGGCGTCCGGCACCTCTTTCACCTGCACATCCCGAGGACCGTTATAGACCAGTGCTTTCATGAGCTTGAAGAGGGGGTGAGTTATTGATTTGAAGAGGACTATTTACCAAGCATCTTTGCCACGATGAAGATGACGATGGCGCCGACCACGCCTCCGCCTGCCAAGAGATAAATCATGGAGTAGCCAGCAGCGCCAAACATGGGTAATATGATTAATGCCATCATAATTTGATGAATTGCTACCTGTCCTTTAGTAATCGAAACGTCGAACTCCAGCGTTTATGGGGAGCTGGCTTCGAATACCGAAACCAGCCCTTTCCCCATCGGACGATAAGTGGTCAGCGTCCGTCTCCATCGG
>JAHDYP010000214.1 GCA_023383055.1 Verrucomicrobiota bacterium | reverse complement strand
AGCCCGGCCCGCGTCGCCCGGGGGAAGTGGCTGATATGAAACCGAACGATCTTGGGCTCGAGCGGTTCGAGGATTTGACCGCGGACTATCCGAAGCTGCGGATCGCCGTGCTCGGCGATTTCTGCCTGGACCGGTATCTCGAGATCGATCCGGCGCGCCAGGAAATGTCGATCGAAACCGGCCTCCCCGTGCACAACGTCGTGCGCGTCCGGGCGCAACCTGGCGCGGCGGGCACGATCCTGAACAATCTCGTGGCCCTGGGCGTGGGGACTCTGCACCCGGTGGGTTTCTGTGGCGCGGACGGCGAAGGTTTTGAATTGCGGCAGGCGCTCGGCTCGATGCCAGGGGTCCGACTGGATGCGTTCGTGACCAGCGCGGAGCGGCGGACGTTTACCTACTGCAAGCCGCTGATCTTGGTCGAAGGCCAGGCCCCGCGGGAGTTGAACCGGCTCGACTCGAAAAACTGGTCGGCCACGCCGCCATCCGTCGAGCGTCAGATTGCGGAGCAGGTCGAAGCGCTGGCCGGCGAAGTGGATGCGATGATTGTGCTGGACCAGGTGGACGAGGCGGGAACGGGGGTGGTGACCGAGGAGGTGCTCGCGGCGGTGGGACGCGTGAGCGCGCACCGCCCCGCGCTCTGGATCCTGGCGGACAGCCGCCGTGGGTTGGGCGAATTCCCGCCCGTCTGCTACAAGATGAACCGGGTCGAGTTGGCCAAACTGATGGGCTGTGATCCGGGGGGCGACCTCGCGCAGGTGGCGCAATGGGCCAAAGACCTTGCGCGGCGTCAGCAGCGCCACGTGTTGGTGACGCTCTCGGAGGAGGGCATGCTGGGAGCCGGACCCGGCGGCGAACTGGTCCGGGTGCCGACGTGGCCCGTGCGCGGGGCGATCGACATTGTGGGGGCGGGCGACGCGGTGACGGCCAATCTGACGGCGGCTTTGGCGGCCGGCGCCGAGTTGGGCGAGGCGGTCCAACTGGCCAACGCGGCGGCTTCGATTGTGATTCATCAGTTGGGCACCACCGGCACGGCGTCGGTCGGTCAATTGCGCGAGTTGATGTTCGGGGCGCACTTGCGTGTCGGGAGCGGGACTGGCAGTGTGTTGGGCAATTGATCCAATGAACCTTTTCAATGACTGGAGACAACCGAGTTCGCGCGGTTGGTGTCTGATCGGGGTCGCGATGCTGCTGGCGGCGGGCGTGGCCGGCTGCCGGACCGCGGTGCCCGACCCGGGATATCGGCCCGTGTTCGACCAGGCGTCACTGCTATCGTGGGATTGTGTGCCGGGGGGCGACGGCGCCTTCGAGATTCAGGAAGGGATCCTGATGAGCCGGCCCGGTCGGATCGGAAGGCTGTTCACCGAAAGGGAGTACGCGGATTTTCACCTGCGTTTCGAGTTTCAGACCGAGTCCGGCGCCACCTGTGGACTGGTGTTGCGGGCATCGGCCGAGGGCGATCCGGAGGTCCTGGGGATCGAGATCCAGTTGGGATCCGCCCTGGACAATTCGTTGGATGCCCTCGGCGGTCACGGCGTGGTCACGGGCTTGGGTCAGTCCCAGGGAGGTTACTTGCGAGGGAGCGAGCAATGGAATCGACAGGAGATCATCTGCGAAGGACGCCGGATCCGCTCGATGGTCAACGGCCGGTTGATCCAGGACCTGGACCTGAACCGATACCCGGACCCGGAGATTTTTCTGCGCCGACCGGGCCTGTTGCGGGAGAAAGGGCAGATCGGGCTGGTCGCGCGCGGTGGTCGGGTGATGTTGCGGGGGTTGTCGATCAAGGAATTGCCGCGGCCCTTCCTGCTGAACATGGCGCCCGACGGGTTTCAATTGTTGTTCGATGGCCGGACGCTGAGGAACTGGGAGGGCCTGGTCGCGGATCCGCCGAAACGGGCCGCCATGTCGGTGGGCGAGTCGAAAGTGGCGCGGATTCAGGCGGATCATCTCATGACCCGCAACTGGGAGGTGTACGATGGGGCGCTGGTCTATCGCGGCAAAGGGTTCGACAATCTCTGCACCCGCCAGGAGTTCGGGAATTTCGAGTTGCTGGTGGACTGGAGCATACTCGCGGGCTCCGACAGCGGCGTCTACCTGCGGGGTTCGCCCCAGGTGCAGATTTGGGATCAACCGACGGGCTCGGGCGGATTGTTCAACAACCAGAAGCATCCGAGCCAGCCCCGGTTGCGGGCGGATCGTTATCCCAGCAGCTGGAACCGGTTCCAAATTATCATGGTGGGCGAGCGGGTGACCGTGCTGCTGAACGATGAATTGGTGGTTCACAACGTGGTCATGGAGAACTATTGGGAGCGGGACCGAGCGATTTACGAGCGGGGGCCGGTTGAGCTGCAGGCTCACGAAACACCGGTCGCCTTCCGTAATATCTGCATCCGCGAACTGCCTTAGCTTATGAAGAACCAAATCAATCGACGCGCGTTTCTCCAATCCGCCGGAGTCGGCGTTGCCGGCTTGTGGCTCGGGGGCTGTCAGACTGCCTCCCGGTCCGTGGCTGCCAACGAACGCCTGAATCTCGGCGTGGTGGGGGTGGCCAATCAAGGCCAATACAACCTTAACCAGGTGGCAACCGAGAACATTGTGGCGCTGTGCGATGTCGATGAGACCTTCTTGAATGCCGCCGCGGAGAAATTCCCGGCCGCGACGCGTTACCGGGATTTTCGGCGGTTGTTGGAGCGTCGGGATCTGGATGCGGTGGTGGTGGCGACGCCGGACCATACGCATGCGGTGGTGGCGGTGAACGCGCTTCGAAGCGGGCGTCATGTCTACTGCGAGAAACCGCTGGCCCGCACGATCTCGGAGGTGCGCATCATCACCGAAACGGCGCGCAAGATGAAACTGGCCACGCAGATCGGCACTCAAATCCACGCCGGCGCGAATTACCGGCGGGTGGTCGAACTGGTCCAGAGCGGGGCGATCGGCGACGTGAATGAAGTGCATGTCTGGGTGGCGGCGACCTATGGCGGTCAGGAGTTGCCCCGGGAGACACCGCCGATCCCGGCTGGATTGGACTACGATCTCTGGCTCGGGCCGGTGCCCTGGCGCGCTTACAGCCCCGAGTACGTGCCGTTCAAATGGCGGAACTGGTGGGCCTTTGGGGGTGGGGCCCTGGCCGATTTCGGCTGTCATTTTATGGACCTGCCGCATTGGGCGCTCGGCTTGAGCCATCCCGACAGCGCGGAGGTGGTGGAAGGACCGCCCGTGCATGCGGAATCGACGCCGCCCTGGTTGATCGTGCGCTACACCCATCCGCGGCGAGGCGCCCAACCGCCGGTGACGCTGACCTGGTACCATGGTGGCAAACGCCCGGAATTGCCGGCCGGCACCGAAGATTTCGAATGGCGCAGCGGGGTGTTGTTTGTGGGCTCGCGCGGTCAGTTGATTTCGGACTACGGCCGGCACACGCTGTTGCCGGCAGCCCAATTCGACGGCTTTCAACGGCCGGAACCCTTCATCCCGGAATCGATTGGCCATCATCAGGAGTGGATTCGCGCGTGCAAGACCGGGGCCGAAACCACGTGCGGTTTTGCCTATTCGGGGCCATTGACCGAGGCGGCCTTGCTCGGGAATGTCGCTTATCGGACCGGCCGCAGGATCGGCTGGGACTGGAAGCGGCAGCGGGCCTTGGGCGATCCGGCGGCGCAGGCCTATATCGAACACACTTACCGGAAAGGCTGGTCCATCTAGCCGGCTACTCGCATGCCTAGTTTCGCTCGGCTCCCTTTCAAGTGGAAATTGACGGGGGTCACACTGCTGACCTGCGTCGGTTCGCTGCTGGTGGCCTGCGCCGCCTTCATCAGCTACGACCTCTACCTGTTCCGGGCCAGTGAAGCGCAGGATCTGCGCAGCCAGGCCAGCCTGCTCGCCAGCAGCATCACCCCGGCCGTGGCCGAGGGAAACCGGGGGTCGGTGCAGGAGGCACTCTCGACCATGCGGGGCAAAGAGCAAATCCGGGCCGCGGCCGTCTGGCCCGCCCAAGGGGCGCTGATGGCCGCCTACGTGCACTCGAACGCGATGGAACGGCTGCCGGATGCACCCAAGGAGATGCTTAACCGCTCCGGGCAGGATCGTATGACCGTCTTTCGTCCCCTCGCGGTGGGCGAGGAAACGGTCGGGTTCCTCTATTTGAAGGCGGATATCCAGGGCAAGATCCGGGAGCGATTGGCCTACTACGGGAGGATTGTGGTGATGGTGCTGTTGATTTCGTGTCTGGCGGCGCTGCTGATCGCCTCGCGCCTTCAATCGGTCATCGCGCGTCCGATTCTCGAGCTCGCCGGCCTGGCCAGGGTGGTCACCGAGAAAAAGGATTACCTGGTGCGCGCCAAGAAGGCAACTGAGGACGAAGTGGGAACCTTGGTCGAGGCTTTCAACGAGATGCTGGGCGTCATCCAAAGCCGCGACGCCGAACTCCAGTCCGCCAACCGGACCCTCGAGTCCTACAATCAGGACCTGGAACGTAAAGTCGAGGAACGCACCGCCGCACTCGTGGCGGCAAGCACGGAAGCGCAAAAGGCCCGGGTGATCGCGGAAGACGCCAACCGGGCCAAGAGCGTGTTTCTGGCGAACATGAGTCATGAGTTGCGGACCCCGCTCAACGCCATCATCGGCTACAGCGAGATGTTGCAGGAAGACGCCGCGGACATCGTGGGGCAGGAATTTGCGGGCGACCTCCAGAAGATCCATACGGCGGGGAAACATCTCCTCGGTTTGATCAACGACGTGCTCGACATCTCGAAGATCGAGGCGGGCAAAATGGATCTGTTCCTCGAAACGTTCGATCTGCAGTTGATGATCCGGGACGTCGTCAGCACCATTCAGCCGCTCGTCATGAAGAACGGCAACCAGCTCGAAGTCGAGCTGGGCGAAGGCCTCACCACCATGCGCGCCGACGCGACCAAGGTGCGGCAGGCCCTCTTCAACCTCCTCAGCAACGCCTGCAAGTTCACCGAACAAGGCCTCCTCCGCCTGCACGTCACCCACGAACCCGGCCCGGGCGCGGGTCGTTACCGGTTCCAGGTGTCCGACTCCGGCATCGGAATGTCGGCTGAACAGATCAGCCGGTTGTTCAAGGCCTTCAGCCAGGCCGACGCCTCCACCACCCGGAAATACGGCGGCAGCGGACTGGGCCTGGTCATCACGCGCCATTTCTGCCGGATGATGGGCGGCGACATCGAAGTGTCGAGCGAGCCGGGCAAAGGTTCGGTGTTCACCGTCCGTTTGCCGGTGGTGGTGGATTCCGCCCGGCCGGTGGTCGACACGAGTTTTCTCCTGCGCCAGCAGCGAGCCGGGCAGCCGTTGCCCGGGGCGAGCACGATCCTCGTGATCGACGACGATCCGACGGTGCGGGATTTGATGAACCGTTATCTGACGAAAGAGGGTTTTCACGTGCGGGTGGCCGCCGGGGGGAAGGAAGGTCTCGAGATCGCCAGAAGCGCCAAGCCGGACCTCATCACCCTGGACGTGTTGATGGCCGAGATGGACGGTTGGGCGGTGTTGTCCGCGCTCAAAGCCGATCCCACCACCGAGGATATTCCCGTGGTGGTGTTGACGATGTTCGACGATAAAGAGATGGGTTTTGCCCTGGGCGCCTCCGATTACATGACCAAACCGGTCGATCGCGAACGGCTGGTGGCCATCCTGCGCAAACACAACCGCGGCCGCCTTCCCTGTCATGTGCTCGTCGTCGAGGATGAACCCTCGATCCGGCACATGGTGCGGCGGTTCCTCGAACGCGAAGGCTGGACCGCGCGCGAGGCCGCCAACGGCGAGGAAGCCTTGAACGCCGTCCGCGAGAGCGAGCCCGGGATTATTCTGTTGGACCTGATGATGCCGGTCATGAACGGGTTCGATTTTCTGCGCGAGCTCCGCAAGCACAAGACCTGGCGCAAGATCCCGGTGGTCATCATGACCGCCAAGGATCTGACCATCGAGGAACAGGCCCAGCTCAAGGGCAATGTCGAACTCGTGTTGCAGAAAGGCCTCTACACCCGCGAACGGTTGCTCGAGGAAGTCCGCGAACTGGTGCGTCACTCCCTCGGCGCCGATGACACCGCCACGACAATCAAGAAATAGCATCAGACCGGCCCCCCGGCCGGTCCCCGGAGCCGGATGCCTATGGCAAAAGTACTACTGGTCGAAGACAACGAGATGAATCGGGACATGCTCTCCCGCCGACTGTTCCGGCGGGGGCATGAAGTCCTGATCGCCGAGGACGGCGCCGCGGCGGTGATCCTGGCGCGCTCCAGCCGTCCTGACATTATCCTCATGGATATGAGCCTGCCCGTACTGGACGGTTGGGAAGCCACCCGAAGGATCAAGGCCGACCCGGAAATCCGCCACATCCCGGTCATCGCCCTCACCGCGCACGCCATGGCGGGCGATGAAGAGAAGGCGATGGCCGCCGGCTGCAACGGTTACGAAACCAAGCCGGTGGAGCTCAACCGGCTGTTGCTCAAGATGGACAGCCTGCTGTCGCCTCCCGGCCCCTCATGACTGAACCGCCGTCCAGCCCAGCCACGCACGAACCTTCGCGGGCCGATACCGCCGCCGAGGGCGGCGGCGAAAACCAGTTGGCGAACCTGCGGCACAGCCTTCGCACCCCGCTGAACCAGATCCTGGGCTATAGCGAAATGCTCCAGGAAGACGCGGCGGAACTGGGTTGCGTGACCGAATTGCTCGATCTGCACAAAGTCCACACCGCCGGACAACAGCTCCTGGCGCTCATCAACGAAAGTCTCACCCCGGCCCGCGTGCGCAGCGGCCGGCTCGACCTCGGCGAGTTTCGCCGGGACACCCGCACGCTGTTGAACCTGATCGTGGGCTATAGCGGTATCTGCCGGGAAAACCTGATCGATCCCAGGCACCGCCAGGCCTGCGATGACCTGGGCAAAATCGAAACCGCGGCGGCCAACCTGTTGGGTTATCTCGGCGATCTGTCGGTGCTCGAGACCCTCGCGCGTCAGACGCCCGCACCCCTCGCCGAAGTCCGGCGGGCCGCCGAAAGCTCCGGCACCGGCCGACCCGGGACGATCCTGGAAAACCAAGGGCTGGTCGGCACCGTGCTGGTGGTGGACGACGACGAGATGAACCGGGATCTGTTGCTGCGCCGCCTCGAACGTCAGGGTCACACCGTCCTCGTGGCCGAAAACGGCCGGCAGGCCCTCGAACGACTTGAGACGACCAAGGTCGACTTGGTTTTGCTCGATATTCTGATGCCCGAAATGGATGGCCTCCAGACGCTCGAACGGCTCAAAGGCAGCGAACACCAGCGGCACACGCCCGTCATCATGCGCTCGGCGCTGGATGAAATCGACCGGGTGGTGCGCTGCATCGAGGTCGGCGCCGACGATTATCTCTCCAAACCCTACAACCCGGTGCTGCTCCGGGCGCGCATCAACGCCTGCCTCGAAAAAAAGCGGTTGCGTGACCAGGAACAGGCCTACCTCGAGCAGTTGCAGTCCGAACGCGAGAAGTCCGAACACCTGCTCCTGAACATCCTGCCCCAATCCATCGCCGCCCGGCTCAAGAACGGCGAAACGATCATTGCCGACAGTTTCTCCGACGTAACGGTCCTGTTTGCCGATCTGGTCGATTTCACCCGCCTGGCCTCGCGGATCCCCGCCTCCGAATTGGTGCGTCTGCTGAATGAAGTCTTCTCCCAGTTCGACTGGCTGGCCGAACTGCACGGCCTCGAAAAAATCAAAACCATCGGCGACGCTTACATGGCCGTCGGCGGCCTGCCGCATCCCCGACCCGATCATGCCGTCGCCGTGGCGGAGATGGCTCTCGACATGCAGCGCGTCATCCGTCGCGTCGACACCCTGGGCGACATCCGGCTGGAACTCCGGATCGGCCTCAGCTCCGGCCCGGTGGTCGCCGGCATCATCGGCAGCAAGAAATTCATCTACGACCTCTGGGGCGATACCGTCAACACCGCCAGCCGCATGGAATCCCAGGGCGAACTCGGCTGCATCCAGGTTTCCCAATCGACCTGCGACCTGCTCCGCCCCACCTATGTCCTGCGTGAACGCGGCCGGATCGAGGTCAAAGGCAAGGGCCAGATGAACACCTACTTCCTCGTCGGCCGCCAGGGGTAGTCGATGCCCGTTGCGCCCACCGCACCAGACGCTTGCCAGCGGTCAAGGTCATCCATAAGGTCTCATCGCTTGAAACACCGCATTGCCTCATGAACCACCATCCCCATTTCGACCGCCGCGCGCGGCTTACCGTGACCCTTGGCTTGCTGGCCGGACTCGCCGCGTTGTCGGCCAACGATTGGCCGCAATGGCGGGGGCCACAGCGGACCGGAATCTCCCAGGAAACCGGTCTGCTCAAAACCTGGCCTCAAAACGGACCCAAACTCGAGTGGCTCCGGAAGGACATCGGCTCGGGCTATGCCGCACCCATCGTGGTCGGCGAGCGGATCTACCTGCTGGCCAACCAAGGCCTGGACGATGAGTTCGTTCAAGCCCTCGCCACGCGCGATGGCGCGCGGCTCTGGCGGACCCAACTCGGCAAAGTCGGCAATCCCAATCAGCAACCCAAGTTCCCGGCCGCCCGCTCCACGCCGACGTTCGATGGCCAGTTCCTGTACGCGCTGGGATCGGATGGCGACCTGGCCTGCCTGGCGCCCGACACCGGAGAGATCCGGTGGCGGAAGAGCTTGCGCGCGGATTTTGGCGGCAAACCCGGCACCTGGGCTTATGCCGAATCGCCTTTGATCGATGGCGACGTGTTGGTTTGCACGCCCGGTGGCCCCGAGGCAACCGTGGTCGCGCTGGACAAGCGCACCGGCGCGGTGATCTGGCGCGCGGCCCTGCCCGAGGCGGACGAAGCCGCTTACGCATCGGCCCTGGTGGTGAATGCCGCCGGGCGCAAACAATACGTGCAGATGTTGCAGAAGGGTTTGGTGGGACTGGACGCCCGCAGCGGTAAGCTCCTCTGGCGCCACGCCCAGACCGTCAGCAAGTTCAACGCAAACATCCCGACGCCAGTCGCTCGAGAGGGAACCATCTTCAGCGCGGGCGCCGGCACCGGCGGCGGAGTCGTCCACCTGACGGCAAAAGACGGCTCCGTCGAAGTCGAGCCCGGCTATTTCTCGCCGAAATTACCGACCGCGATTGGCGGCGCGGTGTTGGTGGAGGATCACCTCTACGGCACCACCGGCCAGGCCATGCTGTGCGTCGAGTTCGCCACCGGCGCGGTGAAATGGGAGGAACGGGCCCTTGGGGCGGGGTCGCTGCTGTACGCGGACGGATGCCTTTACCTGCACGCCGAAAGCGGTGAGGTGGGGTTGATCGAGGCCAGTCCCGATGGGTATTTCGAGCGCGGCCGGTTCACGCCTCCGGATGGCCCGGAACGGCTCAGGCCGATGGAGAAGTCCTGGGCGTATCCGGTATTGGCGCAGGGACGGCTATACCTCCGAGACCACGGATCGCTCTGGTGTTACGACGTCCGCGCATCCCTGCCTCGGTAGGGACTCGCTTTCGCGGGTCCGTGACCTTCGCGGAAGAATCCGTTGTTTGCCGGGTTGATTCATCCGCACAAAGGCGTTACTTGTGTCGCCCATGTCGTACTTGCTCGATCCCGCGGCCCTGTTGTGGCTCGGCCTCCTGTTGCTGGGACTCACGCGGTTGTTCAAGCGACCCCGGGGAGTGGGTCTTGTGCTGCTGGCCGGTTGCGCCGGGTGGTGGGTGATCGAAGTCACGGCGTTGCCGGCTCGGTTGTTGGCCGGACTCGAAAGACCGTATCTGGGCAGCGCCGCGGACGATGGAGAGGTGTACGACGCGATCGTCGTGCTCGGTGGCGGCACGGGTTACTCGACCAACGAGTTTGCCGGGCTGGATTTTGGGATGGCCGCCGATCGCGTTTTGACCGCGGTGGAACTGGCCCGGCAGGGCCGGGGCAAGCGCCTGGTCCTGGGCGGATCGGCAAGGATAGAACCCGAGCGGGCGCCGGAGCCCGAGCTGTTGCGGCGTTGGGTGGAGCGTTGGGAGCTGACCGATAAACCGATTGGCACCCTGGGTTACTGCCGGAACACGCGCGACGAGGCGCTGCGGACGGCGGAACTGGCCCGGGAACACGGCTGGCAACGAATCATGCTGGTGACGTCGGCTTCGCATCTGAAACGGAGCGAAGCGACCTTTCGCGCGGTGGATCTGGAGGTGCGGGCCGTGGGCTGCGATTTCACGGGAACGGCGGCGCTGCAATACCCGCCCAAGCTGGTGCCGCAATCGGGCTCCCTGATGCTGATGCAGATCTGGATGCATGAGGTGGTGGGAATGCAGTATTACCGGCTGCGCGGATGGATCCGCGGATGAGAGGGACAGACCGCCTGAAGCTCCTCGAGTTGATCTTCGGAGAGGACCGGGTTTTTCAGGGCGGTTGACTTGACGTGAGACGGCCGATAACCTCCGGTCAAACGATGCTGGAAGCGATCGAGAAACTCCTACTACTGCAAGACCGGGATCGGAAGATCACCCACTTACAACAGGAACTGCAGGCTCTCGGTCCCCAACGACTGATGGCGCAGACGCGTCTCAATCGGGCCGAGGAAAACCTGAATGCGGCCCGGCTGCGATCCCGGCAGATTGAAACCGACCGCAAGCGGCTGGAGTTGGAGGTCGAAGCCAAAAAACAGCAGATCGAGAAGTACTCGATTCAACAGTTCCAGACCAAAAAGAACGAGGAATACCGCGCCCTGGCCCACGAGATTTCCATGGCTCGGTCCGTCATCGTGAAGATGTAGGATCAGGAACTCGAACTGATGGAGCAG
>JAHDYP010000213.1:8042-10797 GCA_023383055.1 Verrucomicrobiota bacterium | reverse complement strand
GCCCCCACTTCTGGCTTCACGGCGATGAAAGCCAGGAGCTGCTCGAACGCTACGTCGATCTGGTCGCCGAGGGCGGGAACGGCTCGCTCACCACCGAATCGCGCCCGCACAACGATTGGCTCGGACCCAACTGGTTCCGCGATGTCGGCATCTGCCTTGAGGCCGCCAGGCGACACGATCTGCAACTCTGGATCTTCGACGAGAAATGGTGGCCGAGCCAGGGCGTGGGCGGCAAGGTGCCGCCGCGGCACGCCGCCAAACAACTGGAAGCCACGGAGCAGGAAGTGTCCGGTCCCGGCCGGTTCGAAGCCACGGGTTACACGGGCGAACGCTATATCGCCACCGTGGCCGGCCGCGTGGCCGCCGACGACACGGTTGAAGGCAGCACCCTCGTGGACTTGGCGGGATTCATCAAAGACGGCTCGCTGGCGTGGACGGTGCCTGCGGGCCGCTGGAAAGTCATGAAGTTCACCCACCGCCAGGCGCCGGGTCTCGGACAGGGAGGCGGAGCGGAGCTGAGCGTTGACGGCATGAGCCGCGATTGCGTCGAGTGGTACCTGGAAACGGTGTATCAACCGCACTACGACCATTTCAAGGCTGACTTCGGCAAAACCATCGTCGGCTTCTTCTACGATGAACCCGAGACCCGCGGCGATTGGGGCACGGAGCTGAACGCGGTCCTGGCGGAAATGGGCGTGGACTGGAAACAGGCCTACGTCGGCTACAAGTTCAGGCTGTCCGGCGAACGGCAGTCCGCCGCCCGCTATCAATACCTCGAAGCCCGCGCGGAGACCTGGGGTCGCACGATGTTCGGCGGCATCACCCGCTGGTGCGAAGCGCGCGGTGTCCAGTCCATCGGCCATTTCATGGAACACGGCAACATGTACCGGCTCCTGGACTTCTGCGCCGGCGACCTGATGCGGGTGCAGAAATACAGCAGCATGGGCGGCATCGACGCCGTGTTTTCCCAGTTCAAGATGGGCCAGCGCGAGGCCTACGACACCCCCTGCTGGCAAACCCCCAAACTCGGCAGCTCGATCACCCATGCCTACGGCAAGCCCAACGATGTCACCATG
This sequence comes from Verrucomicrobiota bacterium, assembly GCA_023383055.1. Taxonomy (GTDB): domain Bacteria; phylum Verrucomicrobiota; class Verrucomicrobiia; order Limisphaerales; family JAHDYP01; genus JAHDYP01. The sequence continues at coordinate 9,721 of JAHDYP010000213.1, read as the reverse complement.
TGCGAAATCTTTGGCGCGCGCGGCCAGGACCTCACCTACCCGGAAATGAAGTGGTGGACCGATCACATGCACGTCTCCGGCGTCAGTTTTCTCATCCCCCACTCCTTCAATCCGCGTTCGCCCTACGACACGGATTGTCCGCCCTACTTCTACAATGGAGGCTTCGAACCGCGCTGGCCGCTCTACCGCGTCTTTGCCGATTACACCAGCCGGCTCAGCCTGCTGCTGACCGGCGGACGCCATGTCTGCCCCGTCGCGCTGCTCTCCCCCGGCCAGAGCGTCCACGTGGGCAAGGCGATCACCCTCGAAAAAATCAGCGAAAACCTCCAGGACGCCCTCTATGACTGCGACTGGATCCCCTGCGAAGTGTTCGAACGGGACATCGCCGTCGCCCGGCAATCCCTTGAACTGCGAACGGAATCCTACCGGGTGCTGGTCGTCCCCCCAGTGGAGGTGATTCCTCACGCCACGCTCGCCAAGGCAAAAGCGTTCTTCGATCAGGGCGGGGTCGTCGTCGGACACGGATTCCTGCCCTCCCAATCGGCCGAGCTCGGCCACTCCTCCGCCGAGATCGCCCAACTCCGCCACGCCATCTGGGGTGACGCCACCCCCAGTCTGACCGCTTCCCTAAAAAACGCCGGCGGCGGACGTTCCTACTTCCTGCCGGAAAACCCCACGCCAGAACAGCTGCAGCAGGTGCTCGCCCAGGACGCCGGCATTCGGCCAACCCTGGAGATCCTCGAAGGCCAGCACGATCACTGGCTCCATGTCCTGCACCGGGTGAAACTTGGCCGCGACGTGTTCTTCATCGCCAACCAGAATCACCTGGGCGACCCGCGCGCATTTCGCTTCCGGATCACCGCCGACGGCGTCCCTGAATGCTGGGACGCCATGCGCAACGAAATCACCGCCGTACCCCATTCCCGCAACGGCCGCCAGGTCGAACTCGCGCTAACCCTCGAACCCAACGAAAGCGTGCTCCTGGTCTTTCAACCTGAAGCCCGCAAACTGCCCAGGCGCCTCGAGGCCGGCTCACCTCAGCCGGGCATCACCTTCACACTCACCCGCGACGCGGTCCCGCCTCCGCCGGAACCGGCCCTCAAAGAAGAATCCCCCTTAGCCCAACTCCTCCACCAGGCTTCCTGGGTCTGGTACCCCGAAGGCGACCCGGCGCAAAGTGCGCCCCCCGGCACGTGCTACTTCCGCGGTCGGATTCAGCTCCCACCGAATCGCACAGTCACCCAAGCCGTGTTCACGGGCACCGCCGACAACAGCTTTGAACTGTATGTGAACGGCGCCGAAGCGGGACGGAGCGATGCCAGCGCCGAAGGTTGGCGCCAACCGGTGACCCTCGACCTGCGCGACCACTTGAAACCCGGCGCAAACCAACTCGCAATCGCCGCCGTGAACGCCAGCAACCAACCGAACCCCGCCGGCTTGCTCGGGGTCCTGCAGATCGAGTTCGCCCAGGGCGATCCTCTGCGCTTCCGTGTCGATAAAAACTGGCGAACCACCCGCAACCTCGAACCTGGCTGGACGACGGCCGGACACGACGACTCCGGTTGGATCCCCGCAGCCGAAATCGCCCTGTTCGGGAGCGGTCCATGGGGACGCTTGAACACCAACCGGCTCACCCTGAGCCCGGTAAAAGCCGATCCCTTCGTCGGCCATGGTGAGTT
>JAHDYP010000213.1:0-8032 GCA_023383055.1 Verrucomicrobiota bacterium | reverse complement strand
TGCCGGCCACCCTGGACTTCGATCGCGCTCGAATTTACCTCGAGCTGAGCGACCTCGAGCCTGAAGCCGCCGCGCGCGTCACCCTCAACGGCCATGACGCCTCCGGTTTCATTGGCAAACCGCTCCGGCTTGATGTCACCCGCTTTGCCCGACCGGGAACCAACACCGTCCGCATCGAGCCGTTCGCCCCCCGAACCGCACGATTCGTGGTGTACTGAACGGATCATCCGCCCATTCACATCACAACCTGCTGCACCGCAACGTATAAAAAAATCTTTGAAAGATTCGCAGGGTCCAAATCGTATATACAGTAGAAGCCCGAACTCGAAATGGCGTGGCCCGAGCCTGTGGCGAGTCCGCCGAGTAACGAGAGGGCTTAACCAGATCAAATCGCTTGATCGACGCCGATCTAATCCCGCAGCGGGGCTACATCTCGGGTTGCGCTGAACGCGCAGCCTGTGGCCGTGCTCGACGATCACCCTGCGTGGCAAGAGCCGCCCGCTGGCGGGATTGGGTTCAATGGGAGGGTAATGCTGCTGCGGAGTGCCCCTCCGCAGCAGTTCCTCCAGCGGCGATTGGACCTGAAACAAGTCACCGAAATGACCGAACTTGATGAACTCCGGATCTGCCGGGCGGCCAGCCCACGGCGAGAAGCACGCCCAACCGCGGCCACCACCACGCCTCGAAGCAGGTTGTGGATCGTCATCACAGACCGCACCCGTCCCATTCGCGAAGTCATAAGGGAATTGGCCCACGCCGGACTCGAGGTCGGCCACGTGCTGGAAACCATGGGCGGCATCACGGGATCGGCCGAGGAACAGGCAGTCGAGCAGATTCGCAAGGTGCGCGGGGTGGTGAACATCTGGCCGGATACCTGTCTCGAGGTGGACCCTCCGACTTCGGCGCTCTCGTGTTGACCCCGGGTCCAGATCTTGTTAGGAAGGCCGGACTATGGATGTCCTGTTGCTTTCACGCATCCAGTTCGCCTTCACGATCGCCTTTCACTACATCTACCCGCCCCTCAGCATCGGCCTTGGCGTCACCCTGGTCATCATGGAGGGTCTTTGGCTCAAGACCAACAACCCGATTTACCACCAGATGGCGCGATTCTGGACCCGGGTCTTTGCCCTGACCTTTGCCATCGGGGTGGCGACCGGGATCGTGATGGAATTCGAGTTTGGCACGAACTGGGCCACTTACTCCAGATACGTGGGGGATGTCTTCGGCAGCGCCCTGGCTGCGGAGGGCATCTTCGCCTTCTTTCTTGAATCGGGTTTTCTGGCGATTCTGCTGTTTGGCTGGGACAAGGTCGGACGCAAGCTGCATTATTTCGCCACTTGGATGGTCTGTCTCGGCGCCCATTTCAGCGCCGTCTGGATTGTAGTGGCCAATTCCTGGATGCAGACCCCGGCCGGCTTCCACGTCGTCGGCGAAGGATTGGACGCGCGTGCCGAGATCACCGATTTCTGGGCGATGGTCTTCAACCCGTCGGCAATGGACCGTCTCAGCCACACGCTGTGCGGTGCCTGGCAGGCCGGGGCGTTCCTCGTGGTCAGTGTCAGCGCTTTCTACCTGTTGCGGCGCAAACACCTCGACTTTGCCCAACGCTCGCTCAAGGTCGGCTTGGCGGTCGGTTTGGTGGCCTCGTTGCTTCAACTCGTCACCGGCCACGACAGCGCGGTGGGTGTCAGCCGGCACCAACCGATCAAGATGGCGGCCTTCGAGGGACAATACGAATCCCTCACCAATGCGCCGCTGACGCTGTTCGGGTGGGTGAACGAGTCCGAAGAGCGCACCTACTCCCTCGAAGTTCCGGGGTTGCTCAGTTACCTGCTGCATGGCGATACCGCCGCGGAAGTCAAAGGCCTGCGCGAACTGGCGCCCGACCCGGCGGACCGGCCGCCGGTTAACCTGACCTTCCAGTTTTACCACGTGATGATCGCCATCGGTTTCGGCATGATCGCGGTGAGTCTGACCGCCGCGGTTTTCTGGTGGCGTGACCGCTTGTTCCAGACACGCTGGCTGCTCTGGTTGCTCGTGTTCTCAGTGCTCGGCCCACAGCTGGCCAACCAGTTTGGCTGGTACGCCGCCGAGGTGGGTCGCCAACCCTGGATCGTATACGACCTCCTCCGCACCTCCGAGGGGATCTCTCGCGTGGTCCAGGCCGAGGCAGTGCTGGGCTCGTTGATCCTCTTTGCCCTGATTTACCTGCTTCTTTTCGCGGTCTTTGTCTACCTCCTCAACGACAAGATCCAGCACGGACCCGACCCCTCGGACTTGAAACCCACGGGAAAACTCAGCCCTCGACCGGAGCCATCCGCATGAACTTCGGCGATCTCGATCTCAACACGACCTGGTTCGTCCTGATCGGCGTCTTGTTCGCCGGCTACGCCATGCTCGACGGCTTCGATCTCGGCGTGGGCGCCCTCCATCTCTTCACCCGGACTGACGAGGAACGGCGCATCATGGTCAATTCGATCGGCCCCGTCTGGGATGGAAACGAAGTCTGGCTTGTGACAGGCGGCGGCGCCTTGTTTGCCGCCTTTCCCATCGTCTATGCCACGGTGTTCTCCGGTTTCTACCTGGCGTTCATGCTCCTGCTGGCGGCGTTGATTTTTCGGGCGGTGGCCATCGAGTTCCGCAGCAAACAGCCGATGCGCTGGTGGCGTCAGATGTGGGACATCGGGTTCAGCTTGGGCAGCCTGGCTTCGAGCTTTCTGATCGGCGTAACCATGGGCAACATTGCCTGGGGCATACCCCTCGATGAACGGGGCGAATACGCCGGCGGATTTCTGGCCCTCCTGCATCCCTATTCCCTGTGGCTCGGCGTCACCACCGTCGCCCTGTTCATGATGCACGGCGCCATCTACGCCGTGATGAAAACCGACGGCCAGCTCCAGGACAAGCTCCGCGGCTGGGTCAACCACTGCATCATCTTCTTCATCATCTGCTACGCCATCACCACCATGGCCACCCTGCTCTATCTCCCCCACATGGCCGCCCGCCTCCGCGCCCATCCCGCCCTCTTCTCCGTCGCCTTGCTCAACATGCTCGCCATCGCCAATATCCCCCGGGAAATTCATCACGGCCGGGATTTCCGCGCTTTCCTCTCCTCCTGCGCCGCGATGGTGGCGCTCATGGCCCTGTTCGGGCTCGAGCTCTATCCGAATCTCGTCTACAGCAACCCCAATCCGGAACGGAGCCTCACCGCGTTCAATGCCGCGTCGTCCCCAAAAACGCTGGGCATCATGCTCACCATCGCCCTCATCGGCGTGCCCGTCGTACTGGCCTACACCGTGAGCATCTACTGGATCTTCCGCGGCAAGGTGAAGCTCGACAAGACGAGCTATTAGCTCGGGCGACTCGCGCTCGCAGATCGGGATACCCCGCGGCGACCGCTTTGGCGGGCGGCGACCACCCTCGACTTCGGGCGTGACATGCCGAAAGCAGGGCGTATTCTTCAGATGAACCTCAATCAACCGTAGCTGCCATGAAACCGCCACTATTCGCGCTGCTGTGGTCCCGCCGTTCGCCACGCGGCTTCACCCTCATTGAATTGCTCGTGGTGATCGCCATCATCGCCATCCTCGCCAGCATGCTTCTGCCGGCGGTAAGCAAGGCCAAGGAACAGGCCAGCCGCACCCGCTGTATTTCAAACCTCAAGCAGATCCTGCTCTGCACCATCATGTACACCGGCGACAACAACGACTACATGCCCTACACCTCCTGGAGCTCGGACACATTCGACGTGCCGAACTGGATGTACACCCGCGTCCAGACCAACAACCCCCAGCATATGGTCGAACGGGGCCAACTCTGGCCCCTCCACAACGAGCGGAACCTCTACTGGTGCCCGCTGGATCGCACCAACACCGTGTTCTTCAAGCAACGCGATATGAAGGTCGGCAGTTACATGATGAATGCCGCCGTCTCCGCCTACAACACCGGCCCGGCCGGGCCGTGGACCACCTACAAAATGAGCCAGTTCCAGCCCGATGCCATGCTCTACTGGGAGGCGGACGAAATGCTCCCGTCCAACTACGATAACGTGGCCAGCCGACCCGACGAAGGGGTCACCCAACGCCATGGCAAAGGCAGCGTCATGGGCATGTTCGGCGGCCAGACCGAGTTCATGAGTTACCAGAACTATGTGCGCGAGGCCGGCATCGGCGGCTTCCCCGGCGTCCGACCCGGCCGATTCTGGTGTAACCCCGGCAAAGCCACCGGCGATTGATCCAGCCTATGAAAACCTCCCCTTCTCCCAGCCGTGGCGCTGGCATCGGCCTGATGGCCGCCACCCTGCTCCTCGCCGGATGCGGCAAATCCGAGCCCGACCCCACTGCTGTCGTGCCGCGCACCCCGAAGGAAGCGGCCACCCAGGTGGAACAGGTCTTTCGCGATGCTCCACCACCGGTTCAGGAAGCGGCCACCCAGGCTTCGGAGGCCATGCGTCGGGGGGACTACGAGCAGGCGGTGGTTTCTCTCCAAGTCGCAAAACAACAGGAAGCGATCACGGTGCAACAAGGAATGGCCATCCATAACTCCATGGTCGCCATGGAAGCCAGCCTGATCCGCGCCATGGAAGCGGGCGATCCCCAAGCCAAACGGGCCTACGAAATCCTCCGCCGCATGAAACGCAACTGACCCGCCTTTCCCGCGGAAACCAAACTGACCTCTAGCACGCGGCCGCGCAACTGAACCCCACGCCGAACACCACCGATCTCCCTCAGATCAAGCGGACTCGACCGCGCCCCGGGACGACTTCACCGATGCGCCACGCGGGATGACCGTGCCGACGGATGAACCGCAGCGCCGACTCGGATTGCGACTTGTCCACGATGGCGGTCATGCCGATGCCCATGTTGAAAACCTGGTAAAGCTCACGCTCGGTTACGCCACTGCGCTCCCGGATCATCTCGAATATCGGCGGCAACTCCCAACTCCCCTTGTGAATCAAAACGTTGCACCCCAAGGGCAATACCCGCGGAATATTGTCGATGAACCCACCCCCGGTGATGTGGGCAAAGGCTCGGATGGGTGACACGGACGGCGCGCGGTTGAAACGGCGGACCAGGGCTTGAACCAGCGGACCGTAGCTGACATGGACCTTGAGCAATTCGTCGCCAATCCGGTTCTGCAACTCGGGCACGTAACTCGCCGGATCGAGCTTTAGATCGTCGAAGAAAATCTTGCGCGCGAGCGAATACCCGTTGGTGTGGAGCCCGCTCGAAGCCAACCCGAGCACAACGTCACCCGCCTGGATGCCTTTGCCATCCAACATCCGCTTGCGCTCGACCACGCCAACGATTGTCCCGCTGACGTCGTATTCACCCGGTTGGTAGAACCCCGGCATTTGCGCGGTCTCGCCACCGATCAGCGCGCAGCGGTTCTCGGCGCATGCCCTGGCAAACCCGCTCAGGATCTGCTTGAATACACGGGGCTCAAGCTTGCCCGTGCCCAGGTAATCGAGGAAAAACAGCGGCTCAGCCCCGAGCACCGCGATGTCATTGACACAATGATTCACCAGGTCCTGGCCGATGGTGTCGTGCCGGTCCATGGCGAACGCGAGCTTGAGCTTGGTGCCCACCCCGTCCACGCTCGAAACCAGCACCGGCTGCCGGTATTTGCGGGTATCCAGGGCGAACAACCCGCCAAAACCACCCACTTTCCCAAGCACCTCCCGGCGATGGGTGGCGGCCAACAGCCGCGGAAGACCGGATTTGACGCGGTTACCGAGATCAATATCGACCCCAGCCGCCGCATACGCCTTGGGCGATCTCATGCCTTCGGCTCGTCCGTTGGAGTTGCGGGCTTCGGCGGTTCACTGGTCCCCTCGGCCGGAAGTGTCTCTTCCACGGGCACCTCGGCCGATTCGGTCGCTGCCTCTGCCACGGGAGTCTCCTCGCCCACGGATACTTCTGAGGTCGCCACCGCCGTCTCCGCCGCCTCACCGCCGGCTTCAGCGCCAGGGTGCGCTTCGCCAGGTGACGCGGACGAAACCTCGGCGACGGGCTCAGACGACGCCTCCGGGGCCACCCGCTCAACTTCTGCTTCGGGCTGGGCTTCGGCGCCGCCAGTGGTCATGACCACTTCCGCAGCCGGCTCCTGTTCCGGTTCACCCACCGGCTTCTCCGGCCGCACCGGCTTGGGCTTCGGTTTCTTGGCCGTTTCGAGCCGGCCGTTGGCGAACTCGATGACGTGCCCCTGATGTATGAGCCAGTGGAGATCGGACGTAACCGCCGTCTGCTCAGGTGTGGGCGGCGGAGGCGCGTCCGCGGCGGATGCCACCGGCACGGCAGTCGCCGCGGGTGGCGCGCCCTCAGTCGCGGTCGCTTCGGTCGCCGTCGGCGCCTCAACCGGGGCGACCGGAATCGGTGCGAGAGGAGGTGCGGGAGCCAGTGCCTCCATCAATTGCCGACGGGTGCAGCCGGCATGGCCATTAATGAAATCAACGATGCGTCGAATGCCATCCGAGACCGGAGTCAACTCGACATCCAGGTAATGCGGCCGGGCGACTGCGACATGCGTCACGGTCTTGTTGACCTTGAAAAACTGGAGCCCGTGCGAGGCCAGTTGCTGGCTCAACACTCCGACCACTCGGAGCGGAAACCGGCGCTGGTCCTCCCAATTGCGACGGACCAATTGCCGCAGGGGCAGGGCCGGCAGATTCTGCGCCGCCGGCCCCAGCAGACTCCAGTTCTCAACCACCTGGATGATGTTGGCCAGGTGCACCTCGCGGAAGTGCCGCTCAACCTCTTCGGTGCTCGCCAACCGGACCGGCTCCGGGACATTCAGCGTGACAAACTCCGTCTTGAAACTCTGGTCCTCGATCCACTTCTTAACCACGGCCTCATCGCGCACGATGCGCACCTTGGCCTTGTAAGCCTCGAATGGCATCCGGCTGAAACGCGCGGCATGCAGGCGAAGGAGCTTGGCCTGGTAATCGTGAAAGTTCGGCGGGCCGAGGATGGCGCCGCTGAGCCCGCACTGAGCCACAAAGGTGTAAGTGCCTTTGGGCGGGTTGGTTGGGGTCTTTTCGGTTTGGTAAAAGGTATCGAAATGCCGATGTATAACATGCGCTACAGCATCCGCCTCGGACAACCAGAGGGTGTCATCCAGGTTACACAGCCAAAGCTGCTGCGCCACCTGATCGCCCTTCTTCACCGTTTCGAACCGCACCTCATAACGTTCCGGCTTTCGCAGGATCAACTGCGCAATCTCGAATACCGGGTAGGCGCGCCCGGTCAACCGGATTTGACGCGCCAACGATTCAACGCCTTTCGCCTCAGGTACAAAACCGATCTCCACCTCCGGCAATGGCGGCGGCGCCTTCGGTTCCCACCCCGGCCGAGCACCCCCGGGCCCACCCGGGCCACGGGTCGGACGACCGCGATCTCGATCGCCCCGGCGTCTCGGACCTTCGCCACCTGGCCGACCTCCCGGAGGACGATCACCCGGTCGCCCTGGCGGACGCCGCATTTCGCGCCGTCGTTCCGGGCGTCCTTCCGGGGCGCCTTCGAATGCGGCATAACGGTTCGATCCGGCTGATTGCTTGGCCCACGAGGGCAGCAACTGCAACTCCAGATCTTCCAGATCCAAACCTGAATCAGACTGATTACTCATGCAATGACGGGGGGACTCAAGCGACCCCTGCTCGGCTATACAACGGGCGGGCAGCATGTATCGCCAAACCGAGGATTGCAAGGCCTTCCGGTTGGCTATGCGGCTTCAGCGTGGCAACTCGAGAATCTCCATGAAACGCCGTAACCCCTCGAGGTATCGCGAATCATCCACATACAAAAAATCGTTGTGATCGCCCGGGATGGTCCATAGTTCCTTGGGTCCGCGGATCGCCGCATAGTTCGCCTCGGCATGCCGAAACGGCACCAGCGAGTCCGTCGGACTGTGAATCACCATCGCGGGCACCCCGATCCCGGCCAACTTGTCGATCGTTCCGTACTCGATCGTACTCAGCCATCGCACCGGCAGCCAGGGAAACAACTCCGCTCCCAGCTCAGGTACACTGGTGAAG
>JAHDYP010000212.1 GCA_023383055.1 Verrucomicrobiota bacterium | reverse complement strand
GCCCGTATCGAGGATCGTAGTCGGGTGGTTCGCCCGGTACGTTTCCGCCGCGGCTGGAATGAACTCGTTGGCCCACAGCACGCGATAACCCGCCATCCGAAACCCGAGACACGACCCGCCGCACCCACTGAAGGTCGAGACGACATTGAGCCCGTTCCACGGCACGGCCGCGATTTCGGTCATCGTCGGAACGCGATAGGGTGGTTTCTCAGCGTTCATCGCGATTCCCTCGACACCAGCGGAAGATTGCCCGCGCCACGATCGATGCCCCATGCGCGGTGCGCTCATACCGTCCCTCGATCTCTGATTCCCGCCCCCCGTCGAAGGGCGGAATGCCCTGCCTGGCCTTCGTCAGCATCGCCAACCGCGACAGTTTCCGCCGCGACGCCAGGAGCGTGGCAATCGCATCGTCGACCCCGTCGATGGCGTGCCGGATCTGGCGCAGTTCAAGGTCGGCGGCGGGGTTCATGAAGGTTTGCCGGACCACCGATACGAGCATTTTGGGCATTGAAACTCGGTCGGGATGTCCTCATCGACCGCTGGGAAGTCTTCGGGCGCCACCGGTGCGGGCGGTTCGGCCAGCAGACCATCGAGCGCGGCGGCGTCGAACCCGGCCAGGTCGAGGTCGAAATCACCCGCCTTCAACTCCGCGAGCAACCCCTTCAACGCCGATTCATCCGTCTCGGCCAACTCAGCCAGTCGGTTGTCCGCCACCAGGTGCGCCCACTCGTCGGCTTCGGTCGCGAAGTCTTGGTAGTCGACCGGCACCCTGGCCAGCCCGAGAACTTTCGCCGCCTCATACCGGCCGTGCCCCGCGACGATGAACCCCGACCGAGTCGACACGACAACCGGAGATCGCCACCCCTGGTGGGTGATCACCTTCGCCAACAGTGCGACCTGCGACTGCGGGTGCTGATTCGGATTGCGTGGGTTCGGAACGAGCTTCTCGAGGGGGATTAGCTCGTCAAAGGCGCAGTTTACCGGGGGTTTTTCGGGTTCCGGCGGAACTGGTGCGCGTTTTTTTGGTTTTCGGTCGTTCATACGCGTTGTCAGGGCTGACGCCTGCCCTCCAGGAGACCCCCCCGTGGTGAAAGATTCCTTACACCCAGCGCCCCTATCGGCCCTGCCTCTGGCGCTCTCTGCCGGTTCTCGCTCGTTTTCATGTCACCGAAGGTGCGAACGTTCGCGCTGAAACTGCGGCAGTTCTCGCAGCCTGAGGCCAGAGCGCCCGAAACGTGTGGATTCATCGTCATCGCTTAAGTCGGGAACGTTGTTCGTCACGCCAATTCCACGCGTGGCGCTGGCCCCGGTTTCGCCACCGGATCAGGCGACTGTAATGCGCCGTGTGCCGTGCGAGTGCGGCGGGTTCGACCCCGCAGCGCTTCGCCAGTTGCCGCAGGGACGGAGCGCCGTCGAAGTAACCCGGGTTCAGGACCCACGCCAAGGCCACCAGGTTCAGGCCGATGGATTCGATTCGGATCCGGCGATTGCTGAGCGGAACGAGCATCTGCAGCAGACGGGTGACGGTTTCGGCCAGGCGTTTGTCCTGATCCCCGTCGGCGGCGTCCTCGCTCAGCTGCTGGTAGAGCTTCCGCCAGTCGAAGTCCTGCTCTTGGGCGTCGACCGGGTCGCGCTTCGCGGACTGAAGCCCCTCGTGGAAGTCGCCCTTCAAATCGCCTCCCCCGTCGATTGGCCGACCACGGCCACGGTCTGGAAGAACTCCTGGAATCGGCCGAGCAAAGGTTCGGCGCGATCGGCGGACCACATCAACCGGAGCGCTTCGCCGTTGAGGTTGGTGGTCAGAAGCGTGGGGCGCAGGTGCGCGGTTCGGGTCTCGATCACATGGAAGAACTCGGACTCGACCCGATCGGTGAGCCGGCCTTTCCCGATGTCGTCGATGAATAGGACCGGAACCTCGGTCAGGCTATCGATGAACGCTTCGCCCCGGCCACCCCCTGCGCCGAAGAGGACGCTGACCCGATGGGAGAAGGCGTTGGCGGTGAGGGCGATGATCTTCCGGCGCTCGAGGTGATGGAGCCGGGACAGCAGCAGGTAAACGAGCCGGGTCTTGCCCAGGCGAGCGGGACCATGAGCCAGGAGCCCCTTGGGACCGAACTGCCAGGACAGGATCGTTTCCCGGGGGCCGGGTGAGCATTCGAGCCGGGAGGGGTCGGTGTCGCGATAGAGTGGCGGGCAGATACGCTCCCACGCCAGGGCCAGGCGTTGGGCTTCCTGCCGTTCGCGTTCGAGGGCCTCGGCGCGTTCGTTGCCGGCGATGCAGGTTTCGCAGTAGCGCGGAACGGCGAGCACGTGGCCCCCGTAGACGAAGGGAACGGCCTGGAACGGGTGTCCGCACTGTCCACAGTGACGGGTAACAGGGTTGGGGTCACTCATCCGAAAAAGCCTTTGGAATGGTCAATGGGTTCAGTTCGTGGGGCGGACTGGGTCCGGGAGGCCTTCTGGTTCTCGACTGAGCGCCAGGCAGTGGCGAAACCGATGAGGGCGGACTCCCAGCGTTTGAGCGGTTGCCCGTGACGGTCGCAGCCGCCGCGAGCGTCTTGTTCGTGCCACCACTTCTCGGCACAGTCTTTCGGGATTCCTCGAAGCTCGGCTCTGGTCAGGACTTCACCAAGCGATGGCCATGACGAATCCGCGTGTGCGTCTTTGGCGTGTGTGCCTTCGGCTTGCGGGGTCCCGGTCTGTTGTACCCGTACCGAGGGAGACGCACACACTGGTACGGTTGGGTGCGGTTTGGTTTGGTTGGGTACGGTTGGGTTGGGTTGGGTTGGGTAGCCCGTTACTTTGCGTTTCGCGGCCCCGTTACTTCGGCGTGACGTAACCGCCTTGTCACGCGTTACGTCACGCGTTACACCGGCGTTACGGGCGGACTTTCGGAACTTCTTCTGACGCTTGCGGTTGCCCTCGCGGAGCGCGACAATCCGGCCTGCGTACTCGTTCCAATCGTGGATGCTTCCGTCTGAATCGAGCCATCCGCAGTCACGCAGTGCGCGAACGAAGTTTTCAGCGTCTCCGGACCACTCTGCAGCCTCCGAAATTTCGTCCGCTGTGAGTGTAGACACGTCACCTGACGGTGCATTGTCGAGTGTCCACCACCACAAATAGTGCAAATGCCCGACCGCCGTTGCCCGGGAGATCTCGAGCGTGCGCGCCAGGCGACGAAGCTTGAAGTGGGTGCCGAGGGACTGATGAGATTCGATCCAGGCCATAATGAGTTGCCTCCTACCAGACCAACCGAACGTGACAGCCGGACGCCCCCTCGGCGTAGTATTTGCAGACCGACAGCCGCCGGACCAGGCAATCGTCGCGCAAGAAACCGATCGCGACCAATGTGTCGAGTACGGCCTTGGCGAGGTTGTCGAGGTCAGGTTTACCGAGCGGATGCTCTGGCGCCGACGGCAAAAGCCCGCGCTTGCCGAAGTGGCCCCGTGGCCGGGGCATCAGGAAGCGCATGTGGATCCCGGCAGCGGTGTCGATCGGTGTAGGCGGCAGGTATTCCCTGGCGGCGAGGGCGATCCGGCCTTTCCACCCTTCGGCGGTGCCGGGGTCATAGACCCGTGCCTTGCCGCCGCGAGCGAAGGCTCGAGGCCGAGGTTGGCCCTTGGGTTCGCCGGCAACAAAGAAGTCGAGTGATTTCATAAGCGGAAAATGCCCTGGCCATTCGCGAGCGCGACCAGGTCCTGAAGGGTTAATGTTTGGACTTTGCGCGAGTGTTTGAGGCGGACGCGGAGTCCTTCGCGAGTGAGTTCGATACGGACTTCCTTGCCCGTAGCTGGGCAAATCGTCTGAACGCGGCCGAAGATGCGACGCACCCGGTTCATGCCGCGGCCTCCGCCTGGTTAACTGTCCGGGGGTCGTAGCCCTTCAGGTACCGCCACAACTCGGCGACCATCCGGAAGGCCTGCCAGTCCGCGGCGAGGTGCTCGTGCTTCACCACCACCATCCGGCCGGGCTCAGTGGTCGAGATGAAGATATTGGCGGCGAGCACCCGGTCGATGTTCTCCGGCCCCCAATAGGTCGCGGCGTATGCCGCTAACTGCATCGCCTGATTGTCGTAGGCGGTAACGACATCCTCCGGCTTCGTCTTCCGGGTCTTGTAGTCGAGGATCCCCATGCCCCGCCGCCCGAAACGGAAGAGAACGTCCGCGGTGCCGGCAAACCCCTCGGCCTTGTTCACCAGGCGGATCTCGCGCTCAATGATTTCGAATTCACTTTGCTGCTTCCACGCGATCACGGGCTCGACGTAAGGCCGCAGATCGTCGGCGTAGGGCTGGCCCATCATCGCCAGTTCGAGCGCGCCATGGATCCGTGTGCCGAGATCCGCGGCTTGCTCGACCTGCTCGAACGCGGCATCGCGGACTCGCGTGCACCAATACTCCTCGGACTCGTCGGATTGCTTCGGCAACCGGAGCGTGGCCAACGCGACCTGGTCGAGCTTCCACCGCTCGAGCATCGGCCGGTTCAGGATGCCGAGGATGCTGGTCACCGAGGGATAGAGCCCGAGGCGCTTGGCGTCCCGAAGCGTGGTGGGTCGGTCACCGTCACCACCCTTGACCGGCAACCGATGGACCGGCGTTCCGTCTGCTTGATACCAGTGGCTGGCCGGAGGTCTGCTTCTCGTGAGTATTGCCATAATCGATGTTCGAGTTGGTGACGGCGAGGGATCGGACCTCGACCGGCGGGTTGATGGTGGTTCAGAAGGGATGCTCGTCGTCCGCTTCATCAACCGGTGCCAGTGGCGGCGGTGGAACCGGTGCCGGGGCCGGTGGCGTAACTGGCTGGGAAGTCGGCGGCGGCGTCACCGGCGCGGTCGCCACTCCGGGGAGAAGCGGTGACAGCGACGCGATGCTGGCGAACACGCCGCTGCCATCACGCTTCTGCACGTGCTCGACCGTCAGCTGGCATTGGTGACCTTTGAGCGAGCAGTAGTCCCATCCGTACTCGGGCGCCCGGCCGAGCAGGTTCTTCAGAAACCCGAACAGCGCTGCTTTTTCGTTGCCCGAGATCCGCATCTGCTTGCTGGCGACCCGGTAGGGTTTACCCTGGGCATCGCGGAAGCCGAAGAGGAAGCACGCCAAGTCGACCAGTTCCTCCTCGTTGGATTGGTATTTGGTCCGTTTGACGCCGAATTCGTCCTTAATATCGATGACGGTGGCGGCGAAGGTGCCCACTGGCGCGAGCGCGTCGCCGATTCGCTCCGCGAAGGGATTGCGGTGTCTGGTGGGCTGTTGCAGTAGTGCCATAGGTGTCCTTTTTCGGTTGATGTGGTTGGTTTACTTCGAAGCCCTCGTCGGCGAAGGTCTGCGCTCCGCGCGCAGCGAAGCCATGCGGCGCTTGAACGCATCGCTTTCGAGGTAATCTTTGACTTCGGAGAGTCTGAATCGTCGCCGGCCGCCCAGGTCGTGGCCGGGGATTTGCCAGCGCCAGAGCGTAACGGTACAAAGCCCAAGGCGTCGGGAGATGTCGCGTAAAGTGAGATACGGCTCAACGGCGACAGTCGGAGCGGTGATGTCCGCAACCCGGGCCTCTCCGCGCAACACGCGCAAGGCTTCCTCCCGGCGATCCTGTGGGGCGGCTAGCGCGGCCTGCATAAGATCTTCCATGGCGCTCATCGTTCATCCCCCCGGGGATTGAAGTTGAGGAGAACGCCCCGACCTTCGTTGCGAAGGTACCGGGTGATGGTCAGCAACTGCGGGTGACGGTCGTCGCTTCTCAGTGCGATTATCACGGATCTGCATCCGTGCTCACCGTTTCCGGCGGTGACTTGGTCTTTCAATCGGTTGCTCTTCACGTAGGTGTGGGAAATTGCGGAATCGGGCGGAAAAGAAGGGGCTTTGGAGCACATTAGTGCTTGCAGTCGAATCGATTGCAAAAATCGCCGCAAATTGCGGAGAAAATTGCGGAACCGCCGATGTGAACCAATCAGGGATTCGGGGTCACCGAAGGCGTTACTGACTCGTGATCAGCGTGATACATCCACAATCTGACATCACACCCGATTTGCGGTGTTCGGGGCGCGATTTCACTGAATCGCAGAAAATTGCGTATAAAAGTCTATTCAATCGCGTCGATTGCAGAAATCGCCACAAAATTGCAGAGAAAGTTGCGGAGGTTTTTGCGGGGATCAGGGCAGCAAAAAGGGGTTGGCGGAATTGCCAACCCCCGCGAGTGGAAACGATGTCGGTTCAACCTGGTCGCGTCGGCGCTATTGTATCTCGTCTCGTATAATCGAAATCAGTTCGTTGCGTACCGACTGCCAGTTCCGTGGATTCTGGTCGCTCAAAGCCTCGAGCACCTGTCGGAGCAGATCCTCCCGGCCGTCCGATCCTTGAGCGGCGATCGTGTCGAGCACCGAGTTGAGGGTCACGGGGTTATCCGGCTCGTCGCCGCTACCACCAAACTGAAGCGATTGCCCGAGGCGGACGGTGATCTTGCGTCCGACCGCCTTCCGCCATTCGATGAGTCGGAACATCAGCCGGTGGTCCCGATCCCCGGTTCTCCACGTGTTCACACGATCATAGAAACTCCGGGCTGGGATGCGGAGTCGGTGCGCTGCGGCACCGCGATTGCCCAGCGCCAGGATGAAGGCGAAAGCCACATAATCCGCGGCATCCACCCGCTGCACGAACCGAAGCTGGCCATCGACCGCCAACCGCTTCAGTTCCTCATTCTCCGCCTTCAGTTCGTGCTCACCCTGCGCGATAGCATCGAGCTTGCGGTGGATCTGCTCGATTGTGGCGCCAAAATCGGAATCTCCCATCGACGGCAGCAACGCGCGCGCCTCAAAGCGCCGAAGACGAGATCCCGTAGGCAGCCCGGATTCGATGGCAGACCGGATTGCGATCAGCAGTTCGGATTGCGGTGCACTTGGACCTCCAGGTTGGAGCTCTTCCAGCACGCGCCGGGGGCACCGTAATGTCAGGTCAAGTTCGCAGTCGTGAGCCCAAAACCCGTGAATCGCGGCCAGTTCGAGAAAGCAGAAGGCGAGCAGCAGGGCTGCTCGCTTCTCGGGACCCTTCGACAAATACCGTATTGCAGTTGCACGCAGACCTTCCAGGGCCAGGTTGATCCACCCGAGCGGGGGATCGCCCATACACCAACGCTCAGGTGAAACGGTATTGTCGCAGTTTCGTAACCCGCAGCCCGGCAAACGACGCCAGGTGTTCGACTGTGGCCTCAGTGAGGCTCAAGAAAGAGTGTGGTTGGCCGGTGGTTTCAATCCGGTACGTCGCGCCAACGGTGCGAGGCTGCCGAAAATCCATCCTGCACGGCCCAAGCCGCCCCCCGGGCGGCCGGTTCCCTAGGTGTTTCAGGTACAACAGTATTTCAAGAAGGAAAAACGTCATAAACGAGAGCTCCCTAATAGGTTGTTAGTCGGGGCTGTCGGTTTCGATGATAGTGCCGGTGCTGGCAGGCGAATGCACGAAAAAAGCACGAGGCCATGCTGCGGGTGGCCTGTGATCATGCATCGCGCACAATGTTCGCTTTTAAGTGGCCATCGGGGAGTGCTTTCTGCCAGAATACGATCCATTCACAATTGCACGGAATCAAATCCGAACACTTCATGGAAGAACGAGGGCTATCGGTTAACGAGATTGCCGCCCACTTGTGCGTCAATCCGGACACGATCTATAAATGGATCGAGCGCAAGAAGTTGCCGACTCATGAGGTTGGGCGGTCCTGGAACTTTCTGGCCTCCGAAGTGGACGCCTGGGCCAAGGGCGGCAAGGCAGCGCTGGTTAAGCCCGCCTCGAGCATATCGTAGTTCCGCCTATGCCCCGCATCTTTGACAATATCGCCCTTGAGCTCCTGCCGGCGTTGCGAGATACACTCCAGATTTCCCAGCGCTCCGACTTTTGTGTCGGCTACTTCAATCTGCGCGGCTGGAAGGCAATTGACGGTTTGATCGAACGGTGGCCCGGGGGCGAAAGCTCGCAGTGTCGTCTGCTGGTCGGTATGCAGCGCCTCGCCCAGGACGAGCTGCGTCTCGCTTACAGTCTTCTCCCGCCGGAAAACGGGATCAGCCAGCAGGCTGTCATCCGTTTCAAGCGCCGGCTCGCCGCGGAGTTTCGCGCTCAGCTCACCTTCGGCGCACCGACCGACGAAGACGAGGCCGGCCTGCGTCGCCTTTCCGCCCAACTCAAGGCAGGTAAGGTGGTCGTGAAGCTCTATCTCCGCCACACTCTCCACGCTAAACTTTATCTTTGCTTCCGATCCGATCCCAACAACCCTATAACGGGCTTTCTCGGTTCGAGCAACCTCACCCTTGCCGGCCTGTCACAACAAGGTGAACTCAACGTAGATGTCCTCGATCACGACGCCACTGAGAAACTTGCGAAGTGGTTTGAAGACCGCTGGAAGGACCGCTGGTGCGTGGACATCACCAAGGAACTACTCCAGGTGATTGACGAGAGTTGGGCGCGGCCTGAGTGTCCGCCCCCGTATGAAATCTACGTCAAGATGGCCTACCACCTGGCCGAGGAAGCCCGCGCCGGATTATCCGAGTTCCGCATTCCGACCGACATGCGGGACACGCTGCTCGAATTTCAATCCGCCGCCGTTCGCATCGCGGCCCGGCACCTCGAAAAGCGTGGCGGCGTCATATTGGGCGATGTCGTCGGCCTCGGCAAGACGTTGATGGCCACCGCGCTGGCCCGTGTCTTTCAGGACCCGCCGCACTCGCTCGAAACCCTCATCCTCTGTCCGAAGAACCTGGTCGGAATGTGGGAGGATTACGCGCACCGCTACCGCCTCATCGCCAAGGTCGTCTCCATCACACAGGTGCAAAACAGCCTGTCCGAATTGCGCCGCTATCGTGTCGCTATCATTGATGAGAGCCACAACTTGCGGAATCGCGAGGGCCGCCGCTGGGCCGCCGTCCGCGATTACCTCTCGCGCAACGCTACCCGTTGCATTCTCGTCTCGGCCACGCCCTACAACAAGGCTTACCTCGACCTCGCCAATCAGCTCCGTCTCTTCCTCAATCCAGAGGATGTGGTCGGCATCCGCCCCGAGGAGTACATCCGCCGCGATTGCGACGGGCGTCCCGACGAGTTCACCCGTCGCCACCAGTGCGCGGTCAACTGCCTGTCCGCCTTCGAGAAAAGCGCCCACCCGGACGACTGGCGCGAACTCATGCGCCTCTTTATGGTCCGCCGCACGCGCAGCTTCGTGGAACGCAACTACGCCTTCACCGAATGTCCAGAGTGCTACACCGTCCTCCTGCCCACGCAGGACAAATGCCCCAAGTGCGAGCGCGCCAAACTGAAGGAGGATCGCCGCTTCCTCATTCTCGAAGGCGGCAGCCGTTTCCACTTTCCCAAGCGCCAGCCGAAAACTCTCTCGTTCCGCATCAAGGACAAAGACCCGGACGACCAATACGCCCGCCTCTATTCCGACAAGGTCGTGGAGATTGTGCGGATGCTCCATTTGCCACGCTACGGGCTCGCCAATTACCTCAAGCCGACGCTGGACGTTCCGCCGTCCCAGGACGAAGCCGAAGTGATGGACAATCTCTCCCGTGCCGGCAAGCGCCTCATCGGCTTCTGCCGAACTAATCTTTTTAAGCGCCTGGAAAGCAGCGGCCACTCTTTCCTGCTTTCCGTCCGCCGCCACATCCTGCGTAACTATGTCTCCCTGCACGCACTCGAAAACGGTCTCCCCCTTCCCGTCGGCACCCAGGACTCTGCTCTGTTCGATACCCGCACTGACGATCAGGACAGCGACAGCAACCTCTTTGGCACGGACGAAGCCGCCGCCGCCAGACCCACCGAGATCACCGCCAAGTGTCTCGCAGATTTTGCCAAGGCCGGCGCGGCGGGCTACCACGCGCTCAAGACCGAACACGCCTGCAACTTCGATTGGTTGCGCGCCAACGTCTTCGTGGACGACCTCAACCAGCATCTCCGGCAGGACGCGCAGCGGCTTTTCTCCATCCTAGAACTTGCCGGCCAATGGTTGCCCGATCAGGATCAAAAACTAGCAGAACTACAAAAGCTCCTGACCAAGAAACACGCCGGTCAGAAGATTCTTATCTTCTCCCAGTTCGCCGACACCGTCTCCTACCTTTCGGAACAATTGGCGGCGCGCGGTCTCAAACAGATGGCGGGCGTCAGCGGCGACACCGAAGACCCGTCCCATTACGCCCGTCGGTTCAGCCCCGAGAGCAACAAGGCGCGGGATAAAGACTCCCCCAATCGCGTCTTGCCCAGCGAGGAACTCCGCGTGCTGGTCGCCACCGATGTCCTGAGCGAGGGCCAGAACCTCCAGGACGCTGCGATCGTCGTGAACTTCGACCTGCCTTGGGCCATCATCCGCCTCATTCAGCGCGCTGGTCGCGTGGATCGTATCGGCCAGAAGGCGCAGGAGATACTGTGTTACTCTTTTGTCCCCGCCGATGGCGTCGAGCGCCTCATCCGCTTGCGCTCCCGTGTGCGCCAGCGCCTTCATGAAAACGCCGAAGTCGTCGGCACGGATGAGACGTTCTTCGAGGACGAAAAGCACGACACCGTCATCCGCGAACTTTTTACCGAAAAGTCCGGCGTCCTGGACGACCCGGCGGACGACGAAGTGGATCTCGCCTCGCTCGCCTACCAGATTTGGAAAAACGCCTGCGACACCAATCCTTCGCTGAAAAAAACCATCCCCGATTTGCCGGGCGTCGTGTTCTCCACCAAGGCCCTGTCGGCCATCCCCGCCAGGCCCGTCGCCGCGGCTGGCCCACAACCCACCTCCGGCGTCATGGTTTATGTCCGCACCGCCGATGGCAACGACGCGTTGGCCTGGGTGGATGAGGAAGGCCGCACCGTCACCGAAAGCCAGCATGAAATTCTTCGCGCCGCCGCG
>JAHDYP010000211.1 GCA_023383055.1 Verrucomicrobiota bacterium | reverse complement strand
GTCGGTGACCCCATCCATCGCGCTTGCCAGAATCGGAATCTTCAACTCGATGTGGCTGCCGTCCGGACAGGGGATGCGAAACTGCGTGTCCACCTCGTTGGGGTTGATCGTGATGTCGCCCGGCACGAGCGCGATCTCGTCAAAACCATACGTCACCCGAGCCTTCCGGTTCCGACCAATCCACATTCCCATAATCGTCTCTCCTCAAAACCTGAACTTTGCGTTCGACGTCCCGCACTGGGGACACCGCGATCGGTCCACATCCGCATCGTCCGTATAAACAAACGCGCATTGCTCGCAGCGAAAGATATTGTCCTCGCTGGGCATCGGTTCAAACCGCTTGCGACGGAAGTAGGAATATATGGCGACGCAGGAAATCCCAGCAAGAAAAGAAACCACATAGGCAAAAACCAACGCCTCCGCGCTCATGTGCCGCGCGCCGGTCCTTCCCCGGCCGGCTGGCCCGGCGCCAGTGTCCGCCATTCAAAAGTGAGCCTCGCCCAGGCCCAGTTACCGCCCTCCGTCCCGGCCCGAGGAACCCGTAAACGGGCCGACCCTGCCAAGGCCAACGCCTGCTGATCTGCCGACTTGGACCCGGAACTTTTCCATACCACGGCCGAGAACACCTGCCCGGAGGGATCCGTCGTGATTCGGACCACGGTCCCGCCCAGCACATTCGAGTGGGTGATCGATGGCGCGGTCAAGGGCACCTCCCATTCCCAGTCGCCCCCGTTCCCCTCGAGCCGGACTTCCGTTTGTGCCGGGAGGGGCACCGCCGGCACCCGGTTTTGAGCCAGCTGCGGCGACGGCTTGTCGGCAGTCACGCCCCGCCCGATCCCAACTGCCGGCGCTGCCAGTAGCACCCGGGCCAGGTTCGTCTCGGAATGCGCCAGCCAGGGCACCGGCTCGGTCCAGTCTTGCGCCAGGTATTGCGGATCCGAGGCCATCCGCCAGCCGATGCCGGCGAATCCTCTCGCCGTCGGCAACGCCAGCAAGAGTGGATCGGACAAGGCATGCGTCAAATCCCACGCGGCCACCTGCACTCGCGGCCCTGGCGCAGGGGGGATCGCCACCGCCGGCGACCGGTCCGACAGCCACCAGATCAAACCCGCCTGCAGCGCCGTAAGGCCCGCCACCACCAAAAGCCAACGCAAGTCCGCGCGGACCCGGTGTGCTTGAAATCGCGCGCTCATGGAAACTCCGCCGGCATCGACGGGTCCGGCAACGGTCGGGTGGCCAGCCAGGCTTCCTGAATCCCCAACCGCCGACCCAAGGCAACCAACCGAATGATGGTCTCGCTCGGCACCCTGCGATCCGTCAGCAATACCATGGTCAGCGGTTGTTGCTGGCGGACGACGTTCGCCAATTGGGTCTCGAGCTCCTGTTCCGTGGTGAGCTGGTTCTGGAAATAGAGCTCCCCCGCGCTGTCCACCGCCACCGTCACCGTCGGGTTCGTGGGACCGGCCCAACCTTCGCTCTTCGGCAATTCGAGGGGAACCCCCGGTGTGAACACCAGCGCCGAGTTCAACAGGAAGAAGATCAGGAGCAGAAACATGACTCCCACGAAGGGCGAGGCGTCCAACTGCCCCCGAAACACCCGGGCGTTACGCGGGAATCTCATCGCGCGTCATGCGGCCCCGTCTCGGTCACCATGTTGATGATCTCGGCCGAGGCCTTTTCCATGTCCAGGACAATGCTGTTAACCCGGCTCACCAGGTAATTGTAGGCGGCATAGGCCGGAATGGCGACCGCCAGGCCCGCCGCCATCGCGATCAGCGACGCCCAAACCCCGCCCGCCAAATCACTGATGTTCGCAAACGGACCCTTCTGCTGCAGGGCGAAAAAGATCCGCATAAACCCCATCACGGTCCCCAACAACCCCATCAACGGCGCAATCTGCGCCACGGTCGCCATCAAATTGAGCTTCTCCTCCAGCCGCGGTACCTCGAGCAGACCCGTCTCCTCCAGCGCATCCCGCACCCCCTCGCGCCCGCGGTCGCGGGTCAGGATCGCGGTTTTGACCAGCCGCGCCACCGGCCCGGGCGTGGCCTCGCAGATCGAGAGCGCCTCGACCACATTCTCCCGCTTCAGGACATTCCGAATCCCATTCAGAAACTCGATCGAGTTGATCTGAGCCCGGTGATAATGCAGCACCCGCTCAATGAACACGTAAATCACCACCGCGCTCAGGAACAGCAACACCCAAATCATGGGGAAACCGTGCTTGAGCAAAACCGGCAAGACAGACATGGGGCACTTATAGAAGCGACCCGCCCAACTTCAAAGCCCAAAAGTGGCCGCGCCCACCCGTGCCGAATTCTTTGATCGAACCGGGCGGCCACCTCTGGTAGGTTGTGACGCGATGACATCCTGGCGAACGTGGTTGGCTGGACTGGTTCTGACAACAATCGGCTGGGGCGGCCCGCTCACCGGCGCCCCGCACGCCAACACCGTCTCCTGGCGCGATCAGCTGATGGATGCCCAGGTCCGCAACCGCCCCCTGCCGGAGGTCCTCAGGTCGCTCGCCGCCGCCACCGGTTGGCGCGTCTACCTCGAACCCAACACCAACCCATCCGTCACCGCCCAATTCGAGCGGCTCGGCGTCGCGCAAGCCCTGCCCCGCTTGCTGGGCGACCTCAACTTCGCGCTGGTCCCCCAGCCGAATGGCGCCGCCCGACTTTATGTGTTCCGCACCACCAGCGCCGGCGCCACGGAATTGATCGAACCCACCCCGGCCACCGCACCCTCCCCGCCGCCCGCCCCAACCCTCGCCAACGAGTTGATCGTGACCCTTAAACCCGGCGCCCGGGAGTCCATCGAACAACTGGCCCGGCGCCTCGGCGCCAAAGTGGTCGGCCGCATCGATGACCTCAACGCGTATCGCCTCCAATTCGATAATGACGAATCCGCCGCCCGCGCCCGGACGGAATTGGAACGGGACGACGACGTCGCCTCCGTCGATTCCAACCATCTCGTGCAGCCGCCCGCCCGGCTCGAACCGCTGCCGTTGAGCCAGGCACCACCGCTGACGCTCCGGCCCAAAGTCCTTCCCAACGGCGAATACACGGTCGTCGCCCTGATCGACACCGCGGTGGCCGTCTCGCAGCCGAATCTCAAGGATTTCCTCCTGCCCGCGGTTTCTCTGGCGGAGGGTGCCAACGTCGGGTCGCTCACGCACGGGACCGCCATGGCGGAGACCATCCTGCGCGCGTTGTCCGTCACCCCGGGAAGCGCCGAGGGAACGGTGGTTCGCATTCTTCCGATCGACGTATACGGAAACAACGAGACCACGACCACCTTCGATGTGGCCCGCGGGATCTACCCGGCGGCGGCGGCCGGCGCCACCATCATCAATCTGAGCCTGGGCAGCGACAGCAACAGCTCCTTCCTCTACCGGTTGATCCAGGAGGTCTCGAACCAGGGCGTGCTCGTGATCGCCGCCGCCGGCAATCAACCGGTGGCCACCCCGGTTTATCCGGCCGCCTACCCGGAAGTGCTGGCCGTCACCGCCGGGGACCGCCAGGGCCGCATCGCGCCTTACGCCAATCACGGCGATTTCGTCGATGTCATCGCCCCCGGCACCGCCGTGGTCCAGTTCGAGAACCGCGCCTACTTCCTACGCCACGGCCTACGTAAGCGGCATCGCCGCCGGCCTGGTCACGGGCTCAGGCCAAACCGCCGCGGAAGCCGCAGCCACCCTTCGCGATCGGCTCGGCACCCAAACCCAACCCGGCACCATCCCCGCGCCTTGATCGGCGCGCGGTTTTCCAGGGATCACGGAGCGCAACCTGCCCTTCCCCACCCTCCGCGCCCACCCGATGGGGCAGCGAGTTTCACTCGCCCGTCCGCGACCGCGCGACGCGCACCGCCACATATCGGGTCTCGGGAACAATGAACTTGCGCACCTCGACCTCGACGGCGGCGGCCTGAAACTCGGTCAACACCCACTCGGCAATCTCGACGGCCAACTTCTCGATCAACCGCCAGCTGCGGCCCTTGCCGAAAGCCAGCAAACGCCGGGTCAGGACAAAGTAATCGATGGTCTGCCTTAGATCATCACTGGCCGCCGCCGAGGCCAGATCGGTCCGGATATCCAGGTTCAGCAGCAGGCGCTGCGGCGTGGCCCGTTCGAGATCCGGCACGCCCACCCGATACGACACCTCCAGTTCCTGGATGAGGATATGATCCACAGTCCCTCGCTACTTGGGCAGCGCCTCCAACAACACCCGGGTGGGGCCGTTCAAGGGCAGAGCCAGCGCCTCTTCCACCGGCACCCAGCGATACTCCTGGGCTTCGTCGTTCAGGCGCACTGGATTCGTGCCGCACCGTCGGGCGGTGTAGTTGAGCAGGACAAAATGCGCCGCCCGATAGAACTCCTCGGTTTCGATGCAGTCCTGGACCAGCGCAAACCGCACCTCCTGGAGCTCCAAATCGGTTTCCTCTTTGATCTCGCGGCACAACGCCGCCTTAAGGGTTTCGCCGTATTTGACCTTGCCACCCGGGATGCCCCACAGGTTGGACCACTTCCGCGTCCGCACCATGAGCACCCGTCCCGCATCGTCGTAAATCAGCGCGCCCACCGTCAGCACGGGCAGCCTGCTGCCGAGGGCGGCGGCGGTCTGGGTCGGTCCCAGTTCCAG
This sequence comes from Verrucomicrobiota bacterium, assembly GCA_023383055.1. GTDB lineage: Bacteria > Verrucomicrobiota > Verrucomicrobiia > Limisphaerales > JAHDYP01 > JAHDYP01. The sequence continues at coordinate 6,303 of JAHDYP010000211.1, read as the reverse complement.
CTGGTTCCGCTCCAGGATCGTTTGCAGCTCGCCGAGATGTTCCACGATCAGGTCGGGGTTACTGGCACGCAGCTGATCCAGCCCGTTGTATCCGGTCAGCACCCCGCAGGAAAACACCCCGCCGTGCCGGGCGGTCTCGATGTCGTGCTGCATGTCGCCCACGAACAGCGTTTCGCGAGGCTCCAACCCATGCGCGGTCAACAGCCGCCCAATTTCCAGCCGCTTGTCTCGCGCGCCCAGGTAAGGATGGTCGATGAACTCGGCGAATCCGTTCAAGGTCGACTGCGCGGAGTAATACTCGCCCAGGATGGTGCTCAACACGAAGGTCCGCAAACGCCGCCCGCGGCAGAACTTCAGGAACTGGCGCGCATGGGGCAACTCCGTCACCGAGTGCTGCCGCGCCCGAAACCGGAGATGAAACCGCTCTTCGAGCCGCTCCAGGGGGACCTGGCCCGCGAAGTCACGGTAAAAGGCGTCGAACGGCAGGCGGAAATGGGCCCGGAACTGATCGAGCGTCAACTCGGGCAACCCGAACTCCCGCAGCACCTCGTTCGTAGAGGCCCAGACCGCCGGCAAATCGTCCACCAGGGTGCCCGACCAATCGAAGATGACATTTCGAATCACTTGCGCCGAGTGTAAACGATTTTCGCCACACGGGAACCCCGAAAAGCGCCGGCCGATCAAAGATCGCGAGCCAGCCCGGATCAAACCGCCGGAATCTCCTCGAGGATGCTCTCCGCGATCGCCAGCGCCGCGGTGGCCGCCGGCGATGGCGCGTTACAGACATGCAACGCCTTCTCGGTCCGGACGAACAGAAAGTCATCCACCAGCCTCCCATCCGGCGCCAGGGCTTGGGCCCGGACCCCGGCCTCCCCCGGCACCAGGTCGTCGCCGCCAATGTCCGGCACGAGCCTTTGCAGGCTGCGCACAAAAGCCTGCTTGCTGAAGGAGCGGTGCATCTCCCTCAATCCCTCGCGCGCATTCTTCGCCGCCAGCCGCCAGAAACCCCAAAACAGAAGGGTCTCCCTCGCATCGCGCCAGTTGAACGCGGTGCGATGGTAACCCTCGCGCTTGAGACTCAGCACCGCGTTGGGCCCCGCGTGCACGCTCCCGTCGATCATCCGCGTAAAATGCACCCCCAGAAACGGAAAGTCAGGATTCGGCACCGGATAAATCAAGTTCCGGACGAGCGAACGCCGTTCGGGTTTGATCTCGTAATACTCGCCCCGGAACGGCACGATCCGCGCCGGCGTTTCGGCGCCACACGACCGCGCCACTCGATCGCTGTGCAACCCGGCACAATTGATGAGAAAGCGGGTCTCGTATTCGCCCTGGTTGGTTTCGAGCACGGTCCACCCCTCCCGGGTCACCGCACCCAGCAACCGCGTGTTCAAGCGCAGATCCGCTTTCCCGGCCGCGACCAGCCCGGCCAGTTTCTCGCAAACCACCCGGTAATTCACGATCCCGGTCGAAACCACCCGCACCCCGTCAACACAGCGCACGTGCGGTTCGATTTCGCGCACGGCCTCGGGCACCAACCGTTGCAACTCGAGCCCATTGGCCAATCCACGCTGATACAGGGCCTCCAACAACGGCTTCTCCTCCGGACCCGTGGCCACAATCACCTTGCCGCAGACCTCGTGCGGAATGCCCTGCGCGCGACAGAAAGCGACCATGGACTGGTTGCCCTCACGGGACAGGCGCGCTTTCAAGCTGCCCGGTCGATAATAAATGCCGGCGTGAATAACCCCGCTGTTGCGCCCGGTCTGATGCCGGGCCCAGCCCGGCTCCTTCTCGATCACCACCAGTCGGGCGGAGGGTTCGCGCCGCGCCAGCGCCCAAGCCACTGCCAATCCCACAATGCCCCCACCTACCACCGCGTAGTCGTAAGTCTGCATGTCCACACCGGCCGTTCGGCCCGCTCACGATCATGCGCGGCTGTGGCGACCCCGCGCAAGCCCGACATCGAAAATGATGTTCATTCCCGACGCTTTTTGTTTCACTCGGCTGCGCAAATGTGTCACCGAATCACCCTTTGAATCTTACCCGCTCATGAAATGGTCTGATCTCACCCGCCATTCGCCCGCCACGCACCGAGTCCTGGCCGTCTTCATCGGCGCCTTGTTGGGCTGTCCCTCACTCCAGAGTGCTGATACCGCTTTCCATTACCAGGGAACCCTCGCCACGGAGGGCCAACCCGCGGAGGGCGTTTACGATCTCAGTTTCACCCTCCAGAGCGCCGAGTCTGGCGATGCCCCGTTGGGCGCCAGTTTCCTGGCTCTCGCGGTGGCGGTCACCAATGGCCTGGTCGCGGTCGACGTCGATTTCGGCCCCGGCCTCTTCAACGGAGATCCTCGCTGGCTCGAAATCGCCATCCGCCCCAGCAATGGACCCGATGACTTCGTCACCCTGGCGCCGCGTCAACCGCTCCGAGCCGCGCCCTCCGCCCTCTTCGCGCTCGAGGCTACGACCGCAACCACCGCTGGGACCGCTGAGACCGCTACCACGGCTGACACGGCTACCAGGGCTGACACCGCTACTACGGCTGACACCGCTACCAGGGCTGACACCGCTACCAGGGCTGACACCGCTACCAGGGCTGACACCGCTACCAGGGCTGACACGGCTACCACGGCTGACACGGCTACCACGGCTGACACCGCTACCACCGCTTACATCGCCATCGAGATGCCCTGGCTCGGTCTCTCCGACGTCCCCGAAGGATTCTCGGACGGCATCGACAACGACACGCAATACCGCGCCGGCGAAGGCCTCGAACTCGCTGACACCCAGTTTGCCGTCGCCATCCAGGGCATCAATGCCTCTCACCTCGCGGACGGCGCGGTCACCGCCACCAAGTTGGCTGACGCCTCAATCGAGACCTCCAAACTGAGCGCCACCAACGCTCTGCCCGGTCAGTTCCTCCTCTTCGACGGCTCGGAAATCGTCTGGACGAACTTCAGTTGGTCCGCCCTGGGCGAGGTGCCCGCGGATTTCGCCGACGGCATCGACAACGACACTCAATACACGGCCGGAACCGGTCTCGATCTGGTCGAGGGCGTTTTCGGGGTCCGATTTGACGGATCCGGCGCAGCCGACACCGCCGCCCGCAGCGATCATACCCACCCGCCCGGAGACGCCGATACCTTGGACGGCCTCGACAGCCTCGATTTCGCCCCCGTCACGCACTCGCACGACCTTGCCGGACTCGCAGGATCGCTCGCTGACGCTCAGCTCAGCCCCAACATCCCACGACTCGACGCCGATCAGCTCTTCTCCGGCACCAACCAATTCGACGGAGTCGTGCTCCTGACCAACCTCGCCAATGTCGTCGTGGGGGCGTTTTACGGAGACGGCGCCAATCTCACCAATCTCTCCGCCTTCAATCCCGGTTCCATCGGGCCCGAGGCTCTTGCCGACGGGAGCGTGGTTGCCGGCAAACTGGCCCCGAACGCCGTCGAAGCCGGAACGATCGCCCCTGACGCGGTGAGTGGCGATCAGATCGCTGACGCGACGATTGGCCCCGCCGATCTGGCGCTCGACCAGTTCGACGGCAGTTTCTGGAAAGTGGGCGGCAACGCTGGCGTCGGCCCGGGGTTTCTCGGTACCTCCGATGCCCAGCCCCTGGAATTCCGGGTCCATGGCACCCGGGCTCTGCGCCTCGAACCCAACGGAACCAACGGCGTGAACCTCGTCGCCGGCTCCGCCGCCAACGTCATCGAGCCTAATATTGAGGGAGCCACCATCTCCGGCGGTGGTTCCGCTTTCTATCTCGGCTCACCCCACGTGAACCGCGTGGGGGGTGACTTCGCCTCGATCGGGGGCGGCAGCCGCAATGTCATTGAACCCACCGCCCAATGGAGCACCATCTCGGGCGGCCTCGCCAACGCCATCCGACTCAACGCCCAATGGAGCACCATCTCCGGCGGCAACCGCAACCAAATCGAACTCGACGCCGACGGTGCCGCGATCGTCGGTGGCCGCACCAATACCATCAGCCCGGGCGCCCGGGAAGGCTTCATCGGTGGCGGCAGCTTCAACCGGATCCTGACCAACGCCAGCTCTGCCATGATCCCCGGCGGACAAGACAACACCGCAGCGGGCAACTTCAGCTTCGCCGCCGGTCGCCAGGCCGCCGCCCTCCATCACGGGGCGTTCGTCTGGGCCGATAACTCAGGCCTGGAACAAACCTCCACCAACGACAACCAGTTCACCGTCCGTGCCGCCGGCGGCACCCGCATCTTCTCGGATGCCAATTCCATCGCCGGTGTCATCCTTCCCCCCGGCGAAGGCGCATGGTCGAACCTATGCGACCGCGACGCAAAAACCGGATTCGCCCCCGTCGATGTCCGGGAGGTGCTCGAACGTCTGGTCGTCCTGCCGCTGCACGAATGGCGTTACCGCACCCAGCCGCCAGACTCCCCCCGGCACCTGGGCCCTACCGCGCAGGATTTTCATGCCCAGTTCAACCTGGGCGGCGACGACCGCCATATCGCCACCATCGATGCCGACGGGGTTGCCCTGGCCGGCATCCAGGGATTGAACCTTAAACTCGAAGAACAGCTGCGGCGGAAGGAACACGAACTCGCGGAATTGCGGCTTCGGGTGGACCGTTTGAGCGCGCAACTGGATGAACTTCAAGGTTTGAGAGCAACTAATCCTTGACGTTAGCCTCAACTCCCGCTTAAATCGCCGCCGAAGTGTCCAGGCGCATGAAGTCGTTCGTCGTTCGATAGGGAACGCCAATTGGTGGGAACCACTGGGCGTCCCTTTTTTGTTTTGCGCCCCTAAAATCAGGAGACAGGTTATGGCCAGCGGCAAGGTCAAGTGGTTTGACAACAAGAAGGGCTTCGGCTTCATCATCGAGGAAACCGGGCAGGATGTGTTTGTGCATCATTCCGCCATCCTCGGCCAGGGTTTCAAGACCCTGAATGAAGGCGAAGTGGTTCAGTTCGAGGTGGTCGAGAGCAACAAAGGACTGAAGGCTCAGAACGTCCAACGGGCCGCTCATTGAGCTGACCTCCTGGCACCCCCGATTCTCCTGCCCCGATTCCAGCAGCCGAACGCAGGGCATGACGGCGGCAAGCTCCCTTTCCTCCAGGTCAGCCATCACCTGTCAGCCCGTTCGTAATCTCTACGTTCACGTCCCGTTCTGCGGACGGAAGTGCGATTACTGCGCGTTCTATTCCGAACCCGCCAGCCGCGAACTCATGGCCCGGTACGTCCGCGCCCTCACCCGCGAGATGGACACGATTGTCCCCGGCGTCCATCCCTACCCGAATACGCTCTTCTTTGGCGGGGGCACTCCCTCCCTGCTGCCGATCTCGCTTTGGGGACAACTGATCGACCACGCCCGCAAACTCGGCCTGGCGCCCGCCCACGAATGGACGGTCGAATGCAACCCCGCCACGCTGTCTCTCGACAAAGCCCGTTTCCTGCGTGAACAAGGGGTCAACCGCATCTCCCTCGGCGTTCAATCCCTCGACGATCGCATCCTGGACCGGTTGGGCCGGATCCACAGCCGACAGGCTGTGTTCGATTCCTTCGACTTGCTGCGCCAGGCCGGATTCGACAACATCAACCTCGATCTCATGTTCGGCATCCCGGGTCAAACCCTCGAGATCTGGAACCAAACCCTCGCTGACGCTCTCACCCTCGAATCCGAGCACCTCGCCTGCTATGAGCTGATTTTCGAAGAGGACACTCCCCTCTATCTCCAACTCGCCGCCGGCTCCGTCCGACCCGACGAAGACTTGGACGCCGCCATGTACGAGCTGCTCATCGAACGCGCCCGCGAACGCGGCTTCATCCAATACGAGATCGCCAACTTCGCCCGCCATCGCGGCTCCGTGCCCTCCATGGTCCCCGACCTGGCCTGCCGCCACAATGTCAACTATTGGCGCGGCGGTTCCTTCTTTGGGCTGGGCCCCAGCGCCAGCGCCTTCGTCCATGGCCTGCGCTCCCGCAATGTCGCCAACACCGAGCTCTACTGCGCACGCCTCGAACAGAACTTGTTGCCCCTCGATAGCCAGGACCCCCTCTCGACCCTCGCCCGCGCGGGTGAAATCGCCGCCTTCGGCCTCCGCATGAACTGCGGCTGGTCGTTCGCCGAGTTCCAGACTGTCACGAATCTTGACCTGCGCAGTCACTGGTTGAACGACATGAACGATCTGGTCGAACAGGGCCTTGGCCAGCTCGACAACCTGGGATTCCGGCTCACCCCTCGCGGCTTGCGCTTCGCCGACGCCGCCGCCCAGTTGTTTCTGCGCTCTTAGGATCGCCGCGCGAAGTCAGATCGACGGA
>JAHDYP010000210.1 GCA_023383055.1 Verrucomicrobiota bacterium | reverse complement strand
GCATAGACCCGCGCGGGGAATCGGTCAAGCACTTTGAACCTGTCACCCTGTTTTCCCCCCTACTGTTTTCCCCTGGCACAGCTCGATCAAGCCCATTGCAGCTTGCGCCTTTTTCGCCTCCGCGTCATGGTCGCTCCGACGCGAAAACGCGAATACTCGTCGGTATTGGTCAATCGAAAGCTGCGCCCATGAAACCCATCATGATCCTTGTCCTGTGGACGCTCCTCTCCCCCGTCGGGGTGTCGGCCGCCGACGCCGCAATCACGCCGGCAACGGGCGGTTCCCGGCACGTGGTTCTCCTGGGGATCGACGGGTTCCGAGCCGATTCACTCGTGGAAGCCGAAACCCCGCACCTGGATGCTATCATGAAAAGCGGGGCTTACACTTTGAAGGCGGTTTCATCGACCGGGCAGCCGACGGTCAGCGGTCCTTCCTGGTCGAGTATTCTCACCGGCGTCTGGTTCAACAAACACGGGGTGCGCGATAACGAGTTCGTCGGACAGCGCTTTGCCGATTATCCCAGCTTCCTGGTCCGGGTGGAGGATCACCTGCCCGGAGCCATCACCGCCTCGATCGTGAATTGGGCGCCCATCAACGAGCACATCCCCAACCAGGCCGATGTTGAGAAGCGAGGTATTCCCGATGCCGAGGTAACCTCCGAAGCTGCCCGCCTCATTGTCGAAAAAGGCCCGCACGCGATGTTTATCCAGCTCGACGAACTCGATGGCGCGGGGCATCGCGGCGGGTATCACCCGGGCAACCCGAATTACCTGGCGATGGTCGCAACCGTGGACCGGCTCGTCGGCACGATCCTGGCCGCGGTGGCGGACCGCAAAACCGCGCACCCAAAAGAGAAATGGCTGGTCATCATCGTGAGCGATCACGGCGGCACACCCGATGGCAAGCACGGAGGCCAATCTCCTGACGAAGTCATCGTTCCCTTTTTGATGACGGGTGATGGAGTCGCCCCGGGCCAGTTGATGGCGAAGGTTTTTAACGTGGACGCACCGGTTACAGCCCTGGCCTGGCTCGGCATTGCGATGGATCCGGCTTGGGATTTGGACGGCCGCCCCCAAGGACTCGCGGCGTCGACCCGCTGACGGCAGGGTAGCCTTTCCCGGGGTCGTCCCGTGATACCACGCTCCCGGGACCAACCAGCTCAAAGGCTCTGGCCATGACTGAACGTCCCAGCGACTCCCTCGCTCTTGCGTTCCTCCGGGAACCCGCGGTTGTCGGTCCGGCCGGACAACCTTCTCCCTTGCCGAGCTTCGGTTCGAGGCGCCGCCCTTCGCCTTGTCAGAAGGACGCGAAAGCGGGTGTCCCTCGAATTTCCGAGTTGAGTAAGCGGGTCAGAGGGTGAAAGCATGGCTTGGCTACAGGCCCAGGAGTTACAGACCAATGACCGATACAGACACTGAGACGAGGGCCGATCCGCTGCAACGGCTGCGAACCTTGGCGGCGGGCAGCGGGGGTGGGCCTCTGCTCCCCTGCGTCGAGGACCTGGTGGGTAACGGCCCGAATTTTACCCGATTGCAGGCCGACGGGGTGATCCCCAATCGGCAGGACATGACCCAGTACCTCGCCGCCTCGAGCCGGTCCGCGGGATTCGACGAGGAGAACCGCCGGACGTGGCTGACGGATTGCGCCGTGAAGGTCCTGTCCGCGATATCGCGCAGTTCGCCATCGGTGATCCGCCACAGCACCAAATCGAACGTCCGCTGAATTTATCGGAGTGAAATCCCCTTTGTCTGCGGCCACGAATCGAACCCGTGTCGGGCCCCGGCTCCGCCCGTTCAAGTGCTCTCAGTAAAGGTGCGTTGTCGCAAGGAGTTCGAGGCGTCCCTCGAGATGGTTCGAGCTGCTTTGGCCGGCGGCGAACCGATCGGCAGCATACTCCAGCGTCTGCAAGAGCAAGGGATGAAGACCCGGACTGGCCGGTCCTGGACCGAGGCGACGCTCCGCCGGGAAATCCAGCGGCTGCGCCCACCGAGCGGATGAACCCAACCGCGACGGAACGACGGGTTCGCTTTCTATCGGACCTTGAGTCCCTCCAAACTCGCCAGTCGCGAGGCTTTCGGGTCGAAACTCCAGAACGTTTCACCTCTCAACCGCAGGCCCGAAGCCTCCTCGGACTCGGCCATGGGCAGATAGCGACGAGTATAGAAATTCGTGTCCGCGTACGGGTAGGTGCGGCTGTTGCGGCGGCGGATTCGGACGGTACGCTCACGGTCGCACGCATCCAGAGCCGCGGCCGGCTCTCGGTCGATCTCCCTGACGGCGAACGTTCTCATGGCCAACATTGTGTCGGGGTCGGAACCGGCAGTTACGTGGCGCGACGGAACACAGGCATATTCCGCCGGTTGACCTGCTTCTTACGGGAGAATTGTGAGTTGAAGGGAAAATCCGGGCCAGCACGAAGCCTCCAAGGAAGTCCAGCGCTCGAAACGTCCAGACTCCAGCGTCCCGATTTAATGTCGCATATGCGACATTAAATCGGGACGTATTCTCCGCGGCCAAGGGGGTTACCCGGATGTGCGAACCGGATTCCGACCCGACCGCGAGCGCTGCCGAGAGTCAACGAAGGACAGGTCCGTTTTGGCCTTTACAAGGGAGCGGGCACGGATCTGTAATGCGGCTATGAAAAGCCCTCCTCATTCGGCATTGGGCATTTCCCTGCCCAACTGTTCTTCGGCAGATCTTTCTCTCGGGGTTAACCGGCGCGATTTCCTGTTTCGCTCCGCCGTCATGTTGGGTGGCTGCGCCTGGTGTGTGCAACGGGATCGCCTTTGGGCGGCGACGGCGCCCGGATTGAAAGGAACCCCGCTGATCAGCCCGGGTTGCCGCACGTCGAAAGTCCGCGTGGCCCGCATCTACCTGGGCAAGCCGGGGGCGCATTGGCCGACGCCCGCGATGGACATCGAAGCCGAGCGCCGCAGCTACGAGGCGAGTTTCGCGGAGCTGCGGGAGGCGTTTACCGACGTCGAGTTCACCGTGAACGCGCTCCTCACCGATCCCAAGGAAGTGGAGGCGCACAAGGCAGAGATCCTGTCGTCCGACGGTGTCCTGCTGATTCATCTTTCGATGGGCATCTCGGGCATGCTCGGGCCGATCCTGGCTTGCGGCAAGCCGACGGCCCTGTTTGCCGCGCCGTATTCGGGCCATGAATGGTCGGGTTTTGGCGACCTGTGCAAACGGCCCGAGGGGGCGCACCTCGAGTGTTATTTGACGAGCGACCGGCGCCAGTTGGCGGCGGCCGTGCGGCCTTTCCGGGCCATACATCACCTGCGCGAGGCCAAGATTCTCAATGTGATCGAGCGACGGGTGGATGAGGCGCGGATCCAGGCCTGGCAGACCAAGTTCGGGACCACGTTTCAAACCGTGAACCGGCAGCGCGTGCTGGACGCCTACGCGGCGGTCGATCCGCGCGCGGCTGAGGACGAGGCCCGCGGTTGGATTCGGCGGGCGCGGAAGGTGGTGGAACCGTCGCGCGACGAGATCGAGCGTTCGTGTCGCCTGGCGTTGGCATTCGAGAACCTGATGGCCGAGGAGAACGCCACCGTCATCACGGTCGATTGCTACGGGAGCATGTATCGCCAGTTGCCGGCGTTTCCCTGCATCGGGTTCGTCCGCCTCAACGATCGGGGACTGGGCGGCATCTGCGAGTCGGATTTGACCAGCGCGATGACGCATATCATCCTCCAGGGATTAAGCGGCCGACCCGGATTCATCAGCGATCCGACGGTCGACGAATCCACCGGCAGCATCATCCTCGCCCATTGCCTGGGCTCGACCAGAATGGACGGGCCGCACGGCAAAGCGGCGCCGTACCACCTGCGCACGATCATGGAACGTCAGGAAGGTTGTGTGCCGCAGGTTTGGATGCGTCGGGGACAGACTGTCACGCAGGCCCTGCTGGGCGCCCCGGACGAGCTCCTCTATTTCACGGGCGAGATCATCGACACGCCGGACACCGAGCGGGGCTGTCGCACCAAAATCACCGTGCGCGTGGATGGCGACGTCGAGAAGCTCTGGCAGAACTGGACGCGCGGTCTGCACCGGGTGACCTGCTACGGCCATTGGGTGAAGGATCTCGAACGCTTCTGCCGGTACAAGGACATCAAGCTCGTCCATGAAGCGTGAACACCGGTTCCGGCGGGCGCGCAGGGAAGTCCCGGAAACGCCGCAGTGCCATGCAAGGTTCGAAGCCGCGATACAGCAGGCTGGGCAGCCTGCGCTACGGTCTGAGCACGCGCAACCCACTTTAGGCCAATATGAATACACCACCCAAATCACTCCGTCTCCCGCCTCCGGGCATGGGCGCATCTCGCTGTGACCCTCGAGTTGCCGCAGGTCCCGGCTTCAATCGTCGCAGCTTTCTCGAACGCACCGGCGCCGCGGCGTTTCTCGGCGCGCTGGCGTGGCTTGAAGCCTGGCCGGCGCGCGCGGTGCCATCGGGCGTCGTGGCCGGCACGCCTTTGCCTTTCGGCCAGCCGTTGCGGGTCAAACCGCTGTTGGTCTATCACCTGGACCAGCCGCGCGAAAAGACGAGCTGGCGATCCTATGGCGGCTTGCGGACTCCCGCCGATGTGGATCGCGAGTGCGAGCGCATTACCCGGGAGCTCGAGGTGCTGAGCGGTCAGACCGCTTTTCCGCTCCAGTTCGAGCCGCTGTCCCGCGTCAACAGCGACGCCGATGCCCGCGCGGGCGCCGAGGCCAGTGCGGATGTGCTGCTCGTGTTCGGCGCCAGTGGTGCCCAGCATTGGATCGAGCAACTCGCCGCCTCGGGCAAACCGAACCTCCTCTTCGTCCGCCACAAGTCCGGTCCGGTTTACCTCTGGTACGAGATCGCCCATTGGCGGTTGCTTCGGAAGAGCGAAGACGTGAAAGCCGAGCCCAACCTGGATTTCGATGACGTCGTGGTGGACGAATACGCGGATGTGCTCTGGCGGTTGCGGGCGCTTTACGGACTGAAGAACGCGCGCGGCACCCGGATGCTGGCCCTGGGTGGCACGGAACACTACAGCCGGCCTGCCCAGGAGCTCGCTCCCGCCCATGCGCGCGACGTCTGGGGTTACGAAACAGTCGTCGTGCCGCCCGAGGAACTGCGTCCGCGCATCGCCCAGGCCAGGTCGGAGCCGGAAGCCGTGCGCGAGGCCGAACGGTTGGCGGACGAATTGATTGCCCAACCCAACATTGCGCTGGAAACCGACCGGCGTTTCGTGGTGAACACCTTCCTCGCCCTGCGCGTGATTCGGGCGCTGATGGAGGAGCACCGCTGTACGAACCTGGGGGTGGCGAATTGCATGGGCGGGCTGATCCCGGTCCTGGACACGCCGCCCTGTCTCGCCCTGAGTCTGCTCAACGACGCCGGGCTGACCGCTTTCTGCCACACCGATTTCACGCACACGCTTCCCGGGGTTTTGCTTCGCTGGATCAGCAACAAACCGTCCTTTGTCTGCAACTCGCATTTTCCGCATCACGGCCTGCTTACGCTGGCCCATTGCGCCGCACCAAGGAAGATGAATGGACGCGACTTCGAGCCGACCACGCTCATGACCCATTACGAATCGGACTACGGGGCGGCAACCAAGGTCGAGTATCGCCGCGGGCAGGTCATCACGTGCCTGATTCCGAATTTGAGATGCACGAAGTGGTTCGGCTTTCGCGCCCGCATCGAGGATTCGCCGGCCTTCGACATGTGCCGCTCGCAGATGGACATCCGGATCGAAGGGGACTGGCAGGCACTCACCCGGGAGATGGAAGGTTTCCATACCGTCGTGTGCTACGACGATTACCTGACCGAAGTGGGCTATGCCCTGAAGAAAGTGGGCGGGATCGAGTGGAAGAATTACAGTCCGCCTCGCGCGAGTTGACCGCCGTCTCGGGGTGCGCCTGACGTGGGTTTATTCGACCCCGCCGCCCACGCTGCTTCGACGGATCAGCCACTCGAAATGTTCCACTTCGTACCGTCCGATGGGGTCGCGTCGCAGTCGAACCACGGTCATTTCGTTGCCGGTTCGGGTGACGATCTCCGGGTGTTCGGGATTCGCGTCGGTGACGATGTGCAGTGGGATCATTGCGACCGCCTGGATCAGCGCGCGCCGCCCCAGGGACTCGGGGCTCTCAAGGCGCAGGTAAGCCGCCATGCGCACGCGATCTGCCATTCGAACGGGATCCCAACGTATCGGCAAATGACCGAGCCCGGACAAGTTCGAGGCCGCCCGCGCCTCGGCGAGCGATTGCGCATCGTCCCGGTGGGGGAACCGTTCCCGCCATTCCGACCGGTCAATCGGGCCACCGTTGGGCAGTGTCTCGAGCCTGCGCTGGGCATCATCCCGCAGGACGTCGCTCCTGGGGGCGACGATCTCCTCGGCCATGTCGCGCGCTTCCCGTTCGACCGAGTCGAGGGAAATCGAGTCCAAACGAGAGAGCAGTCGGTCCCAAACCGCCCGGGTGAATTCGTGAATGAGCTGTTGTCCCGCGGAAGCGTGCTCTGGAAGGATCTCATAGTCCTGGGTTGCTCCGGGATTCCGTTCGAAACCCTCGACACACCGGCATCGATACAGGCCATCCGGGCCCCGCTCGAGCGACACCACGATCAGCCTATTGCCGCACGGGGTTGCGATGACGGGTGTCTCGGGATCGGATCGGATGAGAACCTTGGGCAATGGGGCAAGCCCTTCCAGAACCTTCCACCGCGGCACTCCATCCCGGCCGGACATTTCCCGAACCGTCCGGGATCGACACGCGTCGGCAACGAAAACGGGGTGCCAGAACATTTCCAATCCTGGCGGGAGCGCTTCGTCCGCCGGCAGCGCCTTGAACTGGGTAAGGCTGAAGGTGGAGGTCCATTGCGACCGATCCAGTGTCTCTCCTGCCCGTAGTTCCCCCAGGATATGCCGCTGGACGGCGTCCCGGTGCGGCCCGAAGATTCTTTGGGCAATTCCCGCGGCGACGTCCGCGGCGATTCCCGGGGCATCTTCCATTCGGACGGATTCCAGTTTCGGCGGCAATTCAGTCCACACTTCATTCGCGTAAGCCTTCAGACTGCGCGTGGGGTCTGAAGATGGGGCTGAGATCGATGTCGTCTCCAGCGTCGTGTCCACCGAGAACCGCAAGGCGTGGAATTCGCCTTCGCCCCGGACCAGCCACAGCCCCGGGCGCTGTCGCGTGATTCGGATGGCGGCACGCCAGGGTGGTTCCTGGGTCAAGCCATTTTTCCAAAGCCGCCCCACATGGCACTCGGCGTGACGCAGGTCGGGCGACACGCTGACCGACAGGCTTTCGGGTTTCCAACCGCTCTCGGTCACGCGTTGCAGGATCTCGCTGCGGAGCTTCTCTTCGGCGGCCACCACGAGAGCGGGCGAAGCCGGGGAATCCTTCATCCGGTTCAATACGGTGAGCGACAGGTAGGTCACCGTGGGCGGCAGCGCAACGACCAGGAAGACAATGCCTGCGATGATGGCCAGCATCTTCAGCCACTCGCCCGGCAGCCGGGTATCGGCCGTGCCTGGCTTCAGCGGGTCGTTGAAAGCGGCCCGCACGTCGGGCCGATGGAGCACCATCAGGGCCCAGATGGGAAATGCCGCCAGGGGAAGGGCCGGAAAGGTGACGAGCAAACCGGTGATGGCGCCGAGCACCGCCACGCGATAGGTCTTCAGTTGTCGCATGCGGTGCGAGCCCAGGATGATCGTATAGCCCAGTGTGAGCACGCAGCCTAACGCAAAGGCCTCTTGCCAGTTCCCTGGCCGGTAGCCGAAGTAAAAGAAACAACCCAGGACCACGGGGAAACAAAGGCCGATTGCCAATAAACCGGTCGCCGGCCATTGAACGCGTTGCCGCGCCATTTCGATGTGCGCTGGATCTGTTGTTTCGTTGACCACCGTGATGGCACGTGGGTCCGGTCGTGCGAACTCCTCCTCAGTCATCAGCAGGGCGTTTCGGACCACGATGGTCAGGAGCATCGCGGCAACGAAGGCCAGGCCAACACCGGCTGCTTGATAGGAGCGAGGCTCGATGTTGAATCCCGACAGGTGTGCCACCAACGCGACCAGGCCCAAGCCACAGGTCCCTGCCAGGATGAGGAGCAAGCCCGCCAGGCCGACGTGATTCCACTCGACCCGTCGTTGTCCGGCACGCGAGATCACCAGGGCGAACTGCGTGCCCGGGATGCGGCATCGCCCCACGTGGTCAGGGCGTCGGATCGGGGTGGCGGACGTGCGAATGGTTTCGACGTCCGTTTTCACCTCGCGGGCGTGCTGGTAGCGGCGCGCCGGTTCCTTCTCCAGCGCGTGCAACACGACCTCGTCGAGGCGCACATCCAACTCCACCTTTCGGGACGGCGGTTGGAATTTGCCGAGCGGCAGCTCGCCGGTCAGCATTTCGTAGAAGACCACGCCCAGGGAGTAGATGTCCGCCCGATGATCCACCAACTGAGGATGCTCGACCTGCTCGGGCGCCATGTAATGAGGTGTGCCAATGACCGACCGCTCTTCCGTGAGCGCCGGGCGGGGCGCGTTTAAATCCACCAGTTTGGCGATTCCAAAATCAGCGATCTTCACACGCCCCGACAGGTCGAGCAGCACGTTCTCCGGTTTGATGTCGCGGTGGACGACGCCTTGCTGGTGGGCAAATTGGAGCGCCTCGCAAATCGACGGCACGATCGCCAGCGCCGATTCCGGTTTCAGCCGGCCCGCGCGCAGCAGTTGGCGCAACGTCGAGCCGTCCACATACTCCATCAGCAGGTAGAACATGCCATCCGCCTCGCCGTAATCGTGCACGGCGACGATGTTGGGGTGGTTCAACCGCGCCAGAGCCTGGGCTTCGCGTTCGAAACGTTCCGCGAACTTCGGTTCCGCCGCTTTTTCCGGCGCCAGTATTTTCAGGGCCACCAGGCGGTTTAACTTTGGCTGGCGCGCTTTATACACCACCCCCATCCCACCGTGGCCCAGGCATTCGAGGATCTCGAGCTGCGGAAACCGTCGGGCCACTTCCGCTTCCGCCGGCGGCACAATCTTCGTGCCGTGGGGACCGCGCTCGTCAGGTTCCGCCTCCGTTTGGGTGGCGAGGCCCACGCCCAGCACGCACTTGGGGCAGAGACCTTGCGGGGCGTTGGGAGAGAGTGGCGCGCCGCAACGAGGGCAGGAATCCCGTGCTGCCGGGGCCGGGGTGGGGTCAGGCGCGGGTGCAGGCGACGGTTGCCCCGCCGGGAGTGCCGAGTTGCCCGGCGCGTTGGTTCCCGACGTGTGGTTGAATTCAAGAAAGACCAGGATATTGAAAATCACCACGCCGACCACGAGACCAATCAGGACCGTATCCACGCCGCTCCAGACGCCGGCGGCCAACAGCAGGCCGTTCAACAACGACATTCCCAGCAGCACCAGGCCCAATCCCAACAGGTATGCGCCCCAGCGCAGCCGCGGCTGGCCGTTGCTGACCTCGACAAACGACAATTTTCGAACAGGTCGGGATTCCCGGGCGTCGGACTGCCCGAGGCCTTGGCGCTGGGCGAGCCAAATGGCGAGGAGCACCAGGCCCACCGCCAGCCCCGCCACCATGAGCAGGATCAGGAGAATCACCACGATCTCCGGACCGGCCAACATCGCAATCATCGGATGGTTCATACACCCGTTACTACCGGAACTCCGCTGGCAGGTTACCAACAATCGTTCTGGGCGCTAACACCCGAGGGCGGCGAACAGGTTCCGTAATTCGTCCTCGACCTCGGCCGGCCCGGAAACTGTGTTCGCAATCTCCGCACGCAGCAGTTCGCGGTAGCGTTTTCGCAACCGGTGGGCCGCGACTTTGACGGCGCCCTCGCTCAGATTCAGTTGCCGGCCCAGTTCGAGATACGGGATCTCCGAGCGCCCGCCGGAGAGGGTTTCTTTCAGCGCGAGGAACAGGCTGTCCCGGCCGGAATCGGCGTATTCCTGGCGCAGGCGGTTCAGCACCAACTCGAGCAGCGCCAGCGCCCACTGCCGGTCATAGGCCCGGTCCGGTGTGTCGCCCGACGCGACAGCTTCGACGCAGCGCGTCTCCGCCGTGTCGAGATTCAGCGAAAGGACTTCGAGTTGCCCGCGGCGTTTCAGCGCGTGGGCCTTCTCCCATTCATGCGCGAGGTAGTGTTTCATCGTGGCAAGCAGGAAGGAACGAAACCGGCCCCGGTCGCGGTCCGCTTTGGCCACGACTTTGCGTTCGAGCAACCGGGCGAAGAATCCCTGGGTGAGATCCTGGGCGTCAGACGCCGAATAGCCCAATCGACGCACATACGCGTAGAGCGGCGGCCAGTAATTCCGGCAGAGTTGTTCCAGCGCCGCCCGCGCGCAGGTGGTGTCGCCCCGGCCCGCCGTCAGCACCGCCGTCCATTGGGTCGTCACAAACGCCGCCCGCGCGGTCGAATCCCGGTCTGTCTCCGGCATACGGCCGTGCGCGGTGGGAGCCGTGTTCACGGTTCGAAGCTAGCGAAACGCGATGCGCGCGCAAGCATGTGTCACGGAGGGGTCGGTTCCGCTTAATGTTAGCTTCGGCCCGGCGATTGATAGACCCATTGCATGCAACATGGCCGGTGGGCGGCACTAGACGATAACGATAAGCGGAACTGAGCCCTCGAGACCCCTCGACGGCGTTCACTCGCTCAGAAGGGCCTTGGCCTCGGTGGGGTTGATTAAGGGTGAGGTGCGCCGTGCGGCGGGGTTTCCCTTGTAATCACCGAACAGCAGTCGCATGTTTAAGGGCGGTTCGCTGCCTGTTCAAACTGACTCTGCGATCATGAACTCGCAGAAAGCTCTGATGACGGGATTCATGGTCTTGGTCTGCTTCATGAGCAACGCCGCCCTTGGCGCGGAGCCTCAGGCGATATTGCACGTGCTTCCAACTGAAGAGAGCTTGGGGCAGCATTGGAAACGGGAGGTTATACAGAGCGTCATAAGTAATGCAGCATATTGCGATTGCCATTATGTATTTCGT
>JAHDYP010000209.1 GCA_023383055.1 Verrucomicrobiota bacterium | reverse complement strand
CCACTTCGCCCGGTTGGAGCGCGGCCAGCGCGTTCGGGTTGCCGCAGGAAAGGCCCATGTTCGCCCCCTCGGGCAGCGCCGCCAGTTCGTCCGGCGTGTAGCCAATGTGCCGGGCCAGGCCCTCGGACGCCACCGGCGATGAACCGCAGCACGATGCCGCCGATCCGCGGCAGGAGTCCTGGTTGGCGGCAATCGCTCCGTAGCCCTGGCGAACCAGTTGGCGCACGGCTTCCGGATCAGGCGGAGTTGTCATGATTTGGGCGTCCTTTCAGCATTATGGGATTGAGTTCTTCCGGGCGGGTCGCATGGGAGGAGATCGGGGTTGCCTGCCTTGGCCTGGTCCCGGCGACCGGCCGCGTACGCCTCGAACACCCGGCGGATCTCGTCGCGCACGCGGCGGAACACCGCCAGTTTTTCCGCTTCGGAACCGGGGGCATGGGCCGGGTCGTCAAAACCCCAGTGATGCCGGTTCGACTGACCCGGAAAGACCGGGCACGCTTGCTCGGCGTTGCCGCAGACGGTGATGACTGTCTCGACCTGCCGGTTCAGGAACTCATCCAGGTGCTTGGAACGATGGCTCGAAACATCCACGCCCAGCTCCCGCATCACCCGAATGGCCAGGGGATGAACATAGCCGGCCGGGGCGGAACCGGCACTGGCGACGTCGAGGAGGTCGCCCGCGGCGGACCGCAGGATGCCCTCCGCCAGGTGACTGCGACACGAGTTGCCGGTGCAGAGGATCAGCACCAGGGGTTTCATTTGTGACATTGGCGTCTGCAAAGTTCCACCGGGTCTTGCTTGAGGATGCTCGTGAGTTGTCGGGTGTCGGCCAATACCCGAGGGTCGGTGGCAAGCGATTTCACCACCCAGTCGATCGCTTCGCGCACGGCCACCGGCGCCTCCGGTTTCGGCAGCCGATAGTAAATCCAGCGGCCCTCCTTGCGCGATTCCACCAGCTCCGCCTGATGCAGGATGGACAAGTGCTTGGACACGGTGGAGGGGGCCAACCCGAAGAGTTCGGTGATCTGGCAGACGCAGAGCTCGCCCTTGCGCAGGGCCAGGAGGGTGCGAACGCGGTTTTCGTCGGCGAGGGCCTTGGTGATGTTCATGAACGCGCGCATGGCCGTTTTACGTTATTTCGACATACGACGAAACATAAATACTCTTGCCCTGTAGCCGTGTCAAGCCACAGGCGGTTCATCATTGAATTCTCCTTCGCTGCACGTTTTCCGTTGCCCTCGCTGGTCGGGATGAAGAGGCTGAGGAGTCTGCGAACAAGCAGACGTTGAAAACGCTGAAATGAGGATTGTCCCGCATGGACGCGAAAGTGCACGGCAGCGGGACACCGGCGTTGCGCGAAGGTGTCGTTCTCGCATTGGGTTGCGTGGGTGAAATGACGAGAAGGCCGTGGCGCGACGGCTTAAGTCAGGCTGGAACGGAGGTAACCCACGTAATTCCGCGAGACCGGCCGGAGCGCCGCCAGAACATTGGGGATCGCCTCTTCGATGAAGTCCGCCTGTCGGAAGATCCGCTTGTCGATCGTCATTCCGGACGGGAGTTTGCCGGCAAGGTCGTCCAGCACCTGGTCCAGTTCCGCGGTCAACTTCAGCGTGTTGGCTCCCGGTTGCTTCTGACTCCCCAGGATCACCGCGGGCTTTCCTCCCGTGGATCCCTCGCCGCGCTTCGGTTCCTCCCCGACAATGACCTCCCCGACATCGGCCACCTTCACGGGAACTCCATCCCTGGCCACGACGACGGTGTTGCCGATGTCCGCGAGCGAACGAACCCGGTCCACTCCGGCAATTCGCCCGCCGCGACATTGACCTGCTCGCCCCCGGAGCAAGTATCTGGCTTGCTCCCGGCCTGCCGCGCTTCGTAAGCTCTGCCCCATGACTCCCCTACACCCACGCGGACTGAGTCAGCAACGGCGTGGCTTTCTGAAAAGTCTGGCCGGACTATCAGCCTTAGGATTGATCCCGCGGCACACCGGCGGTCTGTATGGCGCGCAGGTGGAGGCTCCATCCAAACCGCTTCGTCTCATCGTGGACGCCGACACGGCCAACGAGATTGACGACGCGTTCGCGCTGGCCCGCGCCCTGATGGAGCCGCGGTTCCAGGTCGAGGGCATCACCTCGGCGCAATGGCACACGCAGGAGGGTGCCCCGCGCGACACCGTGGGGCCGAGCCAGGAAATGAACGACAAACTGCTGCGTGTGATGAACCGCGCGGACGTGCCGCATCCCATCGGCGCAAACGTCCCGCTCGTCAGACCGCTGCGTTTCCAGCCCTCGGATGCCGCGCGGCACATCATCCGCAAGGCCCTTGAAACGCCTGAGGGAGAGAAGCTGGTTGTGGCCATCCTCGGCCCCTGCACCAACCTCGCGTCGGCTGTGTTGATGGAGCCGGCGATCATCCCGCGTGTATCCTGCCACTTCATCGGCCTGCGTTACGATCCTAAACAGCGGCTCTGGAGTCGCGACGAGTTCAACACCCACAACGATCGAGGCCATCGCCCGGCCCGAACTGGCGAAAGCTGTCAGCATCAATGCGCCGCCGCAGAACCGCCAGCGGTCCATTTCCGTCTGGGTCGAGATTGATGCCGCGGCGATGCGGGAGGATTTCATGCAAACGAACGAACGCTGGCTGGCTGGCGGGCGATGAGCGGTAACACCATCGATTTTCTTCGCCATGGACAATCGCCTTCATCCTTCTGAAACCAGAGTCACGCTCGCTGCTGGTCGCGTAAGGCCGGCACACGCAGGGGGGCAGAACAACCCCACCCAGGCGGCGTGCTTACTCGCGGCTGCTCTGCAACAGTATTTCAAGATTCCCTACGGCGGGTCGCGCCAGTTGGTGCCGCACATCTCGAGAGAGGGTGGGGTGACACGCCGCGCTGACGGCAGTGCCTTTCCGTGCTGTGTTGATTACGCCGCCACGCGCAGTGAAGTGCCCGAGAAACAATGGTGTTCGCTCGGCTTCACTTACGACGGGGCATACATCCGGGCTTATCTCAACGGCGTGATGGAGGCACGCCCGCTTGATCCGGTGAAAGACAAGCGCACCGACCGCTACGTCACGCAGGAAGGCCCCGGTGGCGGCTCTGACTTCACCGTAGGCGCGCGCTACGCCGTCGGTTCGATGCTTAAGGAGGCGACCATCGGCGAATTCGGCGGTCTGGCTGTGTTCCATCCTGCGCTGACTGACGCGGAAATGAAGCAGCTTCACGATGCGGCGAACCTCAAAGCACTAAACAAATGAACCGCCGTCAATTCTTTCACACGACTCTTGCCGCTACCCTTGTCACCTCGCTGCGCGCCGCTGCGGAAGGCCGCCCGCCTCGCATCCTGCTGCGCTCATCGTGGCAGGTCGTGAACATCGGCGACATTGCGCACACGCCGGGCGTGCTGACGCTGATTGAGAAATACATTCCCGAAGCCGAGACCGTGCTCTGGGCGTCGGGTGATTTATCACCCGAAGTCGCGGCGATGGAACATAAGCGCTTTCCGAAACTGCGCATCGTGAAAGGTACCATCGGCGCGGATGGCAGGGCCTCGAATCCGGAACTCGCCGAGGCGGCGTCGTGGGCCGATTTTCTCCTGCACGGCTCCGGCCCATCGTTGGTGGCCGCTGCCGACGTGGCGGCATTCGCGAAGCACACGGGCAAGCCGTACGGTGTTTATGGTATCACGCATGGCTCGCTCTTCACCGGCAGCCGGGACAACGATATTCTGAGCGGGGCGCAATTCGCATTCTTCCGCGACTCCGTTTCACTGGCGAAGGCCAAGACTGATGGCGTCACGTGTCCGGTCATGGAATTCGGGCCGGATGGCGCGTTTGCTTGCGACCTGCGTGACGATGCGAAGGCGACCGCGTTCCTCCACGCGCATGCATTGGAGGAAGGGAAATTCCTGTGCTGCATTCCACGACTGCGCTGGACGCCGTATTGGGAAATCCGCAAAACGCCGATGGATGCGCGGGCTAGAGAACGCCACGCCCGTAACCAAGCCATGGCGGAGCATGATCACGCGCCGTTGCGTGCCGCCATCACTGCCATCGCGCGTGAGACGCCGCTCAAGGTGCTCGTGTGTCCCGAAGACCAGAGCCAGATGGCCGTGGGAAAACGTTGGATTGTGGACCTGTTGCCCGAGGATGTGCGTTCACGTGTGGTCTGGCGCGGACGGTTCTGGCTGACTGACGAGGCCCTGAGCACTTACATTTGCAGCGCCGGGCTGTTCGGCCTGGAAATGCATTCGCCCATCATGTGTGTCGGCAACGGCGTGCCGGCCATCGTCTGCCGTTTCGCCGAGCAAACCAGCAAGGGCATCATGTGGCGTGACCTCGGCCTCGGCGACTGGTTGTTCGACTTCGACGTGGAGGAGGAAATCAAAGAGCTCGTGCCCGCCGTCCTGGCGATGACACAGGACCCCGAGGCAGCGAAGGCGAAGGTGGCAAAAGCCCGCGCCTTTGTTGAGCAGCGCCAGCGCAAGACGATGAGGGAGTTGCGAAGGCACTTGAGATCATGACCAAATCATTGAGTTCTCCTTCATTCCTTTCGCTGACCGGAGCCGCAATGTGCTTTCTTTCGAGTTTGCTGCCGGCCGCCCATCGTCGGTTGGGCGCTTTATCGCGGTGGCAGCACCGGGACTGGCGAAGCATTGATGGACGAATTGAGCCTTCAGCGCACCGCGGACAAGTTGGACCGGCATAGAGATCCGGCGCGCGGAATTCGAAGGTCGGGCGCTGATGTTTCGGCCGGTGCCGGACGACGGCACGGGCGATGTGCTGGTGATCCCCAAGGCCGCCACCGATTTGAAAGCATGCCGCCAGGAGTTCTTCCGTGTGCTGACCCAGCACAGACTGTTTCCATGAAAGTCAAGACTGAACCTGGGATCAGCCGCCGGGCGGACGGAAATTCGTCTGCTCGCGGTCCGCCGTGCGCCTCTGATGATCGCCGTCAAACCGCTGGCTCATGCCGGCGCGGCTTCAGACTCCGCCAACTCGTGGGCGGTGGCTCCCAGCTTGATTAACTGAGGAGTCAAGCTAGCAGCAGCACACGCCTGAGCTGGCGGCGGAATGCGTTTGCTGCCAACCCCATGGCCACAAAGATCAACGCGACCGCCACCGCGATGGACAGGTCCTGGTCGAGCCCGGCTGGGACCAACCGGGCCAGCAGATCCTCCCAATTCGCGGGCACCAACCATCCGAGCCAACCAAGAAAAACGAGCAGGGCGGCGAGGACCAATCCTTGCCGCATCCGGCGCAGCGACAGGGGGAAAGGCCGGAGCCGCGCCAGACCGGCTTCGTACTCCGCCTGCAACCGGCGACGGCGCTCCGCACGCTCGGCTTCCGACCAGACGGGAACGGTCTGGATTCGTTGACGGAGCCGGGCGCGGAAATCCGGCGGCAACGCCGGGGCTTTTACTCCGCGCACCAGTGCGGCATCGAGTTGCTCGAGTTGCCGGGCAAACGTGCGGCAGGCCGTGCATTGCGCCAGATGCGCCGCAACCCGGGATTGCGCTTCTGCAGGCAGTTGCTTCTCCAGGTAATCTGGAATCAGGTTTTCACATTCAACGCAGGCCATAGATCATAACAGGATCACTTTCGGCAAAGCCCTGAGCCCGATGAAGCCTTCGCTGGCCGGACCGGCAGTGTTCCGTCGTGAACTGTTTTCTGAGACATGACGTTCCTCTGCCATCGTGTGCACGCGGCGCGTCGCGACGCGGACCAGTTCCCTTTTTGCACGGAAGAGGAGGGTTTTAACGGTGCCAAGCGGCAGGCCCAGCATCGCGGCGACGTCCGCGTACGACTTTTGTTCCAGGTAGAACAGGGTGATCACCCGGCGGTAATTCTCCGGCAGTTCCGACAGCATCGCGGCAACGTCCATTTCCCGGCCAGGTTCCGGGTCGGCGGATTGCAGCGCAGGGATGCAGTTTGCGACCGCTTCCATATTGGGTTCCTGCAAAGACACGGTGCGACGCGTGGAACGTTTCTTGAGTTCGGTGAAGCAGGTGTTGCGGGTGATGGTGTAAATCCACGTGGAAAGCGCAGCGCCGGCGTGATAGCCGGGCAGACCCTTCCAGATTCTCACGAAGACGTCCTGGGTCGCGTCCCGGGCCTGGGCTTCATTGCGCATCATGCTGAAAGCGAGCCGAAAGATTTTGTCTTCATACCGGTCGAGCACCAACTCGAACGCCTCGGCGTAGCGCCGGCCTTCGAGCCGATGTCGAATGTCCTCATCCATGAACGTTGTTGTTTCCGGCTCCCGGCAGCCTGCGAACCTGGCTCAGGACGCCGCCCCGACTCTGTCTCTATACTGCGGCGGCACATAAAAGGTTTCAAATGAAATCAGGTTCATTGGGTGGGCGGCGGCTCACATTCGCACCCAGGGTAGCGCCTGCGGCTCAACCTTTGGGCTGAGAGATGGAACGTCGTGTGCGTTCCCGGAATTGCGCGAAGGACAAAAAGGGTGGCGCGGCAATACCGCCCCACCGCGGTGCTGCAGAGATTCTTGAAACATTTCCCGGAGAAGCGAAGTCGGAAGCCAATGAACGGCGCCGAATGGTTCGGCGCGATTTAACTGAAATAAGACAAGTGTTATGGATCTCATGTATCTAATCCCAATTCTAGTCCCGATCTTCGGCATGATGTTTGTCCTCGGCATGATCTTTCTGGATTACCGCAAGCGCAGGGACATGCTCACGCTTCACCACCAGGAACGCATGGCCGCGATCGACAAGGGCGTCGAACTGCCGCCCATACCGGAGGATTTCTTCAAGGAGGACTGCGACGGTGGCAAGGCACGCTCGCCACACAGCGATTTTGGGTGGGCGTTGTTCTGGTTGTTGGCCGGGCTGGCGACGCTCGTGGCGCTCTACTTCAACTTCAATAGCAAGATCGCGCTCTATGCTCTGATCCCCCTCGCCATCGGCCTGCACCACTTGATCTATTACTACGCGGTTGGGAAGAAGGAGGCGATGGCGCTGGAAGCGGAACGCCGGGCGAAAGCGGGTCAAGTTGACCGGGTTCCGGTGAGTTGAATCGGAATCGCACCTGATCGGAATTCACCACCGCGCCTCAGGCATTACTGTAGCGGGCCGCTAATCTCCGTCACACTTGTGAACGTTGCGACATTATTGAGTGGATCATGGCAGATAGGACATCAGCAACGCACCCCGCCGCTCAGGAGTTTGCAGCCTGGGTAAGGGAGCATCAATCGGGTCTGCGCGCCTTCATCCGGGCGCTGGGCGCGGACGATGCTTGGGTGAATGACCTGGCTCAGGGAGCTTTCATCATTGCCTATCGCCGCCTGAATCAGTTCGAGCCGGGCACGGACTTTGGCAAGTGGCTGCGCGGCATCGCCCGTTCCGCAACCCGGAAATCACCGCCCTTTCCCATTGTGAACAGACGATGGAAGGGTGCTTCGCGGTATCCCTTGTTTTTGTCCGCGGCGACGCCGAATGGAGACTCCTGCACAGTCATTACTCGGCGCCATCAAGCTCGCGCACCGATTTTGAATACTAAAAGGTTCGCCTGAATTGTTGTATGAGTGGAATGAAGGCAACGGGTGCGGGTTGAGAGAGAAAGGCTGCATGCTCGAAGAACACCTATTGGTCCGGCAGTTCAACCGGGGCCGCCCGGAGGCGCTGCGAGAGATTTACGAGCGACACAAGGTGGAGCTCGTGACGCTTGCCACGGCGCTGCTGGCGGACAAAGCGGAAGCCGAGGACGTGGTGCACGATGTGTTCGCCGGCTTCCTCAAATCCGCGGGCACGTTCCGACTCACCGGCAGCTTGAAAGGGTTTCTGGCAACGTGCGTGGCCAATCGCGCACGTAACTGGAACAAGGTGAGCCGCAGGCGGGTGGTCGAAGACGGCGAATCGTCCGAACCCGTCGCGCCGAACCAGGAACGGCCGGATTGGGCGGCGGTGTTTGAAGAAGAACTTCAACGCGTTGCCCGAGCGATGGCCGAACTGCCCTACGAGCAACGGGAGGCCGTGCTGCTGCACTTGCGCGGCGGCCTGACCTTCTGCGCCATCGCGGACATGCAAGGGGCTTCGATCAACACCGTGCAAGGCCGCTATCGCTACGGCCTCGAAAAACTGAGAACACGCCTGAACCGGGAGACGAACAAATGCAACGAACCGATGACATCCCCGAGCTGATCCGCCAATTGCGCGTGCCGCCCAGCGCTGAATTGGACGCGCGTGTTCGGGTCGCAATCCGTCAGGCGGAGCGAACCGCCCCAATTGCTTCTCTTTCCAACGAACCGAGCCTTTGGGCGCTACTCATCATGATCATGAAACACAAAACCATTCGATACACACTCGGCGGCGCGTTGGGACTGGCCGTTCTGGCCGCGCTGATTCTGAACCAATCGACAACGTCCGCCTGGGCTATTGAACAGGCCATCGAAGCGCTTGAGAAATACAATGCCGTCCGAATGACGGGCGCCACCACCGCCGGCGGCCCTGCCGCTCCCGCCGAACTGTGGGCACGGGCCGATGCGACGGGATCGCGCTCGGCCGAATGTCTCGCGAGATCGGACAGCTTCACCGCGTGGGTGAAGGACAACAAGACCTACGTTTACGATCACGCCCGCAACACCGTCCTGGTTGAACCGGCCATCACCATGGGGCTGAATCCGTGGCTCGGTCCAAAGTTCCTGACCACACTCTCGAAGTTGCCCAACTACAATGCCGTCGAGGGCGCTGATCCGGCCACGGGGCAGAAGCGGATTCTCGTCACCGCCAGCCTCGAAAGCGCCACCGGGCCGCAATCGTTTCTCATCGAATTTGACGCGACAACGAAACT
Organism: Verrucomicrobiota bacterium; assembly: GCA_023383055.1. GTDB lineage: Bacteria > Verrucomicrobiota > Verrucomicrobiia > Limisphaerales > JAHDYP01 > JAHDYP01. The sequence continues at coordinate 2,164 of JAHDYP010000209.1, read as the reverse complement.
CCCCGTCACCATGACGCATTGGCTAAACCTGGACCGGCGTGGCGCGCCGGATTTCTCGTTCGACAAGATCGTTTATTTCGAGGACCTGCCCGACAGCGCTTTCCAATTCGAGCCACCCGCCGGCGTATCGTTTGTCGAGAAGCCGTTGACGATTCCTGACGCGAACCTTCCGATGTTGAGCAATCCCAAGAGCGGCATCTCCGCCGAAGGACTCACCCGCGAAGAAGCGTGCCGGAGGTTGCTCGAACAATTCTGGTCCGCCGTGCTGAATGACGACCTCGCGCGCATTCGCCAACTTTGTCCCGTCACCGCGACATGGCCGGACCGGCTGCTGCTCGATCTGATGGCTGAGGATGAAGCGGTGGAGCTGCTGCGGATCGGACCGATCGAGAAGGAAGGCCAGTCGCGGCTGGGTGCGCTTGCTCTCGTGCCGAGCCGAATCCGGTGCAGCGACGGCCGGGTGCGGGAAGTCAACATCATCGTGCAGTTTCGAGAAACCGATCAGGGCGCGTCCTGCGTCGTCCATGGCAACTATGGACACACGGTCGTGGTCGAGTAGCCGAGAAGAACCACATCGTTATTGACGGCGGGGACGGAGTGAAAGAACTCGTGCGGCCGCCCCATCGATTCGCCCTCACGATAGGCGGTCGGGGACGGCTCTCGCGGCAACCGGGTGTTCTCGAATGTGTAATAGGGGTTCCTCGCCCAAGGCTGGAATCCTTGAGGGTGAAGTTCAACCCCACGCGCTTCGGTGGATCTTCGGTGGATCTGGTTGCTGTCGCGCCCGAGGGCTGATAATTTCCGCGCCGCCATGGTCATGAAACCATCCATTCCCGAGGAGATTCGCAACCGCCACAACGAACGGCTCGAATTCACCTGCCATCCCGGCGCGCCAGAAGGTTCGATCCTGGTCGTGCTGGGGCACGGCGTGACCGGGAACAAAGACCGTCCCTTGATCATGGAACTTGCCAGTCAACTCGCGCGGGCTGGTATTCACGCCATGGCGCCAATGCCCACGTGATTTTCCGGATGTGCCCCGGCACACTCTGCCCTTCCGAGGAGTCAACCGGCCATTTTCAGCGCAACTTCGCCGACGTGTTTGCCGAGCTGGGCGGCGGTCTTCAGGCCGAGGTCGTCCTGGGCGATGCTGTCATTGGCGGAGAGCAGCGTGGCCCCCTGAAAAGCCGGGCCGTGGCCGCCCACGGGGATCATGCCGAAGCACAACAGAATCGTTTGGATTTGTTCGATGGTCAGTTCCTGACCGCCGTTGCGGAATGCGCCGACGGCGACGACGCCAAAGGGCTTTTCGGCCAGGACCATCTTTGGTTCCCGCAACGGGGCGAGGCGTTCGAGGAAGCACTTCGCCAGTCCGCTGAGGCTGCGGAAGTAGCTGGGTGACCCGATAATGAGGCCGCCAAGCGCGGGGTCCTGGAACTTGGGCAGGAGCGGGGCCATGTCATCGGCCGGTGGTGTGGGTGACCATGGGGCGATGTTCAACCCGCCCAAATCGATCAACTCAGTCTCGATGCGCGGATCCACGGCCTTGGCGGCATCCAGCGCGGCCTGAACGGCTCTTGAAGTGGTCATGCCTCTGCGTGGGCTGCACGAGACCCCAATGATTGTCAGGGTCTTGCCTTTGGCGGCTTCGGCGGCCAGGGCGGAGGTGGTGGAGGCGGCCAGGGCGGCGGCACCCGCGGTGGCGATGAAGTTGCGACGCGTCACGTTCTGTTTCATGGGATTTCCTCTTGGTTTGGTTTTGTGGATTCCAGTTTTAGTCAGCATTCCAAATTCACGCATTCACGTCTTACGCATTCACGTTTCACGTATTCACGTATTCACGTGTTCACGTTTCACGCATTCACGTCTTACGCATTCACGTCTTACGCATTCACGCCTCACGTATTCACGCCTCACGTATTCACGCCTCACGTATTCACGCCTCACGGCGCCGCATAAATCAACCAGACGCCGCCCAGCATGACGAGGACGCCGCAAACGACTTTCAACCCGGCCACGCCTTTCGATCGATCGTTCCATTTGAGCCACCGCTCGACCAGTTCGGTGGACGTGCCCGCCACCACGATCACCCCGCAGTGGCCGAGGCCATAGGACAACAAAAGCGCCGCGCTGTAAACCGGGGCTTCGCCGGCCAGCTTGAAAGTCA
>JAHDYP010000208.1 GCA_023383055.1 Verrucomicrobiota bacterium | reverse complement strand
GCGGCTGTGTCGCAGACCAGCCGCAGCAACGTCCGCCCGGTCAAGGGGGTTCGGAACAGTCCGAGCGCCCCCGAGCGCGCGAGCTTGCTGCGACTGACCCTTCGGGCACAGTCGCGTTCCCAGACCGGAACGGCCCGCTTCAAAAACTCCCGCCTCGACATCTCCATAACTGCGAAAATGACAAACGGAAATTAGGGCGTGACACTACTGCGAACAGAAAATGCCGCTCCTCATCGATCTCGTCGGGGTGTGTCACCGTGCAAGCCACTTCTTCGCGCAGCAGCGTACGATACCGCTGTCGCAGTCGGTGGACCGTCTCTTTCACCGCCGCTTCACTCAAGCCCAGCCTAGCTCCGAGTTGGACGTAAGTCTCCGCCGGGCGCTCGCCCACCAGGCGGCCCTGGAGTTGATCGAAGACCATCTGCCGACCTGAAACCACGGCCTCGTGCCGCAATCGGACCAGCACGCGGTCTAAGAGGTCCAAGGCCCACCGACGCTCGTAAAGACGTTCCGGGTTCGTATCCTTAGAGGGCTCGAGCCGATAACGCGGTTCCGCCCGTTCCAGGTCCAACAGAAATCCAGGGGGATTACCCCCCCCCACGCTTGGCCGTGTGCGCAGTTCAGGAACTGAGGCGATTCTGCCGGGTGGCTGCGGTGATCGGAGGCCGTCAGCGCAAGTCGTGGTCACGCAGCACTTGATCCACCCAAACCGCCTCCTCGGGAGGCAGCGGCGGATCGAGGTCGAGTTGGTAATTCAGGAGATGATACCGGCCTCGTTCGTGGCATTGGTCAATCAACGGCTGGAGGTCCACCACCACGTCGGCGTCGGTCGGCCGCAACGGCACCCGGATGGCCGGCAAACGATCGCGCAGCCGGATGGGAAAGACCTCGCGCTCCGACGACCGCGCCGCGCGAAAGACACAAATGCCGTAGCAGGCGCCCGCGGGATGCAGAACCTTCCGAATGGCCTCCGGAAAAACCGGCGCGCCTTGCCGGACCAGGTCGATTTCCACCAGGTTCACCCCGCCGCGGATCAAGGCGCGGCACTTTCGACCGTAGCGATCCCGCTCCTCCGCCCCGATCATGAGGTCGGGAGGCAAGCGCTCCTGCAAGGCATCCCGCAGATAGGTGATCAGCGACGAATGCGCATCCCGCCAACGTTGCTCGAAGAACGGATTCATCCCGGGAAACGGGTTCTTCGTCGTCATGGGCGACACGCTATCACCAGCACCCGCCCGCGGAAACTCCAAATGGCTCAGGGCAGCGGCCCGCCAGGGATGCCCGCGTCGAGCTTGATGAGGCTGGGTCCGGCAAAGCCGGGCACCATGGACAGGCTGGTGACGAAGAGGCTCGTGCGCTCAGCCAGCGTCGTGCCGAAGGCCAGGCTCGCCGGGGCGTCGAGGCGATCGGCCATGGTGGCGAGCGTCGTCCATGCCTGGCCGTCAGCATTGATTCGAATGACGGCGTGGCGGTTGACCACCGGCACATAGATGTTGCCCTGGACATCGAGGGCGAGGCCGTCCGGGACCGGCGGTCCAAAGGCCAAGAAGCTGGGATCGGGGTCGGGGACCTGAGCCACCGTCTCGATGGTGCCCGGGGCGCCGCTGGATAGGACGGGAATGCGCACGACAAGACTCCGCTCCGTGTTGGCGATATAGAGGGCGTTCTCGAAGTAGCCAATGCCGTTGGCGCCGCACGGGTACGGGAGGAGGAACGCCAGACTCCCCGTCCCGCTCAACAGGTCGTCCCGGAGCCACAACTCCGCAGTGCCCTGGGGCGGGATTCGCCAGATGCCGCCTCGGCCGAAGGCTGGCGCGATGTAGTTGGTGTATCCGTACGGTGTCAAAGGCGGGTCGAAGGAGAAAGACTCGGTGACGAACAGATTGCCCTCGGGGTCGAAGGTCAGGGAGTTTGGAAAAACGATCTGCTCCGTCCCCGGCAGGCGAACAGCCTGGCCATCGGGACTGACTCGGTAGACCCCTTGGTGTGGCGCGACATCTCGGGTTACATATACGTTGCCCAGGCTGTCCGCTGCCAGACCGGTGACACCGGGCGTGCCAAAGTCAACCAGCACACTGCTTTCGCCGGTAGCCGAGAATTTCCAGATTTGGCCGTTGCGGGGGCCGCCGGGGCCGCCGACGGCCACATAGACGTTTCCGGCCTGGTCCATCGCCACTCCCTCGGGTATTTCACCTTGGGCGCGGTCGAACGGGATGTAGCTCGGGAATCCGGCGTGGTGCAGGCGGAACAGCGTCATGCTGGCCGGCGCGAGGACAGTGACCTGACACTGTGTCGCGTTGGTTTGCCACCACGCGTCGGTAACCGGGTCCCAGGGACCGCTTACACTGGGGGCGCTTTCCAGGACGAACTCCCCTTGAGTGACGGGCCAGGAGAGCACGACGGCATTCTGAATCGCCAGTTGCGGCGATTCGTATTGCCACACTTCCAGGTTGTCGAAGATGACCTCGGCAGCAGGCTGCGACGCGTTCTCACTGTTGCCCCACGTCAGAGCCAACTGAACGTAGTAAGCAGTAGCATTTTCCCCCGGCAATGGAGTTCCCGCCACGTCCGGCTCGCCTTTAAAACCTTTGACCGCGCCGCTGGGGAGAACGGGATCAGCCTGGAGCGTGTCGGTCACCGTGCGCTCGAACAAGACCGCATTGGCATTGTCCTTGTCCAGGACGCGGGTGGTAATCCTCAAGTCGGAGCCGCGGGGCGTGAGGGAAAGGACCAACGTAACGTTTTGATTCTTGAGCGGGAGGTTCTCCCAGAAGAACGAAGCCAGTGATTTGGTCCCGTTGTACATTTTCACCAGCCAAACCTCATCCTGATCCTTGAAGAGCAGGTAGCCTTGATATTCGGGTGCCCAGAAGAATTGTAAGGCCGCCAAGGCGTCGTTCTGATTGGCACCGGCCAAATCGACGCGCATCTCAAGCGTCTGCTGATCAGGAAGCGAGGCGAGGGCGATCGGATGGCGACCGTAGGCTATGGCATCCCGTGGGTTGTCCAGCGGAGTGGGAGGGAAGCTCCCTATGATAACGAACTGCTGGTTGACCTCATTGAACGGCGCAACCGAGTTGTTCTCCCATCCGATCGGGATGTCGTCATTGAAATTATCGCTCCACAGCAATGTCTCCGCAGAGGATGTTGAGACGCCCGCCGCCAAGGCCAGAGCGATCACTGCAAGGTTGTTTTTGCTGATCATAGGATGGGTCCTTTCGGTGACTTTTGTGGTGTGGTTTTCGGCGGTTGGAGACTTCCAAAGGCAAGCGAGTGCCAAGGCCAGAAACACGCCGTGAGACTGACGCCACTACAGTCATCACCCCGTACCACAGGAAAAAGCGACGAATGGGGACAAAATACCTGCGTGGATGCACAGAACGGTGCCAGCAGCGAAATGGACAACCGCCCGTGTCCGCGGTAGATGCGGGCATCGCGGTCAGCGGTGAAGACCTTGCATTCGGGCGCGTGTTCGGTCATGCGCAACAGGCAGACATCGGCTACCGCAAGCTAAGGCTTGCCCGTTCGCGCTGCGCGATGTCTTCGAACGAGGGCGCCTGCCAGAGGATGATTTCCTCTTTCCCCTCTCGCCGGTTGACTGCGGCGATCCCATTTCCCTGCGCGGTGAAGGCGAGTTGCGAAATGGCGGTCCCCCTGTTCCCCAGGGTGATCAAGGGCTGCCACGTGGCGACGTCCCAGAGCCGGATCGCTTCGTCCCCCTCGCTCGCGGTGCCCAAGCGGCGGCTGTCGGGTGAAAAGGCCAGGGCATGCACGGACAACGAAAGTGCCCGTAACACCGTCAATTCGCGCAGCGTGGACACTTCCCAAATCTTGACGGAGCCTTCCTCAGAGGAGGCGGCTAGTAATTGGCCGTCCGGTGAGAAAGCCAGGTCCGAGATTCTTCCGGTGAAATCCAGGCGATTGGTCCGCATGCCGGCCGCCAGGTCACAAAGGATCACGATACCCGGCAGGTGGGCCGTGGCCAGGCGCCGTCCGTCCGGTGAAAGAGCGCAGGCACGGACCAGACTGGAATGGGTCCACGATGCTTGCGGCTGCCAAGTCGCCGTGTTCCACATCTGGAGCCAAGAGGGACCGCGCAGCAACTGGTTGGTCGATTGGACCGCAAGCAGGATCCGCCCAAGGGCGTCCTGCCGGAGCTGAACAACGCATTCCATCGTGCCGTGGAGGGTCTGGACTGTCTTCTCGCGGCCTAGAGACCACACTTGGATTTCGCCGACTTCCGTTCCGGCGAACAGATGCTGGCCATCGCCGGAATAGAGCAAACTCGTGTTGTTGGTGCCCAGTGCCGCAATGGGGCGTGAGAGCTGGCCACTGCGGATGTCCCCGAGGCAGACCCCCCCCTGCCGGAGCCCGGCAAACTGCGTGGCGTCCGGAGCAAGGGCCAACGCCCAAAGGTCGGTCTGGACGGTCTCAGAGTCGGTCTTGGCCGCCAGGGCCTGGGCCGACCAGCCATAAATCGTCCCGTCCCGGGTGCCGCTGAACAGCTTCCGACCGTCCGCCGAAAAGCAAATCCGCCACACCTCCTGTTTGTGTCGGCGCAAGACGCCCTTCTCCGTCATCGTTGCGGGGTCCCATAGCCGGATCGTCTGGTCCCCACTGCTCGAAGCCAGGGTCTGGCCGTCCGGGGAAAACCTCAGGTCCGAAATCCAGCCCAGGTGATTCGTGAGGACGCCCAGTGGACGGAACGTGGAAGCCTCCCATAGCCTAATGACGGCTTCCGAGTATCCGGCGCCGGTCGCGAGGACTCGGCCATCGGGTGAGATGGCCATCGCGGTCACGCCGTCCTTGTGCGCGTTGAAGTAGTCCGGCTCGCTTCCGGCCGTGAAGTTCCACCGCACGATCCGGCCATCAGTTTCGGAAGCGACGATCTGCTGGCCGTCGGGCGTAAACACGAACGCAAGACCATTGCGGCGGTCCACGATTTTGGTTTTACCCAGCAACTCCCTCACCGGCTTCTGGGCGGTAAAATCCCGGACCAACAGGCGCCTGCTTCCGTCAAGTGACCCAACCCCGAAGGCGAACCATCGACCGTCCGGAGAAAAGCCCATCGAGGCGACATATCTGGAGTCAACAATGGGCGCCAACCTTTCCCGCGTTCGGGTGTCCCAAATGCCAATCGTACCGAGTCGATCACGGGTTTGATCGGTGAAGAGCAAGAAATGAGCATCGGGGGAAAACGCCAGAACGGCATTCAGTCCACCCGCGGACGCCAAGTCAACCGCCTGGCGTGTGGACAAGTCCCACACCTTGACTGCGCCGAGCTCCGAGCTGGCGGCCAGGAACCGTCTGTCAGTGGAGGCCTCCAAGGAGAAAATCGCGCTCGTAAGGCTGCCGAGTACGAGGTCTGCGTCGCTCTTAGACTGATGCCACAAGTATCGCCACTCCCAGCCGCGCAGGTCCATTGCAGATTTCGGATCTCGCCCTCCTGCCGGTCCAGCAGGGATTCCGGGCTCTTGATCGGGCCGCTGCCGGTCCAGCAACTCCAGCGCGCGTCCCAGGTTATTCGCCTCAAGGGCTAGCTGGGCCGAGTGCACATCGGCCGCGTAAAGGTAACGGCGCGCCACGAGTTCGCCAGCCTCTGCCCGCTGGCGCTGAGATTCGGCTTGCCGCCACTGCCACAGGACGCCCGCGAATCCCAACACGAACAATAGCGCAGCCACCGCGGCCAGGCTCGCCAACTGCGGTTTGCGCCGACACCAGCGCCAAGCCCTGCCGGCCCGGCTAGTGGGGCGGGCTTGGATCGGCTCACCCGCCAGAAAGCGCGCGAGTTCGTCGGCGAGTTCCTGGGCCGTGGGATATCGGCGGGCCGGTTCTTTCTCCAGGCACTTCAGGCAAATTGTTTCCAAGTCGCGGGGCACGCTGGGATTGAGCAGGCGCGGCGCGACCGGCTCGGCGTGGAGCACGAGGTCCAGCGTTTGGGCCAGGGATTCGGCCTGAAAGGGCGGGCGCCCGGTCAGCAAGTGATAGAGCGTCGCGCCCAGGGCGTACACATCGGTGCGCCGGGAAACGCGACCGCGCGGGCCGGCGGCTTGTTCGGGCGGCAGGTACTGGGGCGAACCCAGCACCTGACCCGTCACGGTCAATTCCGAGTCGCCCTCCAACTGCCGGGCCAAGCCGAAATCCACCACCTGCGGCTGATCCTGCGAGTCGATCAGGACATTGGAGGGTTTCAGGTCGCGATGCAGGATGCCGCGTTCATGGGCGTAGTGCACCGCCTCGGCGGTGGTCTTCATCCAGCGGGCCGACTGCTTGAAATCTGAAATCCGAAATCGCAAATCCGAAATCCCCTGGGCCAGGCTCCGCCCTTCCACGTAGTCCATCACGAAGAAGTGCCGGTCCTCATGGATGCCCACCTCGTGGATGGCGACGATGTTCGGATGGTGCAGGCTGGCCGCCGAGACGGCCTCCGCGCGGAACCGCTTGACCAAGTCGGGATTCGAGTTGGGCTCGAAGGTCATCATTTTGATGGCGACCACCCGGTTCAAACTGCGTTGTCGGGCGCAATAGACCACGCCCATCCCGCCGCGGCCGATCTCCTCCAGCAATTCGTAGTCGCCAAACTGATTCGTGGTTTCCGATTGGCGATTTACGATTGCCGAGGCGCCACCTGGGCGGTGACCTCCGACCGCTGGGTTCTGACCGCTGACTTCTGACTCCTGATCCTCGACGCTCAGGTTCAGGGCTGGACCGAGCAGACCTGCGCTGGCCTGGAGGAAGAGACACTTTGGACAGAATTCCTGACACGCGCCGCCGACCAAAGGCGCGCCACAGTGCAGACATGTGCTCGGAGTTGCCATATCGACCTGGCACCCATTGACGCCACTGATACTACCGGAAAAGACCGTGAAGCGGGACACGGTTCTCGCGCCATGCCCCGACCGGTCACCCGGCCATCACGGCGCAGAGATAGCGCAGCTCGTCCGCCACCTCCGCCGGATCGGCCACCGTCTGGGCAATGGCCTCCCGAAACAGGGCGTAATACCGGTGTCGCATGCGGTGCACGGCTTTCTTGATCGCTTCTTCGGTCAGGCCCAGTTCGGTGGCCACCTGGGCATAGGTGGGCTCGCCTCGACCCGCCACGAGGAATACCCGCAACTGCTGGAACAGGCCGGCCTTGCCGGTTTCGCAAAACTCCTTTTCCAGGCGCCCGAGCACCTGGTCCAGCAGCGCCAGGGCCCACTGGCGCTCGAAGAGTTTGTCGGGGCTGAGCTCATCCACGGGTTCGAGGCGATAACGCTGCTCGGCCGTGTGCGCATCGAATGAGAGGGTAGGCTGGCCGCCGCCGCGCTTCTGGGCGCTGACATGATCGTGTGCGTCCGCCAGAAAGTAGTTCAGCCCGGCGAGCAGAAAAGAACGAAACCGTCCTTTGCCCCGATCGACGCGCGCGAACGACTTGCGCTCGAGCAATTGCAGCAGGAAGGCTTGCGTCAGGTCTTGGGCATCCTCGTGTCCGTGCCCCCGCCGACGGACATACGCGTAGAGGGGATACCAGTACGCGCCGCAGAGTGTCTCCAGTGCCTGGGCGGCTTGGGGTGACTCGCTCTGTCCCGCCGCCAGCACCACGCTCCAGTGGGTCGTCGCAAACGCGCTGGGATGCGAAGCCGTCGCCACGCCGTCATTCGCCGGGCCGGGCATGGCGCCATGATGCCACACGGTCATTCGGTTGCACGCTCAATTCCGGCTTACGGCTGAGCCTGATTGCGTCCGGCCAGGCGTCGGATGACTTCGACGCAAACGGAGATGGCGGAGTCGGGATGGCCGAGGCGTTTGGCGGCGCGGGCCATCGCCCGGAGTTGGGATGAATCCAGGATTTCGTCGAGTCGGAACGGGAGATCTTCGATCCGATTGACCTTCACCGCCGCGCCGCGTTCGAGGAGGAAGTCGCTGTTGGCCGATTCCTGGCCGGGGATGGGATTCAGGATGAAGAGGGGCCGGCCGAGGGCGAGGGCTTCGGAGGTGGTGAGGCCGCCGGGCTTGGTCAGGATGAGATCGGCTGCGGCCATGAGATGGTGCATGTCATCCACGAAGCCGAGCACCCGGGTGGCGTGGCGGTAATCGCGCGTCGCCAGTTGCTGCCGAAGTTCTTCGTTTCGGCCGCAGACCACCAGCACCTGGAGGGGGCGGGGAATCTGTTTGAGGGCGTCGAGAATCTCGGCCACCGGGCCCATGCCGAAGCCGCCGCTGAGGACGAGCAGGACTGGGAGATCGTGTCGGAGGGCGAGTTGTTTGCGGAGGGCGAGGCGGCGGAGCGGCGTCGAGAATTTCGGGGCGATGGGAATGCCGGTTACGGCCACGCGGGACGCGTCGGCTCCGCGGGCGGTCAGGCTCGATCGGGTGGCGTCGGCGGCGACGCAGTAAAGGTCGACGTGTGGATCCATCCAGAGGGAATGGGCCTCGAAGTCGGTCACGACACTGACAGTGAAGGCGCGGGAGCCGCCCTGTTTGAGGTGCCCCATGATTTCGACCGGGAGATAATGGGTGCAGACGACTGCGTGGGGATTGAACTCGGCGACGTGGCTTACGAAACGCCGATTGGTGACCTGGGCGAACCGGCGACGAAACCGGCTCCAGCGTTGGACCAAGGCGGGATCATCGGTCTTCTTGAAGACCATGCCCCAGAGCTCGGGGGCGTGTTCGACCAGGTTGACGTAGGTCTGGATGTAGAGCTGGCGCTGCAGACGCGGCACGAGGTCGAGCAGGTCGACGGTTTGAACGGAGTCGGCGGGCCGGTGCTCTCGCCAGGCTGCTTCGAGGGCGCGCGCGGCCTGAAGATGTCCGCCACCGGCGGTGACGGTGGCGATGAGCACGCGGTGGGGATCCGTGGCGGGAACCGCGGGGCGGGCCCGTGGATCAGGCGCCGAGGAGTCGTTCGAATTCCAGGGCGACATAGCGGTCGGTCATGCCGGCGATGTAATCGCAAACGGCGCGGTGGAGGCCCACTTCGCGGACGCGTTGCCGGGCGTGCCGGCCGATGGCGCCGGGTTTCCTGAGGTAATACTCGAAGAGCTGTTCCATGAGGCGAACGGCGCGTTGGTTGGGTTCGTGGACTTTGGGGTTGTAGTAGAGGTGGGCGTGCAGGTAGCGGCGGAGTTCCTGGTTGAGTTGCTGGCGGGCGGGGCTGTAAGCGATCAGCGATTCCGGGAGCTGCCGGACCGCGTCGGCGGAAGCGACGCCGGAACGGCGGATGCGCCGTTCGCTGGTGCGGACCACATCCCGCACCTCGCCGTCGATGATACACCGGATGACGAAATACCAGCGGCACTCGGCCGGGAGCCGGCCGTGGAGTTTCTGGACGGATCGTGCGGCGTCGTGCCAGATGCGGACTTCGGCGTTGAGTCGGCGTTCGGAGAGCAGGCCGGAATCGAGGCCGTCGTCGAGGTCGTGGCTATAATAGGTGATTTCATCGGCGAGATTGGCGACCTGGGCTTCGAGCGAGGCGGAGCGGAGGCTGGCGGGGTGGCCGATGGGTGAAGGGTGATCGTAACTGGTTTCGTGTTTGGACTCGCGCACTTCCCAGGTGAGGTTCAACCCGGCAAACCGCGGGTATTTCTGTTCGAGGCTTTCGACGACCCGCAGGCTCTGGCGGTTGTGCTCGAAACCGCCATGATCGCGCATCAAGCGGTCCAGGACCTCCTCGCCCTTGTGGCCGAACGGCGAATGACCGAGGTCATGGGCCAGCGCGATGGTTTCGGCGAGATCTTCGTTGAGTCGGAGAGCGCGGGCGATGTTGCGGGCGATGGCGGCGACTTCGATGGTGTGGGTGAGCCGGGTGCGCAGGTGATCGCCGGTGCCGTTGAGGAAGACCTGGGTCTTGTATTCGAGACGGCGAAAGGCGCGCGAGTGGATCACGCGGTCCCGGTCGCGCTGGTAATGGGTGCGCCAGTCCGGCGGCCGTTCACGGTGGGCGCGGCCGCGGGTGTCGGCGCTGCACTGGGCATAGGGCGCCAGCATCTGGCGCTCGCGTCGTTCCAGTTCCTTGCGCGTGAGCGGCATATTCGGCCGGGCGAACCGTCCGGCGACGGTCAGGCCTTCAGGAGTTCCTCGACCGAGACCCCCTTGAGTTCGAAGAGCCGACAGATGGCGTCCTCGATGAGGTTGTTCGGGCAGGAAGCGCCGGCGGTGATGCCGACCGTGATATTGCCCGCGGGCAACCAGTCGCGCGTCTGGACTTCTTCCTGGCGGACGAGGTTGAAGTGATTGATCTGTTGGTCGGAGACCATCTTGGCGGCGTTCTTGATGAAGTAGGTCGGGAGCTTGGCCTCGCCCATCTCCGCGAGATGGGAGGTGTTCGAGGAGTTGTAGCCGCCGACGACCACGAGGAGATCCAGGGGTGAGGCCAGCAGTTTCTCGAGGGCGTCCTGCCGGTCCTGGGTTGCGCCGCAGATGGTGTCGAAGAATCGGAAGTGAACGTCGAGAGCGGCGGCGCCGAACTTGGATTCCATGGCGCGGCGGATCCGGCGTTGGACTTCCTCGGTTTCGCCGCGGAGCATGGTGGTTTGGTTGGCCACGCCGACCGCGTCGAGGTGGAGGTCGGGATCGAAGCCGACGGAGTAGGCGCCCTTAAATTTCTCGAGAAACGCCGCCTTATCGCCGCCCTTGACGATGTAATCGCAGACGTAATCGGTTTCGTCGAGGTTGTAGACCACGAGATAATGGCCGGTGCCGGAGGTGGTGGCCTGGGAGGTGGTGGCCTTGGTTTCCTCGTGCTTGGCTTTGCCGTGGATGATGCTGGTGACGGATTCGCGGGCGTACTGTCGCACCCGTTTCCAGACGCTCATCACGTCGCCGCAGGTGGTGTCCACCAGCATGCAACCCTTGGCCTCGAGTTCCTTGCGCGTTTGCACTTCGGTCCCAAAGGCGGGAATGATGACGACGTCGTTGGCGCTCAGCCGGGCCATCTCGTCCGGACCGGGTTTGGCGGAGATGGTGACGATTCCCATGTTGCGGAGCTGATCGTTGACCTCGGGATTGTGGATGATTTCGCCGAG
>JAHDYP010000207.1 GCA_023383055.1 Verrucomicrobiota bacterium | reverse complement strand
CCAGTGGCATAGACCCGCGCGGGAAATCGGTCAAGCACTTTGAACCTGTCCCCCTATGCTCAGCCCCGGTGATCGCGAACCTGTCCCTCTGTCATCCTGCAACCACCATGAACCTGTCCCTCTGTCAGAGCTCTGAAGGATTCGCCGTGAACCGCGATCTTGAGGGGATCTGCCGGCCGATACCGGAGCCTGGCACAACCCGGCTGTTGCCAGCGGTCGTGAAATCCTGGAATGTCCCGGCATGTGGCCCTTCTTACGCGTCTACGGCTGGATGATGGCCGTTGTAGTGCTGGCGGTGGCGCTGCTTTTCCTGCTGGTCGATCCCACGCCGCCACGGGAGATTGAAGTGGCCACGGGATCGACCAACGGCGCGTATCATGCCTTTGGGTTGCGCCTGGCCGAACGGCTTTCTGGCGAGGGTCTAAAGGTCTGGCTTGTGCCCACCGCGGGATCGATGGAAAACCTCGGGCTGCTCCGTTCGGAGGAGGGCGCGGTATCGATGGCGTTGGTGCAGTCCGGGCTTGTGGTGAGCGAGGCTGTTTCGGACGACACCGAATTGCGGTCGCTGGGCAGCCTTTTTTTGGAGCCGATGTGGGTTTTCCATCGCCGTTCGCTCGTGCTGACTTCGTTGCGTGATCTCGCGGGCAAACGCGTTGCGGTTGGGGTCGAGGGGAGCGGGACGTTGCCTGCCGCGCGCGCGATTCTCGAGGCCAATGGCCTGCTCGGAGCGGGAGCGGATCGAGTTGATGCGGTGAGGGTCGGCGGCGAAGAGGCGGCCGAGGAGTTGCTGGCGGGCCGGTTGGATGCGGCGTGTTTTGTGGCCGCGCCCGGCAATGCGGTGGTGAATCGGCTGCTACGCGAGCCGGAGTTGGACTTTCACGGGTTGCGGCGTGGTGGGGCGTATCAGGCGACTTTCCCGAGGCTAATGACGCTTGAGATTGGCGAGGGACAGCTCGATCTGGCGGCCAATGTGCCTGACACGGACAAGACTGTTTTGGCCGCCGCAGTCACGCTGGTAGTCAACGATCGGTATCATCCCGGGTTGACGCCGCTGATTCTCGATGCCGCCGCGGAGGTGTTGCGGGATGGCGGGGCGCTGGAGCGGCCGGGTGAATTCCCGGCGAGCTATCCGACGGACTTCGAGCTGTTGAGCGAGGCGGATCATTATCATCGGTTCGGCCCGCCGTTTCTGATGCGGTATCTGCCGTTCTGGGTGGCGACGGTGGCGTTTCGCATTGTCATACTTGTGATTCCGCTGCTGGCGTTGTTGATTCCGCTCGTGCGGATCACGCCGCCCCTGTACGTGTGGCGCACCCGGGCGCGGATTTACCGGTGGTACAAGCATCTGCGGGAGATTGACCAGCGCATCGAATCGGGGACGATCAACGCGACTGTCGACGAGGACATAGCCGGGTTGCTGAAGCTCGAAAACGAGATTCTCAAAGTCCAGGTGCCACTGTCGTATGCTGACGAGCTCTATGATCTGCACCTGCATATAGAATGGGTGTTGCGCCGATTGGAACGGTTGAAAGCCGGCAACAGGCCTACCAGCGATCCTCCGCGAAGCAGGACGGACGTTTAGGCGGCGCGGCCCTGGAGAACCTCCCGCGAATGGCGCCAACCGGCGGTTGTCGGTGCGGATGCGTTCATGCTATCGGGCTTTGACTGCCATCCAACCCCACAAACGCGTTCGTTGGCGGTATCTGAGCGGCTTTCTCGGTTCGCCCTTTCATTCTCGGTTTGCCGGCGCGGAGGACGCGGAGGGAGAAGCCGCGGCCATTCTCGTAGGGTTCGACCCGGGCGACCACTTCGAGCACGGGATAACGGACGGTGGCCAGGCCGTAGGTTTTGTAGGTGTCGGCGAACAGTTCGGTTTCGACCAGGCCGGTCCAGTCGGCGAGCGTGAGGAATTTCATCGGTTCGCCGGTGACCTGGTGGTGGGTGCGTTGTTCGACGATGAGCCCGCAGGTGACGATGTCCTGGCCGACCTGCTGGCCGAGTCGGGCGACGGGGCAATAGGTGTCCCAGGCGATGTCGTTGAAGAGTTCGAGGGGATGACCGCTGACGGCGAAGCCGAGCAGTTCGGTTTCGGCTTCGAGTCGTTCGCGGCGGGTGGGTTGGCGGAGGGTGCTTTGGGGCAGCCGTTTCAGGTCTTCGGGCGGGAGCAACCAGCCCTGGCCGGAAGCGGAATGTCCGAAGACGCGGTGGAGTTGCTGGCCTTCCCAGAACTGGGCGGTGCGTTCGTGTCCAAACAGATCAAAGGCCCCGAGCCGGATCAAGATTTCCATTTCCTCTGGGGCGGGCATGACCCGACGCTGGAAATCGGCCAGCGACAGGAATGGGCTGCGGTCCGTTTCCGCGAGGATGCGGTCGGTGGTGCGTTGGGTGAGGCCTTTGGCGCGGGTGAGAGGGACGCGGATGGCGCCGTGTTCGACGGTGAACGCGGGGCCGGGCTGGTTGATGGTGGGGGGAAGGAATGGCAGGCCGAGCCGGTGGCATTCGAGGATGTAAACGATGGGATCGTAGAAGCCTTTGCCGTGGGTGAGCACGCCGGCCATGAACTCGGCGGGATAATAGCGTTTGAGCCAGGCGGCCTGGTAGGCCTCGACGCCGTAAGCGGTGCTGTGGGCTTTGCAGAAGGCGTAACCGCTGAACCCGGTGACCAGACCCCAGACCTCGCGAATTTTCTCGGGGAAATGTCCGCGAGCAAGGGCCGAGGCGGCGAATTCGCCGGCGATGATCTCGATTTGTTTGAAGTTCTGTTTGACCAGGGCGCGACGGAGGACGTCGGCACGGCCGGGGCTCAGGCCGGCGAAAGCCTCGCAGATCTGCAGGATGTGCTCCTCGTAAACCACCAGGCCGAACGTGCTGCGCAGGCAGTCTTCCAGGGATGGATGTGGGTATTCGGGTGGCTCGAGCTTCTGGTAACGGCGGGTGAACTTGAGTTTTTTCTGTTCGTTGGCGGCGCCAGGCCGGATGACGGAAACGATGGCGACCAGACCGTCAATCTCGCGGACATTGGTCATCTGACAGAGGCTGGTCATTGCCGGGGATTCGATATGATGCACGGCGCGGGCGCCGCCGCTGGCGATCATTTCCCAGACTTGCGGGTCGGTCCAGGGTTCGAGGAGGGAGAGGGACAGAGAACGTCGAACGTCGAAGCCGACGTCGTGAGTTGGCGGGGATTCGGAAGCTGGCGGTGGTTGCGGGAGGATGTTCGACGTTGGACGTTGGGTGTTCGACGTTCGGGCCGGTTCATGAGGAATGGGTTCTGGAACGACGCCGTGCCGGAGGCCGGCGCTCCGATGCGGTTGCGGAGGGGGTTCTGGAATGATGGCGGGCTGTGGGGCGGCGCTCCGCTCGATGGATTGACGGGCGTCGCGCATGACGGCGAGGCCGCCCTGGGCGAGGATGTCCATTTTGACGAGGCCGACGGCTTCGACGGCGTCCATGTCGAGGTGGGTGGTGGGCCAGCCTTTGTTGGAGATGAAGGTGGGGGTGAGTTCGCGCATCGGCTGGCGGGAAAGGATGACGCCGCAGGGATGCATCTTGGGATGACGCGGAAAGCCATCGAGAAACGCGGCGGTTTCGACGGCGGTGCGGAACGGTTCTTCGTCGAGCGGCAGATCGCGGCATTCAGGGCTGGCCTTGAGTTTCTCGATCAGTTCGGTTCCGCGCGGGCGGAGATCATCCACGGGGATCCAACCGCCGCCGAAGCTCCAGGGGAAATGCTCGGTGAACCGGCGGATCTGGAATTCGGAGACGCCGAGGACCTTGGCGACGTCGCCGACGGCGCTGCGCGCCTGGAAGGTGGAGAAGCCGCCGACGACGGCGCAATGGTCGGGGCCGTATTTATCGAAGAGCAGATTCACGACGTCGTCTTTGCGGTCGTGAGGGAAATCGACATCGATATCGGGGAGTTTATGGAGGGCCATGCGTTCCTTGTTGAGGAAGCGGCGGAAATAAAGACCGAAGCGGATGGGGCAGACGTCGGAGATGCCGAGGCAATAACAGACGAGACTGTCGGCGGCGCTGCCGCGGGTGATCCATTCGATGCCATGGGTGCGGCAGGTTTGGAGGAGGTCCCAGGTGATGAGGAAAAGATCCTCGTAACCGACCTCGGCGATGATGGCGAGCTCGGTTTCGATCTGGGCTTGCACGGTGGCGAGGGGAACGGTTGCGCCGGTGTCGGAAAGGATGCGGCGGTGGTGATAGCGGCGCTGCATGCCCTCGGTTACGAGCCGGCGCAGGGTCTCTTTGGAACTGGCGCCGTCGGGCGAGCGGAAGGCGGGGAATTGCGGTTTGCCAAAAGGGAACTCGAACTGGCAACGGTCGGCGATCTCGCGGACATGATCGAGCCAATCGGGATGATCGGCACAGCCGGCGATGAGTTCGGTAGGGGTGCGGAAATGGTAACGGCCGCCCAGGCGTTTTTGCGGGTGCCGTTGCCGGAGGAGGGTTCGGGTGCGGATGGATTGGACGATATCGAATCGGGGTCGATCGGCCGGGGTGGCATAGCAGGTCCATGGGGCGGCCACGGCGGGCAGGGCGCTCGAGGACAAATGGGCGGTGGCGATCTGGTAGAAACGGCCGGGAAAAAGCGGCGCCAGCGAAGGATCGCTGCTGACGGCGATCAGGCCGTCGGCGAACGATTCGAGCAGATGCTGCGGAATGGGTGCGGCTTGTTGAGCGGCGACGGATTCTTCGGAGTACGACGCGGCGTGTTGGGAGAGCAGTTTGCAGAGGTTGGCATAACCCCGGGCATTCTCGACGTAGAGGAGGAGCGGATGGGATTGCGCTGGGACATCGGAGCGCCGGCCTCCGGCACGGCGTTCGTTGCAGGATTCGTTCGCGTTGGCACGGAGTTCGACGCCGAGGATGGGTTTGATGCCGGCGTCTTTGGCGGCGAGGACGAACTCGACGACGCCGTGGAGGTTGCCGGTATCGGTGAGGGCGACGGCTGGGGAATGGTGTTGGGCGGCCAGGTGGACGATGTCCTTCGGAGAGAGGGTTGAGTCGAGAAAGGAGTAGTAGCTGTGAACGCGAAGGGCGGGGGCGGAGGCGGAGGCCGGCGTTCCGAAAAGCCCCCTCACCCGCCCTTCGGGCACCCTCTCCCCCGCTTGGGGCGGGGGCGAGGGAGGAGGATGGTGTGTGCGGAGGGGGTTTGGGAACGATGCCGTGCCGGAGGCCGGCGCTCCGAGGCGGGGCCGAATCGGTTCTTGAATGATCGCCGTGCCGGAGGCCGGCGTTTCGCGCAACTGGAAATCGTGGCCGCGAAGGAGAATCGAGAGGCCGTGGGCATGACGGAGTTCATCGACGACCCGGGCGAGGCGTTCGCGGGCGTCGTGTTGCTGGGCGTTGCGGTCGAAGGCGAGTTCGGTGCGGAAGAGGCCGTCGTAGACGTTGGTGAGTTTGAGGGAAACCATGCGGAGGCTGACGCGCCGTTTCCAGGAGCGGGGGAGGAGGGCATGAAGGCGGCCGTAGATGTCGGTCTCGAGATCGGTCGGTTCGGGTAGGCTTTCGGCGCATTGATCCTCGGCCATGTCGTTGTAGCGCACCTTGAGGGTGAGGGTGCGAATGCTTTTGCCTTCGGCGCGGATTTTGACGAAGAGCCGGTCGGCCATCCGGCGGAGCACGGCCTCGACGTAAGCTTCGTCGGTGAGATCGGTTTCGAACGTTTCCTGGTGGCTGAAGGATTTCTGGGGTTCGCGGGCGGGGATCAGTGGTCGATCGTCGATGCCGTGAGCGAACTGGCGCAGCGTGCGCGCCTGGCTGCCGAGCAACAGTTCGAGCAGATCGAGCGGGGTCTCGGCAATGTGCCGGATCTGGGCGAGCCCGGCTGAGTTAAGGCGCGTGGCGGTTTTGGGACCGACGCCGGGGAGCCAGCGATTGGGCAGGGGATGGAGGAAAGGGATTTCGCGGCCGAACGGCACCGAGGTGAAGGTGGCGGGTTTATGGAGTTTCGAGGCGATCTGGCTGACGAGTTTGTTCGAGGCGAGTCCTTCGCTGACGGAGATTTTGAGGGATTGCTGAATGGCGCGGCGAACGGTTTCGGCGATTTCGATGGGCGGTTTCTGGTGGTTGGCGGTGAGATCGAAGTAACCTTCGTCGATCGAGGTTTGTTCGACGTCCGGGGTGAAGTCGTAACAGTAACCGAACATCCAGTTGGAGAACTGCTCGTAGCGTTCGAAATCGCCGGGGAGAACGATGAGTTTGGGGCAGAGCTTGCGTGCCCGGGCGGTGGGCATGGGGGTGTAAACGCCGAACTTGCGGGCTTCGTAGGAGGCGGAGGCGATGATGCCGCGGCTTTCACCGCCGACGGCGATCGGTTTGCCGCGCAACCGGGGATCGGCGGCCTGCTCGACGGAGGCAAAGAATGCATCCGCATCCAGATGAACAATCGTTCGCACAAGGGGGAAGGAAGAATGCAGAATGAAAAATGAAGAATGCAGAATGAAAAATGGAGGATGAAGGATGCTAGGAATCGCCTCGGGAGCGTTTGCTGATGGTCACGAATATGGCGACGAGTTCGTTGGCCTCGTCCAGGACAGGCTGCAGCTTGGTTGGCGGAAGAAAACCTTCCTCCAATAACAACTCCAACCAGTAGCTCGATTCATCGGCTTCTTTCAGACAATCGCCAATTTTCGCAATGAACTCCGCTTTCGACCGCGCGCGATTGGCTTCGCGATGATTCGCCCCGACAGAGGTTCCCGCTCGTAACAGTTGCTTTCCCAACACTTGAGCGGCCGTGTCGCGCGACAAGGCTGCAAAAAGTCTGATTACCTGCTTAGCAAATTGCTTTGTGCGAGGTCCTAAATCTTTTTCTGCATTCATCATTCTTCCTTCTTACTTTTCGAGCCTGCGGAGCAGGGCTCGAACGACGCCCTGGATCATCAATTCCTGGGCCGGGATGAGATCGGGGTATTTCGGGTTTTCGGCTTTGAGGTAAGGTTTGCCGGATTTGCGGAAGAAAGTTTTGAGCGTGCTTTCGCCATCGATCAACGCGGCGACAATATCTCCGTGACGCGGTTCCGGGCCATGCTCGAGCACGACGATATCGCCATGGAGGATGTGGCGGTCGATCATGGAATCGCCGGTGACCCGGAGGGCGAAGGTGTTGCGGGTGGGCTTGAACCCGATGCTTTCGACGTCGACCGAGACGCAACCTTCGGTGGTCTGTTCGCGGTTCTGGGCGAAGCCGGCGGGGATTGAGCCGAAGATCGGGATATCGGCGATGCGCCGCCGGATTTTCAGCCAGGGAGAGACGACGCGGAGGGAACGGGCCCTGCGAGGGTCGGATACGATAAAGCCTTTGCGTTTAATGGCTTCGAGATGGCAGGCGGCGGCGCGGTGGCTGCGAAAGCCGAAGTGCGTGGCGATCTCGCGCAAGGTGGGGTTGGGTCGGCTGGCGAGGGCTTCGGCCTGGATGAAATCCAGCACGCGTTGTTGGGCTGGGGTGAGGTCGTGCATATACTATACATTTGGATAGTATACAGGCGACGGTTTGTCAACGAGCGGTTGACGTTATAGCCTGTGCGGCTCAGACGAGAGAACGCTATGACACGCAAACCGAAGCCTGAGCTGACGCTGTTCGATTCGACCTGCCTGATTGTGGGGATCATCATCGGGGCGGGGATTTACCAAATGGCGCCGGACATTGCGAAGGGTGCCGGTGGGGGTTGGGGCGTGCGGGGGCTTTGGGGGTTGGGGGGGGCGTTGTCGTTGTGCGGGGCGCTGAGTTACGCGGAACTGGCGACGGCGTATCCGCAGGAAGGGGGCGATTATGTCTATTTGAGCCGGGCGTATGGGTCGTGGGCCGGGTTTTTATTTGGCTGGGCGCAATTGGCGATCGTGCGGCCGGGGGACATCGCGGTGATGGCGTTTGCCTTCGCGACGTATGCGCGGGCGATTTACGATCCTTTTGGAGGCGGCAGCCAGGCGCAAGTGGTTTACGCGGTGGTGGCGACGTTGATCCTGACCCTGATCAATATGCTGGGGGTGCGCCAGGGGAAGTGGACGCAGAACCTGCTTACCACGGTGAAGGCGCTTGGTTTGTTGGTCATTGTGGGAGCGGCCTTCCTGGCGGAGCCGTCCGCGGCTCCGGCCGAGGGGGGCGGGCAGTTGCCGGTCAGTCTGGCGTTGATTTTCGTGCTGTTTACTTATGGTGGCTGGAACGAGATGGCCTATGTGGCTGGCGAGGTGCGCAATCCGCGGAGGAACATCGTGCGGGCGCTGTTCCTGGGAACGGCGGCGGTGACGCTGCTCTATTTGATGGTGAACGCGGCTTTTCTGCACACGCTGGGATACGAAGGTTTGAAGGCGTCGAAAGCGGTGGCGACCGACAGTGTGGCGACGGTGTGGCCGCAGGGGGCGGGGGTGCTGATCAGCGCTTTGATCTGTTTGTCGGCGCTGGGTGCGGTCAACGGGTTGGTGTTCACCGGGGCGCGGATTTCGTATGCGGTGGGGCAGGACCACTGGCTGTTCGGGTATTTGGGGCGGTGGCATCCGCGGTGGGGTACGCCGGCGGTGGCGTTGCTGGTGCAGGGGCTGATTGCGGTGACCTTGATCGTGGCGTTGGGATCGTTTATCGACGCGATTCTCTACACGGCGGCGACGGTGTATACGTTTTATCTGGCGTCGACCCTGGCGGTGATCGTGTTGCGGTTCAAAGAGCCGAACCGGGAACGGCCTTACCGGGTGCTGGGGTATCCGGTGACGCCGCTGGTTTTCGCGGGCGTGTGCGGATTTCTGATTTACAGCGCGGTGACGTACAAGCCGCTGATCGCCGTGAGCGCCTGTGGTTTGCTGGCGCTCGGGTTGCCTCTGTGGCGGATCGGTCGAGGCATAAGGCCGGGAACCGTTTCGTCGCATGAGTGAGGTCAAGCCCGGGTTTCGTCGTCGTCGCCAACCGCGTTCGGGGGTTTGGGAAAACCGCGCGCCTGCAAGTCCACTTCGAGGGTACGCGCGAGGGGAGGAGAAGGGGTGGCGGCAGTTGGGTCGGTGATGGACGGCTGCTCGCGGAGAAAGCTCTCCCACCAACGTGCGGCGTCCTGCGGTTCCCATGACGTCCGCTCGGGGCAGTGGTGAAGGCGTTCGAGCAGCATGGCGACGGTTTGGGGGCGGTCGGCGGGGTCGGGCTTCAGGCATTCGATCAACAGGTTGGCAAGCGATCCGTTGGCCGCGCGGTTGGCGGGGGAGAAGGGAGGAGGATCAAGTCGAGCGTGTTGTTGGATGATCTCCTCCAAGGCAAGGCCCGCGAACAGTTCCCGGCCGGTCAGGAGGAACCAGCCTACAGCTCCCAGCGAATAGATGTCCGAGCGGGGATCGACCTGTGTGGGGGTTTGAAAGGCTTCCGGGGCCATGTAACCCGGAGTGCCGGCCAGCCATCGACGAGAGGTCTGGTCGGTTGGTTGGGCCGTTGCCTGGGTGAGCGGTGTGACCAGGCCGAAGTCGAGGACTTTGACCCAGTCGGGACACCCGCCCCGGTGGGTGAGGAAGACGTTGGCGGGTTTGATGTCGCGGTGAACCAACCCCGCGCGGTGGGCTTCGCCGAGCGAACCGCAGATTTGGGTGAGAATGGCAATGATCCGACCCGGAGGTATCGGACCTTCGCGGTGGACAAAGTCCTTGAGGTTGAGTCCCTCGAGGAATTCCATGGCGTAGTAGAAGATGCCGTCATCCGAGTGACCGTAATCGTAGATCTGAATGGTGTTGGGATGCGTGAGGCGGCTGGTGAGTTGAACTTCTTGCTCGAACAAGGCGATGGCCGCCGGGCTGGCCTTCGAAGGAAGCAGCAGCTTGATCGCCGTGGGGCGGCGGAGCAAGGCATGCTGGGCGCGGTAGACGACGCCCATGCCACCTTCGCCGACCTTATGTTCGAGGCGGTATTGGCCCAATCGGCGCGCTTTCAGTTCGGCTTCGCGAACGCGATGTTGCAGCCGGCCGGCGACGAATGAGTAGCCAAGCAACCCGGCGGAGCTAACGCCGAGGGCGCCCACCAGCAGGAGAAAGACGCGTTCGAGGGCGAGGAGCGGCTGGTAAGCCTCATGAAAATCGACTTGTGTGGCCACCCCGATCTCGTATTGGGGGAGCCAGCGCCATGCTCCGACCACCGTCACGCCGCGGTAGTCGCGGAAGCCGGTGACATCCAGGCCGGATTCCCCGGCCAAAGCCCGGTCGGCAATCCGGGTGAAAGGCCGCTGATCCGGAGCGAGCAACGGCTGGTAGCCGCGGGTCAAGTCGCCGCCGGGATCGCGCAGGGCCAGGGCGAGCACCGAGGAGTGGGCGGGGTTGTTGGTCAGCAGGCCGAGGGCGCGCAATTGGTCCTCGAACCGGCTTTGCGAGATGACGTAACCCTCCTTGTTGAAGGCGTAGGTCTCACCCGTCGCGCCAAAACGCGCTGAGGACAGCACCCGGGTGAAGTCGCCCTCGGGCTGGATATGGAGACCGAGAGCGGCGACGACCTTACCGTCGGGATCCCGGACCGGACTGCTGAGCATGACGGTGACTTGAGGTGACCCCGGGTTGTCCGGGCGTCGCCAAGAGCCGGGTCCGCCGCCTTCCGGTCTGGACTCCGGTCCCGGTGGCGGAGCGCCCTCGGGCGTCGGGCCGAAGGGCGGGGCTTGGAATCGTGGCCGATCGGGCCGTGACGCGCGGCGTCGCCAGCTGGAATCGGCGGATGCGTCGGGCATGCGCCGTGGCGGTCCGAGCCCGTGCATGGGGATCACGAGCTGAGGTTCGCCGGTTTCGAAGAGGCGGTTGAGATTGGCCAGTTGCGGCCCGCGCACGGAGCGGCCGACGAGCGGATCGATGGGTGCGGCGACGATCACCAAATCGCGGCTGATGATGTACCAGCCTTGAAATCCGGTGCGATCCCTGGCATCGGCCAGGTGGGTGCGGAGTCGGGCGAGCGGCTCGGTATCCTGGAGGGTGTGACGCTCGTCGCCAGGAGATTCTGTCGGCGCGGTCAAAGAGGTCACCCATTCGCGGACCTGCGGTTCGCCGGCGATGTATTGGGCGGTTTTGAGTTGAGCCTGAAGCCAGATATCGA
>JAHDYP010000206.1 GCA_023383055.1 Verrucomicrobiota bacterium | reverse complement strand
TTTGCGGGAGAATGGCCCGTGCGGCTCGCTGTCCGAACTACCGGCCCAGCGCGGGTGGCGTGGATTCCATGCGCTGAACCGACGTCGGCCGACTCAGCGCGCCACGATCCGGTAAAACCAAGCGGTTGCGTTCACCTCGAGGGTCGCGCTCATGGCTGTCGTGGGCGGGCCGAGGTCATCCCAGGTCCAGGGCGGCCCCTGCGGGCTGCGCTGGACCTGGTAGTAACCGCCGCCGCCAGTCCAGATCAACCGCAACTCCACACCCTCCCGCTGGACAGCCAGTTGGATCGGACGCAGACCGATCGTCACCCCCTCGGGCACTGGACCGCCCAGAATCTGCAGTTCATCCACACTCAGCGGCCGGTCGACGCAGAAGAAGCTGCTCAGGCAGACCTCGTGGGTATAGACGCCCGCGGTGTCGCCTTCGTTGAACAGGAGCAGGTCGGGACCCGGATCGACATTCGAGTAGAGCGAATGCCGGCCGTCCAGGGCGGCGCTGCCGGTGAATACCAACTGGCCATCGACATGATAACGCACCGTCCCGGAAGTCAGATCCGCGACGAACGCCACGCGATGCCAGGTGTCAGGGCGGATGACATTCGCGGGTGAGTGGCCGATGGCGCCGATGCCAACCCGGCCGGTCGGATCGAGGTAAAGATCGGCGTCATTCCCGTTCTGCGGGTTGGTGTTGAAAAGCGGCGTCCAACCGAGTGGCGCCGCAATCAACAGATCCCAAATGAGTGTAAACTGGTTGAGGTAGACACCGCCACCGTTCGGCCCGGTCCGGGTGAACGAGGCCAGGTAACCGTTGCCGGTCGCGGTGAACCCGGGTGCGCGGAGATAGTGGGCGAGGCGCCCGTTCATCAAGGGAACCGTCTGGCCATCGGTCACATCGAACGTGGTCAGACCCGCGGTGGCGGCATCCGCATAGGCAAGCAGACCCTGCCCGACCGACGGGCTGAGATCGCCCCGCACAAACCGCCATTCGTACTCGTGGACGGGGCGCGTCACAAACGACCAGACATCCCCGGGAATGACCTCGGAGGCGGTGCGTTCGTCGACGCGCCAGTAATAGGTGGAACCGGGGTCGAGCGGGCCGGGCGCAAACGCGGCGTCTGCCAGATTGGTGCGGAAACTGCCGGGGGGAGTCGTGCCGAAATAGAGTTCGTGCGAAAGGGCCTCCATCCCGGACAGCCAGGTGAGCGTGGGATTGACCGTCACGTTCGTCGCGCCGTCCGCGGGCGAGGGCAACGTTGCCTTGGCTTCAGGGATTGGCGGGGTAAGCCGGAAGGCGCCCAGGACCGCGCGATGATCCGAAGGCCACGGGTTGGCGCTGTTTCGGCCATCCAATTCGTAGGCCTCGAGCACCGTCACGCCATCGTTCGCGGAGTAGTAGACGAAATCGATCCGGTCAAAGGCATCGTTCGGTTCCTCCGCCACCATCGGGGTCCAGGTGATGCCGGGATCGTCAAAGGCAAAGGCCGGCGGATACGCGCGCAGCTCCGGGTGCGCTTCCCGATAGGCGTCCCGCAAGCCGGCGGCGTAGGGTGCCAGCGAGGTCGGCCAGGGGAAATCAACGTAATCGAGATGCGAAGGAGCGTTGAAATCGCCGGTGAGAAAACAAGGAACCGAGCCGGCGAGATAGGGCGCCATGACGCTGAGCACCTGGTTGAGCGGCGGCATCCGCGTTTGTTCCTCTTCGGCGAGCACAAATTCCTGGCTCCGGCCTTCCCGCATGCTATACGGGCCGTACGGATATGCCGGGAGATGGCAGTTGAAGAGGTAAACCAGCTGGCCTGGGCTCAGCTCGATGGCCACGCCGGAGCTGCCTCCGGCCGGGATCGTGGCCTTGATCGGATAACGGCTCACGATCGAGGGGCCGGCGGCGCCCCAATGATCCCAACCCAGCCCGGTGGCGATGGTCTGGGCGGTGGCGGCATTGCATTCCTGCAAGCCTACCATGTCGGCGCCGGACTCGCGGATGGCTTCAATACACCGCGCCAGGCTCTGGCCACCCTGGCCCCAGATGTTGAAGCTCATCACCTTGAGCTCGGTGACCGCCGCGCCAGCCAACTGACACGACCACGCCACCATTGCCACCCAGGGCAGCCACCGGCGCCACCCGCGATCGGCTCGCAAACCCAGCATTGCCCCCGGGCCGGGACAACGATCCGTCAAGCGCGAACTCATGCCGGGCAAATGCTCAAACCACACTATTGTCCCACCACGCGGTAGAAGGCGGCGCTACCCGTCGCCGGCTCCGTGAAGGTGCGATCGCTGGTCGTTGACCCGGCATTCTGCCATTCGAGGTCGGCCAGAGACGCTTTGCGCTGGACCTGGAACGGCGGGTTCCCGCCACTCCAGTTCAGAACGAGGCTGCCGTCGGTAAGCTGCACGGATTCGATTCGGGAGGGCTCGGATACGGTGGAGATGCTGTAAAGGCCGAAGTTATCGACGCCGAAATACCAGCTGTCGGTGCCGCAATAGGCAAGGCGGAAACGGACCTGGGTTTGGTTGTCAGCCTCGGGGAGACGGAAGATCTCGACCCGTTTGGATTCCGAGGGGTTATCGTCCAGCCGGGCGCTGATGTAAGGAGCCAGCGTCGACCAAAGGTCCGGAGTCACGCCGATCAAATCGCCGTAGTTGCCCCCGCGAGCCACACCGGGCGGATCCGACCAGGTCGCGGCATCGTTGTGCTCGGTGCTCAGCGTCGCCGCGGCATCGATGTCACCACCGACGGTGCGAATGATATCCGGTCCATGGAGCAAGTAAACGATCGGCCGCCAGGTTTGTCCCTGGTCGACCGAGTATTCGACCGAGCCAAAACTATCCTGGTTTTGTTCGTAAAGACTATGAAAAGCCAGATGGATGTTGCTCTTGCCGGAAAGATCGAAATCAGCGGTCTGGAGGAACAACACCTGGCTCAAGCCGTTCCGGTAACCGGAGTTCCCAAACAAGAAGTTCCCTTCCGCGAGGTTCTGGATCCATTCTCCGTTGACCACGTTGGCGGGATTAGCCGTGAGCACCCGGCGATAGTCATCCTCCCAGTCCTGAGGGCTATCGGGATCGCTGTAGGTGACAAAGGAACCGGTGAATCGCGAGGCGGCCACCACGGTCCAGGTGTCATACGCGGCCGAATCGAGGTTGCCAAAGTCGATGTCACGGCTGCTGCCGCTCACATCGGTGAAGTGCGTGGCCACCCAACCGGAGGGCAGCTGTCCCTCGTTCAGTGCGTCGAAATCCTCGAAATACAGGGGCGCGGGCAGCAGGATATTGGTGTAATTGATCACGCTGAACCCGATCTGGTTGTTCAGCGTCGTGGGAGGTTCGGCGCTGTCCGAGTAGGTCAGCACAAAGCGATGGGTGGAATCCGGCGGCAAGAGCCCGGGCACGACGTAGGACACGGTGGTTTCATTGGCGCCGGCGGTGATCACCGGCACGACCGCCTCCCCGTCCAACGTCAGTCGCACCGAGCCGGAATCCAGCGTCGCCGTGCTGTTCGTAATGACCGCCTCGAAGGTCACCGCGGGCGGCAGGCCCGTGGCGCCCGGAGATGGCGTGACCGCGGTCAAATAAAGGGATTCCTGAACCTGGGTCGAAATGCCATTCGCCGTCGGGCCGCCGAGCACGGCGATGTAACCGTCCGATACCCGCCGGTCATGCACCTGGAGACTGTTGATGTAACCGGGCTGGGTGTAAACGCCATCGGCATAACCGTCGGTGAACAACAACGCATAATCGTAGGGGGCCGCTTCCGTGGGCCAGAGCGAGAACCGGCCATCCAGTGTGCCAGTCTGTTCGCCTACTTTGACCCCATTGACATACTTGGCAATCACCGGAGGATTCGCGGCGAGATCCACCGCCACCGCCAGCCGTACCCAGGTATCGGGAGGAGCTTCACCGTCGTAATCGCTGAGAATGCCCAGGCCATTGCTCTCGTTCAGGTATAACTCCGCGTCCGGCGAAGTGTCACCGTGGTCGAGATCCGGCGCGTTGAAGACATCCGCCTGCAGCAGAGCACGCCACTCGCCACTCGAAGCCGCCGGAAAAAGCACGTCCATGATCAACGTCCACTGGTTGACGTAAAATCCACCCCCGTTCTCCCCAATGCCGTGGCGCATGATGTAGCCCATGGTGGGGAGATTGACCGGGAAATGCATCACATTGGCCACCGCACCGTCGATGTCAGGGATGCCAAAGGAGCTGGTGGTTCCGAACTGGGTCTGGCTCTTCGTCTGACCGCTCGGGCCATCGAAGTACTCGAGCGGTTGGCCGATGGTGGCGGCCAGGCCGTTGGCGGGGTTGTTGAAATCCCACTGGCCGGTGATGCCGGCACACAACAGCGGGGCAAGACCCAACCCCAGGGTTAACCCCAGCAACCGCGAAGGAAATGACAGGCTCGGTTTCATAATTCAGAATCGGTTGATCACAGTCCGCCTCGAGGGTAACCGACCTCCCAAATGGTTCAACCCCCGATTGAATCCCCGGAGTGGATCCCCGTCGAAGCCCCACCCACCGCCCCTCACGGAACGCAAACCACGGGCACCGTCCCATCCGCAGCGGGCTTCTGCCATTCCGTCATGATGCGCTCACCCTCGGGGGTGTTGACCGCGTACCATTCCGTCTGGTCAATCCGCCTCACAAAAATGTGCGATTGGGCCGCAATCCGGCCAATGCCCGCTTCTCCCGAAGCCATCGGACCTTCCCCGCGCCGGGCGAGAAACTGGCGTTTGAGAGTCTCCGAGTAGCGCTCCAGATACGCAATCCGCCGCTGGGCAGGGTCCCGCGGGTTGCCGCCCGTCGCGACCACCACCGCCCGCATCCCGTCTTCCTCGTCATCGTTGATGCCCCGGATCGGCGGCACCGCGGTGCGCGGGGCCGTGAAGAGCTGCTGTTCACTGAGGTCGTAGAAGAACGCCCGCTCCGTCCCGCCCCGATCCTGTCCCAGCCAGCGGAACCAGAGGAAGAGCGACCCGGCCAAGAGCACGGCGGCGAGGATCAATTGCCAGCGCGTTCGACGTTCCATAGGCATCGCGGCTAATGGGGGTCCGCCTTGGCCGACCACCAGCATTCGTCGGTGTTGCACGGGATCTGGGCGGGATCGAGCAAGACCGCCCGGCCATCCGCAAACGCGTAGTTCGAACGGCGGTTGTGCCGGAACGCACCGGGATCCTGCTGCGTCGCACGGTTGAACCCGGGGCTGTTCGCGTCGCCGAGCTCCTTCCAGATCCACCAGCGGTCGTTGGGCCACACGTTGAAGATGTCACTGTGACCGTCTCCGAAGAGGATCAAATGCGACGCGATCTCGACGTTGGGCCATCGGCAGAGGTTGTTCTCATAACCGGCCGGCCGCCCAAACGGCGGGGGGGCGCCTCCCGGGAGCCAGTGCACGTTCACGGCAGCGATGCCGCTCGCATTGGTGATCTCCTCGCGGACGAATTGGCCCAGGATCTCGGGATCGCCGTTCGCATAGACTTCCTTCTTCTCCGTCGGGCAATCGTAAAGCTTCGGACTCTTGCCCACGTAATCGAAGAGATAGGGCCGCCAACTGGTCTCGCCCCGGCCCTGGGGCATCATGGCTTGCATGGGCGGAAACCACTCGTGGTTGTCCCCTGTGTAAAGATGCACCGCCAACCCCAGCTGTTTGAGATGATTGACACACGCTATCTGTTGCGCCTTCCCCTTCGCCTTGCTCAGGGCGGGCAGGAGCATCGACGCCAGGATCGAGATAATCGCAATGACCACGAGTAACTCAATCAGCGTGAACGCCAATCCGGCCGCCCCTACCGGCACCCGGCGCCCCGTCGCCTCACCTCTCCAGACCACCTCACGCAAGTGAAGCATTGCAGCCGCGTTTCGGGCTCCGCCAGTCCGAGATCCTGCTGGACGGATCGCTCTCGCCATGGGACGCGCTGGTTTCATCATCGACTCAGGGCGCATCATCATGCGCGACCTCCCGCTGTCAAGCGGCAAGCCGCCAGCTAAAGTCCGACGTTGGCGAGGCGCGAACGGAGGTCATCGGCCATGAGCGGTTCGATGACCGGGTCGAGGTCGCCGTCGATGACGGCGGGCAGGTAGTAGAGCGTCAGTTCGATCCGGTGATCGGTCACCCGGTTTTGAGGGAAATTGTAGGTCCGGATGCGTTCGTTGCGTTCACCCGTGCCGACCTGGGCTTTGCGTTGAGCGGCGTATTTGGCGTTTTCCTCGGCCACCCGGGTCTCGAGCAGCCGGGAACGCAGGACCGTCAGCGCCCGCTGCTTGTTCTTCTGCTGGGAGCGGCCGTCGGCACAACGCACGATCACCCCGGTCGGTTTGTGGATGATCTGCACCGCTGAATCGGTGGTATTGACCCCCTGGCCCCCGGGACCGGAAGCGCGGCAGACCGTAATTTCGAGTTCTTCAGGCTTGAGTTGGACATCCACTTCCTCGGCCTCGGGCAGGACCGCGACCGTGGCCGTGCTGGTGTGGATGCGCCCCTGGGCCTCCGTGGCCGGAACGCGTTGAACCCGATGGACGCCGCTCTCGTATTTCAGCCGTTTGTAGGTGTCAGTGCCCGTGACGCTGAAGATGACCTCGCGGAAGCCGCCCAGGTCGGACGGATTGGAATCGAGGGTTTCCAGCTTCCATCCGCAAGCCTCGGCGTAGCGGCTGTACATGCGGTAAAGGTCGGCGGCGAACAAGGCCGATTCCGAACCCCCGGCGCCGGCGCGGATCTCGATGATCGTGTTGCGGGAATCGGTCGGATCCGGCGGCAAAATGCCGCGCTGCAGCTCGAACTGAAGACGCTGTTCCTCGGCTTCGAGGCGGGCGATCTCCTCGCGGGCAAGCTGGGCCAGCTCCGAATCGGCAAGCTCAGCCTCGAAGAGCGCGCGATTGGCGGCCAGATCGTCCAGGGTCTTGAGATAAGCCGCGCCATGAGCGACCAGGTTCTTCAGGCGGGAGTATTCGCGGGAGAGATCCTGGTACCGGGAGTTGTTGGCAAATACCTTGGGATCGCTCAACTCCGCTTCGACCTCGGCGAGCCGGCGCGTGAACTTCTCGATAAACGGACGCAGATCCATGCGGCAAAAAAAACATCCGCCCGCGGCATGAAACCAGACCGGCGGGCGGATGGGTGAAAGTGAGCTACTTCCGCTTCTTGCGAGTGGCCACGTTGGCGGCCTGGACGGCCTGGGCGGCCTGGGTCTTGGCCAAGCGCTGCTGGAACTTGTCCACCCGCCCGGCGGTATCCACGAATTTCTGCTGGCCGGTGTAGAACGGGTGACAGACGTTGCAGATGCCGATGAGGATGGTTTGCCGGGTGGACCGGGTCTTGATCACGTTGCCGCACGCGCACCGGATCTCTGCGTCCACGTATTTCGGATGTGTATCGGCTTTCATAACAAAGGGTCGATAAGGTATCAGGGGTTCACCGTCTGACAAGCGCGAATTTTCCTGAAACCGGCCCTGCAATGCGATTCAGGCGCGAATGCATGTGCCCAGGGGGGGTATCTGGCGGGGCCGTCGCGGGCGCGAAATATCGCGCTTGCCTTTTTAGCGTTGGGACTGTTGTATTTACGCCGGATTTGCCGCTCGGAACCGGAGCTGGTATCCGCGGTGCTTGTATCGATCCGTTACATGCAAATGCGAATTCCTGGACAGAACCCCCGATACCCGACCGCCTTTACGCTGGTGGAACTGCTGGTTGTGATCGCGGTGATTGCGATCCTGGCGGGGCTGCTTTTGCCTGCTTTGGCCACCGCCAAAGGGCAGGCACGCCGGATTTTCTGCGTCAATAACCAGCGCCAACTCTCGTTGACGTGGACTATGTATGCGGATGACCACGGCGATTCGATGGCCCCCAACGGCCATTGCGTCCCGGATCGACCCGGCAATCCCCGGCTCTGGATCGGAGCCGACGATCACTTCTATTTACCGCCCTACACCAATACGCAGTACCTGGTCGATCCCCAGTATGCCGCATTCGGCGGGTATTTGACCACAGCATCGGTCTACAAATGCCCCGAAGACCGGAGCCTGTTGACCCGGGCGGGCGATGCGACGCCTCAGCCTCAGATCCGCAGTTACGCTCTGAATGCGTACATGGGCTGGGTATCCCCCCGCAGCGAACTCTCCGCCCAACACAAAGTTTTTCAAAAAATGTCCGACCTGAACGTGGCGGCGCCTTCGCAACTGTTCGTGTTTCAGGAGGTGCACCCAAGCAGCATCTGCATGCCCGCCTTCATGATGTACCTCCCGGGCGGCACCGTGGACGGCTTTTACCACTATCCCTCAAGCCTGCACCGCGGCAGCGGAGTGATCAACTTCGCCGACGGCCACCTGGAAACCCGGAAATGGCAGGATCCGCGGACGATCAAACCCGCCAACTCGGAAATCCTGGCACACTGGGATCATTCGCCGCGCAACGCGGATATCGCCTGGCTCCGGGAGCGCACGACCTATCGCCCGATCGATCTGGCGCGGTTGCCTTGATGGCGCGCGCTCAGGCCCTCCGCCTGAGCCGGGCAAACGGAAAAACCACCAGCAACACACCGCCCAGGGCGCACACAATCGCCGCGCCGGTCGGCAGATCGAGACGGTACGACGCGTAGAGCCCAATCACGCTGCCGAGGGTCGCAAACAACCAACTGAACCCGGCACGATGACCGGGTTTATCAAACAGCAGGCTGGCGCAGACCACCGGGGTGATCAGATAGGAGAACACCAGAAGCACCCCGGCCAGGTGCACATAGGTGGTGACCACCAGGCCAAACAGGGCATAAAACAGAAAATCCCAGCGGGCAACTGACATGCCTTGCGCCAGCGCCCGCTGCGGCTCATAGGTGATCAACTGGAATTGCCTCCGAAACAGGTAGTGCACCACCCCGACCCCGACATACAGCAAAAAGGTCCGCCAGATTTCCGTCGGGCTCACGACGAGGATTTCCCCAACCAATGACCGGCGGAGCTCTTCATTGCCGCTGGCACTCTGGCTGAGCATGAGGATGGCACCCGCGGCGGCGACGACGTAAACGATACCGATCAAGGCTTCCTGCGCCACCACCTGGGTCCGGGCTCGCGTCAGCGTGAAAATCGCGGCCCCGATCAGGGTAAATGCAAGCGAGCAGGCGTAACTCTGCCAATCGTGGGCGTCATAACCCAGGAGGATCGCCAGGCAATTGCCCAGCGCGGCGACCTGAGCGAGCGCCAAGTCGACGAAGATAATCTGGCGCTGCACAATGTGGAGGCCGTAATAAACCAGAATCCACGGCAACAGCAGACTCGCCAGCAGCGGCCAGAGCATCACCTGCCAGATTTCCATGCGGGTATGAGGTGTCGCGCCCTTGCGCGCGCGTTCTATTGGGTCTTGTCCAGGGCCACCGCCAAGGTCTCGATCAGGTAATCCATCAGCTCGAGGTAACCCCCTTCAGTGCCCTTCATGCCTCCGGGGTATTGGGTCAAATCAACCACCTCCGCGCGGGTCCTCGCCGCCACACGCTCCGCCACCCGGCGGGGTTGGAAAGGCTCGACCAGGATCAAGCGGATGTTGTCCCGGTTCATTTCCGCAACCACGTCGCTGAGGCTGGCGGGAGTCGGGGGAATACCCGGCTTGGGCTCGAGGAAGAGGTCTATCCGCAGGCCAAATCGCCGGCCAAAGTAGGGCCAGATGTTGTGATACGCCACCAATCGCCGACCGCGATGAGGTTCGAGCCGCTTCTGCCAAACCTCGAGTCGCCGGTCGAGAAGTTCGCCAAACCGGACGAAATTGGCCCGGTAGTAATCCGCCGAGCCGGGGTCAAGCCGGGCCATCGCTTCACTGATGGATTGAGCCGCCATGCGCGCTTTGAAAGGATCCATGAGGAAATGCGGGTTGCCGGCCGCATGCAGGTCTCCTTTGGACCGGTCCAGTGCGTCCGGGACATCGATCAATTCGATACCGGCTGCCGCCTGCACCCGGCCTTCACCGCCCGCGAGCAGTGCCGCGTTGCGCGCCCCCTGAAGCAGCGGCCTCAGCCAGCTGTCTTCGAGCTCCGCGCCGCTCTCGACCAGCAGATCCGCGCGGTTGAGCCGAACGATGTAGCTCGGCTTGGGATCGACGAAGTGCGGATCCTCGGTCGGTTTGGCCAGGGCGGTAACCTTAACCCGGTCACCGCCGACGACCGTTACCAGGGCCGCCAGGTCAGCGGTAGTCGTCACGACGTCGAGGCTCGCGTCCGCGGTGAACGTGACCGCCGCCAAGGCGATGACGCTGACCCCATGTCGGATCAGCGGGAGAATACCGACGCATTTGAAGTTGGGTTTCATCTGGGTTGCCGGGTGCCAGGCGTGGGACCTGACCACAGGGTCAAAACCGGTGGGCGGGATGCGCGCCCAGGCTGAATTCGAACTGGAGCCATATCGAATGATCTTCGCCCATGTCCCGCCGGTCATCGTAATTGTACTGCAGCCGAATCTTCGAATACTCGGAAGGATACCAGGTCAGATTCGGCGAGAGCCGCCAGCGCCGGTCGCGGGCGGGATCAGGGCCAACCGATGAGCCGGCGCCGGCGTTGTCCGCGAGCAAAAGACCGCGCGCTTCGTAATCCCCTTCCTCGCTGTCAAGGTAGTCGTAACGAAGCCCGATGACCCAGCCTTTGCGGAAACCATAGAGGATCTGGGAATAGATTCCGTAATCCGTAAGTGTCTCGCGGGCCATGACGGCCGGTAGCAGGGTCACCGGGTCCACCAGCGTGCCGGTATCCACGAATCCGTTGCCGTCGTCGTCGCCCAGGTTGCCCTCGTGGTCCCAGTCGAATGCGCCGGCGTCATAGCGCCGATACAGGGCCTCCGTCTGCCAGGCCAGAAACGGAAAACCGCCTTGCTGACGCGCCCCCTGCCACTTCCAGAGCAGATCAACGCCATATATCTCCGTCTGCGTGTCGCCGCCGAGGTCGCCGGAATTGTTTGGCCCGAGCGCCGCCGATGCGCCCAGCAGCAGGGTCTGGGTCCCGGTCAGACCAAACGAAAGCGAGTATCGCGCGGAAAACAGAAGATCCTCGAGCGAATGCACGCCCCGGTCGTTCTCAGGCTCCCGGTAGGCAAACGGGAGACCCTCATCGTCCCCGTGGCCATGACCTGCTTCACCCCGAAAACTGGTGGCGGTCTCACCGTGGCTGTTCTGCACCGCAACAGACAACTCGGAGAAGAAAGGCGTGGGCACCAGCCACGACAAACGCGCCCCCGGGTTGCGCAAGCCGTCGGGGCCAAAAAACCGGCCGTTGACCAGCGGGACGTCAACAAACGCCCAGCTGTGCAGGTGCAGCGAGTTCTGCCG
The DNA here is from genome assembly GCA_023383055.1 of Verrucomicrobiota bacterium. Taxonomy (GTDB): domain Bacteria; phylum Verrucomicrobiota; class Verrucomicrobiia; order Limisphaerales; family JAHDYP01; genus JAHDYP01. Next base: position 57 of record JAHDYP010000206.1, on the reverse strand, counting down.
GCCGAAATCGGTGTAGATCTGCCCGCCCCGGAGTTGAAGATTCCAGGGCAACGACAC
>JAHDYP010000205.1 GCA_023383055.1 Verrucomicrobiota bacterium | reverse complement strand
CCCCTCAACCGGGAGAGGGCCGGGGTGAGGGGTGAGGCATTCTGAAATCGCGCGTTCATCAGTGCCCTCCTTTCTCGGCAGCAGGGGCGGCGGCGGGTGCCGGAGGCGGCTTTCCTCCCCATTCGACGATCCGTTGCACAAACACGTAGCAGACCGGGATGAGGAACAGGCCGATGGCGGTGGCGATGGTCATGCCAAACACGACCCCCGTGCCCATGGTGCTGCGGGAGGCGGCTCCGGATCCGGTCGCGAGCATGAGGGGCACGCAGCCGAGGATGAAGGCAAACGAAGTCATCAGGATGGGGCGCAGTCGCAGCCGCGAGCCCTCGACCGCCGCCTTGAGAATGGGCACGCCTTCCTCGCGTTTCATCTTGGCGAACTCAACGATGAGGATGGCGTTCTTGGCGGCGAGACCGATGAGCATGACCAGGCCGATCTGGGCATACACGTTCAGTTCGAAACCTCGCACCAGCATGCCGACCATCGTGCCAAGCACGACCGTCGGCGTGGCCAGCAGGACCGCGAAGGGGAGTCCCCAGCTTTCATATTGGGCTGCCAGCAGCAGAAAGACGAAGAGAATGGCCGCGCCGAAAATGACCGAGGCCTGTCCTTCGGATTTCTTCTCCTGGAGCGTCAGCCCGGACCATTCGTAGCCGACCTCCGACGGCATGGTTTTCATGATTTCTTCGAGGGCTTTGATCGCCTGTCCGGAACTGTAGCCGGGCGCCGCGGCACCCATGATTTCGGCGGCGTTGTAGAGGTTGAACCGGGTGACGAAATTTGGGCCGGACATTTTGCTGACCTTGACCAGGGTGCTCAGCGGCACCATCTGGCCGGCGTTGTTGCGCACGTAGAACCGGCCGATATCCTCCGGCTGGCTGGTGAATTGGGATTCGCTCTGGAGGAAGACCTTGTAGACCCGGCCGAAGCGCACAAAATCGTTCACGTAAAGTCCGCTCAGGTAGGCCTGCAAAGTCTGAAACACGCTGTCGACAGGAACGCCCAGGGTGCGGGCCTTCTCGCGGTCGAGCTCCACCCTGACTTGGGGAGTCGAGGGATTGAAGGTGGTGCTGACGCGGCTGATTTCCGGGCGTTGCGCCACCGCCGCGGCGAGCTGTGTCACGTAGCCGGCCAGTTGCTCGACGGTCCCGCCGGACCGGTCCTGCAACTGCATCGTGAAGCCCGAGACATTGCCGTAGCCCGGCAACGGCGGCGGGCCGAAGGCGAAGACGCGCGCGCCGGGGATGGCGAAAAACTTCCGGTTCCACTCGCGCGCGATGGTGCTGGCCTGCAACTCGGGAGTCATGCGTTCCTCCCACGATTCGAGGCCGACGAACATCAGGGCGGCGTTGGGCACGTTCAGGGAGTTGAGGATGTTCATGCCGGCGAGGCCGACGGCGGAACGGACGCCGCGGGTGTTGCAGACAATCCCCTCCACCTGCTTGAGCAGCTCATCGGAACGCTGGAGCGACGCGCCCTCGGGCAGTTCGATGGCCACGAACAGATATCCCTTGTCTTCGTCGGGGATGAATCCGCCAGGCACGAACTTTCCGATGATCCAGATGCCGGCGACCACCACGACCAACAGCAGCATGGAGCGGGCGGTTTTGCGGGCCAACCCGCCCACGATGTTGCCGTAGCCCCGGCTGAGGCGGTCGAACGTCGTGTTGAACCACTTGAAGAACTTCGCGATCGGGCCGCGGCCCGGCGTTGGTTTCTTGAGCAACAGGGCCGACAGGGCGGGGCTCAAGGTCAGGGCATTGATGACCGAAAAGACCACGGCGACGGCGATGGTGAGGGCGAACTGGCTGTAGAGCTGGCCCGTCACGCCACCCATGAAGGCAACCGGAACGAACACGGCGCAGAGCACCAGCCCGATGGCCACCACCGGGCCGGAGACTTCCTTCATCGCCTGCCGGGTCGCCTCGACCGGGGTCATGCCATGCTCGAGGTGATGCTGGACGGCTTCCACCACGACAATGGCGTCATCCACGACGATGCCGATGGCCAGCACCAGGCCGAACATGGTGAGCACGTTCACGCTGAAACCGAGGACGGGGAAAAGGATGAAGGCGCCCAGGAGCGAGACGGGGACGGTGCACATCGGGATGATGGTGGCGCGGAAGCTCTGCAGGAAGATGTAGACCACCAGCAGCACCAGGACCACCGCCTCGAACAGCGTATGCACGATCTCTTCCATCGAAGCCTTGATCGGCAGGGTCGAATCCAGGGTGACTTCGTAGTCCATGTCGGGCGGAAAACGCCGCTTCGCCGCGTCCAGGATCTCCCGCACCTTTTCCGCCGTCTCAATCGCGTTGGCGCCCGGCGCGAGGTAAATGCCGATGGCCCCCGCCGGCGATTGATTAAGGCGCGCCCGCATATCGTAGGTTTGGGCACCGAGTTCGACCCGGGCCACATCCTTGATCTTGACCTGCGACCCGTCCGGGTTGGATCGGACGATGATGTCCTCGAACTCGCTGGGGTCTTTGAGCAGCCCGAGCGCGCGGACGTTGAACTGGCTTTCCTGACCGGGGGGCGCGGGTTCGCCGCCGATGCGGCCGGCGGGCGACTGAGCGTTCTGCTCCTTGATGGCGTTTTGAATATCCGAGGGGGTGATGCTCAGAGCCGCGAGCTTGTCGGGTTGCAGCCAGACTCGCATCGAGTAATCCTGGGCGGTGAAGTTTTTTACGTCGCCCACGCCCTTCACCCGCTTGATGGCATCCACCAGGTTGATGTCGCAGTAATTGCCCAGGAACACGGCGTCGTAGGTGCCGTTGGGCGAATTGAGGCCAACGACCATCAGGATGTCCGGGCTGGAGCGATTGACCACCACGCCTTCGCGTTTGACCGCGTCCGGCAGTTGCGCCTCGGCCTGGCCCACCCGGTTCTGGGTGTTGACCTGCATGATATCGACATCGGTGCCGACGTCGAAATAAACGTTCAACGTCATCTTGCCGTCGTTGGCGTTGAAGGACTGCATGTAGAGCAGTTTGTCGACGCCGTTGACCTTCGATTCGATCGGCGTGGCGACCGATTCCATGACCGCTTCGGCGGCGGCACCCCGGTAGGTCGTGGTGACCTGGATCATGGTCGGGCTGACCGGCGGGTACTCGGATATGGGCAGCCGCGTGAGGGAGATCAATCCCATGATCACCGTCAGGATGGCGATCACCATCGCGACGATGGGGCGGCGAATGAAGAAGTCGGCCATAAAGGTCACTCCTTGCCGTGCGCGGTCCCGGCTGGTTTGCCTGCCTGAGCAGCGGCCGCGGCGGCGGCTAGTTGCGCCGACGTCATCGGCTGCACGACGGAACCCTCGTGGACCTTCTGCAGGCCCTCGACGACGATGCGCTCGCCCGGCTTGAGACCTTCCAGAACCACAACGTCAGCACCGATCCGTGCCGGAGCCACCTGGACCGGTCGTTGCGTGGCCTTCTGGTCGGCGCCGACGATCCAGACAAAGTAGCGCCCCTGCAGCTCCGCCAGCGCGCGTTCCGGCACCAGGATACTGCCCGCCCCGGTCCGCAGGCTGATGCGGATTCGCGCGAACATGCCTGGACGGAGCAATTTGTTGGGGTTGGAGAATTGCGCGCGAGCCCGGATGGTGCCGGTGGTTACGTCCACCGCCCGGTCCAGGAAGACCCAGTCGCCTGGCTCGGGGTGTTCCGAGCCGTCAGCCAGGATCAAGGTGACGGGAAGTTCCCCGATTTGTCGCCCCGCCGCATTGGCGGTGCGCTGGGCGTGCAGGTAATCCACCTCGCTGATGGCGCAATAAAACCAGATCGGGTCGAGCTGTGAGATCGTGGCGAGCAGGGTGGGCTCGCCCTTCCCGACCAGGCTGCCGACGGAAACCTGTCTGGCCCCGATCATGCCCGACACGGGTGCCCGGACATCGCAATAGCCGAGATTCAACTCGGCCGATTTCACCCGCGCCTCGGCCGACAGCAGATTGGCCTGGCCGACGGCCACCGAGGCCACGGCATTATCGAGGTCCTGCTGCGGGATGGCCTTCTTCTCCGCCAGCGGCTGGAGCCGGGCCACGTCCTTTTCGTACTTGTTCAGCGCGGCCTTGGCCTCCGCGAGCATGCCGTTGGCCGCCGCCAACTGCTGCTCGAAGGGCTGCTCGTCGAGCCGGAACAACGGCTGATCCTGGACGACATTCGTGCCTTCGGTGAAGAGCACCTCCTTCACAAAGGCCTCGACGCGCGCACGCACCTCGACGTTCTGGGGTGAGTCGAGTTGACCGATGAACTCAATCGAACGGGCGACGTTCGTGGCGGTCACTTCCATGACCTGCACCACGGGGGGAGGCAGCGCTGCCGGCGCCGGTTTCTTGCAGCCTGGTGCACCCAGCATCAGTGCGGTTGTCAGCAGGGCCAGGCCAGTCTGAACGCCGGGGTTCCGCGAGGTGGTTCGGCGAACTCGTATCTCTTGCATGCGAGGGATTCTATCTGGCTGGTGCGCTGGCCTGCAAGGGTTCCGGTTGAGTGAAGCTCCCGCCCAGGACGAGGTGGAGGTTCACCCGCTGGGCCAGTTGCTCGCTCCGCACGCGGAGCAGGGTCAGCCGCGCGGCCTGGACATTCAGTTGCTGTTGTTGCACGGCGCGCAGATCGCCCTGGCCCACGCGGTAGCTGGTCTGGGCCAGCGCCAACGCGCGTTCGCTGTCGGTCAGGACCTGACGCAGGAGCTGCTCGCGGTGCGCCAGCGTCTCGCCGGCGGCCAGCGCGTTCTCCACATCGCCGAGCGCCAGCAAGGCCTGCCGCGCGTATTGGGCCACCGCCTCCTTCTGTTCCAGGGTCCGGATCCGGACCTGCGTTTTCAGCGCGCCGCCCTTGTAGATCGGAGCGATCAGGTTGCCGCCGGCGCCGCCGGTGGGATTTTCGAAGTCATCCTGCAACTGGAGAATGTCGCTGCGAATCGCCGCCACGTTGGCGTTCAAAATGATCCGCGGCAACTGGGCCGCCTTGGCTTCGCCGACTCGATTGAACGCGGCGGCCACGCGGCGTTCGGCGGCGATCATATCCGGCCGCCGTTCGAGCATCGCGAGGGGCAGCCCGGCGGGAATGTCGCCCGGCAGTTCGACCAATTCGTGGCGCGCGGCGAGTTCCGCCGCCGGGTATCGGCCCAGGAGCAGTTCCAGGGCACGCAGGGCTTGCTCATGCGCGAGCCGCACCTGGCGGGCGTTGTCCTGATAGTTCCCGAGGGCGGCCCGGGCCAGCGCGACCTCCTGTTCGCTGCCGGGACCCACTTTCTGGCGATGGGTCGCCAGCGTCACCAAGGTCTGGGCGGCCTCCACCATGTCCTCGGCGATCTGCTGCTGTTGCCAGGTTTCATTCGCGGTGAACCAGCTCCGCGCCGTGCTCGCGGCGAGGGACTGGCGGGCAAATTCAAAGTCCGCCTGCACCGACGCCTGCGTGGCCTGGGCGGCGTTGCGTGCATACCGCATTCGTCCCCACAAGTCGGGCTCCCAGGAAGCGCCGAAGGAGATGCCCTGCAATGCCGAGCTCACATCCCCGCCGCCCACGTTGAACCCGCCGGTGCCCACCAGGTTGACGGTGGGCCGAAGGGCGGCCTTGGCCATTTCGACATACTCCGCGGCCTGTTCCACCCGGGTCGAGGCCACGCGCAGATCCGGATTGTTCGTCATCGCCTCGGCCACCAGGGCGTCGAGTTGGGCATCGCGGAAGGTGGCGAGCCAGTTGTCCTGGATGGCGTTGGTGGAGCGGGGCGCGGCTTTCCACGCATTCGTCAGCGCGAACTTGGTGAGCGTGCCGGACTGCTGATGGATCTCGGCCACGGTTGGCGGCGACTTGGTGGCGCAACCGGAGAGGAACAGCACCAGCAGTCCCAAGAGAGCGAAACCGCCGCCCTCACCCCGGCCCTCTCCCCCGGGGAGAGGGGGTGCGCTGTCGCGCCGCCTGCACGCTGGGGCATCACCGGCAACCCATCCGCCCATGGTCGTCATGGGCCCAGAACCCGCGATGAACCCGTCGCGTCGACCTCGACCGCGCGTGGACAAATTTGCTCCCTCTCCCGGGGGAGAGGGCCGGGGTGAGGGCGGATGGAGGCACAGGTTGAGTGGCCGCATAGACACCTCAGTGCAGTTTCAGGATCAGCCAATCCAGCTTCGCGCCGACGCGGACCAACACCTTGCGGAGAATCTGAATGGCGTGTCCGCTGTCGGTGTACACCGCTCCGGCACCGTGCGCGCCCGCCGCGAGGAAGAGGTCCTTGTCCTTGCCGTCAGGCAGCAGGCGGACGGCGAGGCTGTGGGGCGGGATGGGGGCAACGCCGCCCGCCGGGTTCATTGAACCGATGGGGAGTTGTCCTTGCGCGGTGGCCCACATGATGGAGTCGACCTTGGCCTTGACGATCCGGCCTGGATACATCTTGAAGGAAATCTCCGCCTCCTGGCCCGGCTGAATCTTGCGAACTTCGTTTTGATGGTAGATCGCGAGGATCCACTGTTCGTCCTCGACGAAGTTCATGGCGGGTGTCATCGGAAGCGGCACGGCCATGGCGCCGGGTCGCAGCGTGAGGGCGACAACCGTGCCGTCGGCGGGGGCGTAATAGGTGGTCTGGCTCAATTCCCACTTCGCATTGGCCAGTTCGGCCTCGGCGCGGGCGATCTGCGCTTTCACGTTGGCGACTTCGTCCTGCTCGCCATCGGCGGTCTTGGCGCCGAGTGACTCGCGGGCCTGGCTTTCGGACGCGATCAGCGAGGCCAACTGCCCTTCGAGGTTGGCCACATCCGCCTGGGCTTGCTCGGCGTCGAACCGGTTGCCGGCACCGGAGTCGGCCAGTTCCTTGAACTGCTCCATCCGCAGCCGGGAGAGCCTGAGCCTCGACTCGATGGCTTCCTTCTGGCCGGTGGCGCCTTTCAACGATTCCGCCAGGTTGCGCGATTTGGCCTCGGCGGTGACGAGAGCCACCTTGAGCTGGGCAATTTGCGCCTCGGAGTTCCTGACGGCGATCTCATAGGGCGTCGGGTCCACCTTGAACAGCACGTCGCCCTTCTTGATCGGGCGGTTGGGTTCGATCGGCACCTCGGTGACCAGTCCGCGCACGGGCGGGTTGATCGGGACAACGTAATTGACCACCCGAATGTCGTGCGACGATGGCGCGACGATGTTCAGGCAGAGGATGAGGATGGTCAGGGCGACCATCGGGAGTGTGATCGTGATGACCTGCGTGACGATGTTCCACGGAAGCCACTTGAACTTGCCAAAAACCAGCCAGGCGAAGAACGCGTAAATGCCGAGCAGCAGGATTTCCATAGGTCAGGCCTTTCCTCCTTCGACGGTCCTGCCGGCCAGTTTGGATTCGAGTTCGGCGATGCGCTGGCGGAGCTGCTTCAGTTCCGTGGCGTCCGCTTTGTCGGCCGGCTTGGGTTCCGGGGCATCATGTCCGTGCGCCACTTTGTCGGTGCCGTAAGCCAACTGGTGCAGTACCGGTTTGGTATAAGCCCACAGCCAGGCCAGCGGCCAGAGCAGGCCGCCGAAGACCAGCGACAGCAGGCACAGGCATTGGATGGCCTTGGCCTGGGGGTGTTGTTTCTTCTCGGCAATTTTCTCCGGGAGGATGTGAATCAGAAGAAAGACGGCGATGCCCACGACCGGAGCCACGATCAGCACGACCCAGGTCAGCACATCGGCCACTTTGTCGAGCGTTTCGCCCTTGAACATGGAGGCATGGGCCGACATGGGAAGCGCCAACACCCAGCCGAGCAGAGCGCCAAGCAACCAGCGAATCGACGGCGGTCGCCGCTTGCGTCCAGGGAGGAGTAGTATGGCTTTCATACGTCTTCCGTTCATAGGATTGGTCAGTTGCAGATGGTGTGGTGTCACGCTGAAGGTCATCAACGGGTAGCACGAATCTCTCGCTCCCAGTCAGGGTCCGCGTTGGGGCGGAGTATTGCGCGATTCCGAACCATAGTCCAATTCATTCCGTTGCGAGGGGAATCGCCCCGCCGGGTGAGCGGGGCGATTCCTGACTGGCCGACCTCGAGGCCGGCCAAGCCAATCCATACGGTCAGGAGGACCATGGCAGTGGACAACACATCAAGGCCGTCCGCGACGGTTGGTAGCGGCGATTTACTTGGTTTTCGCGGGTGTGAGCGCGGCTTCGATGGTGTTGAGTTCGGCGATGATCGCGTCAAGGGACTGTTGCACCTCGCGTCCATCGGATTTGGACTTGGTGATCAGGGTCTTCGCGCTGTCGATGCCGTTGATGGTGAGATCGTTGGCGAGATAGACCTGAAGGTCCTTTAAGCCGCTCAGCCAGGTGTTGAACTGGTCGCGCGCGGGTTCCATGACCGACCGGATGGCGTCAAAAGTACTCTGCAGTTTGAGCTTCCGCTGTTGGGCCAGTTGGCGAATCTCCGGATTGTTCAGGGTTGCCAGTTCCTGCTCCCATTGTTCGAAGTAGGCATTGCCCTTGGTCTTCATGTCTTCCGAGCGTTTCTTGGCCTTCTGGGCGGCGCTGTCCACTCGAGGCACGGACTTGTCAAACTCCTTGAATGCCTTGCGCGGATCGGTATTGGCGGTCTGCGTGATTTTGTCCAGCGCCAGCAGGGTGGCGTCGACCTCCTTCTTGATGTTGACGATCTCGTCGCGGAACTCGGCGATGCTGGCGCCGGTCTTATCCGCCTTCTTGTAGCCGGCGGCGGTCACGTTTGTGGCCAGGAGGAGTTGTGCGGCAGCCAGCACCAGCGCGGTCCAGGCGATTGCAGGTGAACTGAGGATGTGGTTCATGGTCGGTGTCTTTCTTGGGTTATGGTTTTGTTGTCACATTCAGCACGGGTCGATCATGAGGGTTTCGTGTTCGTCGCGGAGTTGGTCCAGGCGGGCGCGGACGGCCGGAGGGACCGAGGTGAAATGAAGGCAACCCTGGTTGGCTGTGCCATCCACCGAGCGGACCAACTTCGCGTAGAACTCCGGGGCATTGTCCTCACCAGGCCCCGGCTCCAATCGAAGCAGGAGGTTGGAATAGAGGGGAGGTAAGGGACCCTCGGTCGTCATCACGGCCCTGCGCCGCGATAGGGCGACGAGAGTGGCCGGCTCCAGGCGCTCCTCGAAATGCTTCCCGGTCAACTGCACATACCTGACCCGAATCGGTTGGACCAGCGGGGTGCAATCGGTTTCCGCGCCCAGCCCCAGCTCCGGCTGGTCCTGGTGACCCAGCAACTGGCGACAGCGGAGTGCTTCCTTCAACCGCGAACCGCTCCGACAAGGCGCGCGTATAGAAGAGGCCACCGGCTGGCAGCGCGCCGATGGCATTGCCGCCGTTCTGGTCGCCGAGCAGGGGATCGGTGTCGGCATCTTTGGAGAACTCGACGCTGCCGTAGGTCAGTTGCAGGCCGCCCTGGAACTGCGAGCCTTCGAGCAGGCTCATGCCGGCGGGGTTCTTGAAAACCGTCGACGCGTCCTGCGCGCGGGCGGCGTAGCCGGCGGAGGCCAAGCCGACATCCGGCGTGGCGATTTCGTAGAGTCCAATGCCGCCGGCATGGATCGCGGGTGATATCGCGGCGCCACAAGCGAGGACTGAGCCGATGAGAGAGCGCCTGGTCGGAGAGTTCATATTATGGTTCGACGCCAAACGAATTGGCGCGTATTGGGGCCATGGACCGCTGGTGGAGGCACGCATTGGGGATTGGGGCGTTTGATTGGGGATTTCGGATTTGGCAGAAATCCCCAAGGCCCGCGTCGTCCGTCTACTGTCGTCCCATGGCTGCCCGGATGGCGTCCTCGGGATCCACCATGTGATTATTCGGATCGTCGGCGATCGAGAGTTGCACGCCCTTGATCTCGCCGTTGAAGTGGTTGCCCACCGGGCCGTAGTCCGGCGAGATCGCCGCGCCAGAATCCTCGCCGACATCGGTGCCATCGTCGGCGGAGAAGATCGTCGCCAGCGTTGCGTCAATCCTGCCTTCGCCGACCTTCTTGCCGTTGGTGAAGAGGGTTGCCTTGCCGCCCTTGCCGAGCCCGCCGCCGTCGTAGGCGAATTCCATGCGGACCTGGTGCTGTCCGGCCGGGAGCGGGTCCTTGGCTTCGACCATGAAGGTCTTGAAGCCGCCCCAGTTGTAGCAATACTTGAGTTTGCCGTTGTGGGCATACAGCGTCCACCCGCCGATGTTGGCGCCCTGGCAGACAATTACGCCCTGAGCGCCTTCCTTCGGCACCACGATTTCGGCGGTGATGGAGTGCGACTTGTTCTTGATATTCAGGACGCAGTTTTCCGAGAGGCGTCCCATGCCGCCGGCGAGAAGCTGGGTCTTGCCCTTGATGAGCACCGGCCGGCCGGCGAGGTCCGGGTCGAGCTTCTCGAAGAGCCGGTCGTCCAGAGGCAGCACTTTGTATTGCGCGGCTTCGATCAGCCATTGGCGCTGCAACTCGTGGAGCTTCTCCGGCATTTGTTTGGCGAGGTCGTTCGCCTGGCTCCAGTCCTTGCTCCCGTCGTAGAGTTCCCACACGTCGTCGTCGAATGCGGGTCTCGGTTCCCTGAGCCAGGGCGTGTAGTGCTTCGTGACGGCAGACCAGCCCTTGTAGTAGATGCCGCGGTTGCCCATGATCTCGAAGTATTGCACGTCGTGCTGCTCGGGGGCTTTCGCGTTGTCAAACGAGTAGAGCATGCTCGTTCCCTCGATGCGGTCCTGCTGGATGCCGTTCACCGTAACCGGCTGTGGAAGGCCGGCCGCCTCGAGGACGGTTGGGGCCACGTCAATGCAGTGGGTGAATTGCGAGCGAATCTCGCCCTTGGCCTTGATGCCCTTGGGCCAGTGGACGACGGTGGCGTTGCGCGTGCCGCCCCAGTGCGAGGCGACCTGCTTGGTCCACTGGTAGGGCGTGTTCATGGCGTGCGCCCAAGCGACGGCGTAGTGGTTGTAGGACTCTGGCCCGCCGAGCTTGTCAATCCGCGCTTTCAGATAATCAGCCGTTTCAAGGTCCTGCAGGCCATTGAAATAGCTCATCTCGTTGAAGCTTCCGTTGATGCCACCTTCCGCCGAGGCACCGTTGTCGCCGACGACGTAGAAGATGAGCGTGTCGTCGAGGATCTCCAGCTTCTCCAGCCGGTCCACGATGCGGCCCACGTTGTAGTCGGTGAATTCCATGAAACCGGCATAGACCTCCATCTCACGGCGAAGCACTTGCCTGAACTCTTCGGGCATCGAGTCCCAAGACGGTATCTCCTTGGGGCGCGCGGTGAGTTCGCAATCCTTCGGGATGACACCGAGCTTCTTCTGCCGGGCGAAGGTTTCCTCGCGCACCTTGTCCCAGCCCTGGTCGAACTTGCCTCTGTATTTATCCGCCCATTCTTTCGCCACGTGGTGGGGTGCATGGGTGGCGCCGGGAGCGTAGTAGATGAAGAAGGGCTTGTCGGGCGCCAACATCTTCTGCTGTGAAATCCACTTGATGGTCTTGTCGGTCATGTCCGTTACGAGGTGGTAGCCCTGCTCAGGCGTCTTCTTGTTCTCGACTGGAGTGGTGCCCTCGTAGAGCGTCGGATACCACAGAAGGCCATCCAGCCGCTCGACGACCGGC
>JAHDYP010000204.1 GCA_023383055.1 Verrucomicrobiota bacterium | reverse complement strand
ACCGAACGAAACACTCCGCCGATTATGCTGCATTACTTAGGACGTTGTGTATAGTGTTCCGCCGCGGGATCCGGTCCAAATCTCGTTGCCCAACCAGACGCCCAGCACTTCGGTGGGCGGCGCCAGGCCGCGCTGGACCGCGTCCTCCAGGAACGCCTTCAGGTTGAGGCGCGGCGGAGCGCCCTGGAAAGCCTTGCGGCGATACTGGATTTCGCCCGCTCCCGCCGGCGTGGGGACGTGTCCATAATCGCCGTAGCCGTCGTTCAAGGATTGCACGGCGGAGGCTGGACCATACCAGTCGAGCCAGATGGTGATCCGCCCGGCCGGCTTCAACGGCAGCACCACCATCAGATTGTGCGTGCCTTGATCGATTTCGAGCCGCGTCACCGCGTCCATTTCGAGCTCGAGGGACTCGAGCGACGTGACGGCGATGGGGGCAAAACCGCCTTGCGGGGCGTCCGGCCACAGCGCCATTGCCCCCAAACCGACCCCGGCCACCGTGGGTTGTTTGCCGGCCGAGGCCCGGCGATCCCAACGCCAGCCGTAGCTGCCATCGCGATGCCGGTAGATGCTTTGCTCGTAATCCGGCTGCGCTTCCGCCGCGATCTCCTTCACCGAAGTGAACAAGGTGAAATGGTCGGCCAGACCCAGCCAGCCTGAATCAAGACGCGGGTGATCCGCGGACCGCAGGCTCTTCTCTTCCGCGCGCACGCGGGGCCAGTCGACGCTGACGGCCGGCAAGCGGCGCACGCTGAAGCCATTCACGCGCGCCCAATGGGCGTCGTCGGGCGCTCCGTTGTAGAAATGGAGGCTGGCTTTCGGATCGCCCTTTACGGGCAGATCGCATTCGCCCACGTCGCGCCAGTTGGGCCAGGACGCGGTGCGGAATTGGCCGCGAATCAGATTGCGCACCGCCTGCAGCCGCAGTTCGACCGTGTAGGCATCCAGGGGAACAATCGCTATCGTCCGCGGCCGGTCATTCTCCTCGCGTCCCATCACGATGGTAAGCCGGTCGGCCACGAGTTCCTGTCCCAGCTTCACCATGTTCGCGCCGTCGTAATACCAGACCAGGTTCGCCTGTTCCCAGCGGGCCGTGGGTTGGTTGCTGAAGGTTACGGAAATCTCGACGGGCGCTTCGGTCGGCGCGGGAATCGCATGCACCATGACGTTCTTCGCGTTGTTGCCGCCACCCCACATGCCGCCGGGCTGAACGCGCACTTCGAGTCCGGCGGGATCAACCCGCCAGTTCGCCCGATCCTCGCGCTCGAAGGACCAGCCCTCTGCCAGGCGGCCGTTGAAGTCGTCGCGGAAGATCAACTCGCTCGTCTTCTGCGCCGCCGCGCCGCCGGAGGCGATGCCGCCGAGCAACAGGGCTCCCGCCAGGATTCCGCAATGATTCGCTTGGTTCATATGTTTCCTGACCTTTGAAATGACCGCGGCATTCGCCGGTTCCTGCCGCCACGGCAATCCTGTTTACGTTTTGTTTTGTCCCGCGGCAGGCTCTTTCCGGAGTGTCCCGCGACCACCGCCGCGCCGCCGCTGCCGCCCTTCAACGTTTGAGGTTGGGAATCTGCTGGAAAGTCCGGGCCGGGCAGCTTCCACCTGCTCAATCACCTGCTTGATCCGGAGCAGCAAACCGGCGTTCCGAATAGCCGACAAATCCGCATCGGAGGATTCGCGGAAGGCGGTGTTCACGTGGCGCGGGAGAGGCGATGGGAAATCTTCTTACGGCTGACGCGCGTTGATACTTCCAGAAGGCTTCAGACCAGATCCGCGTTGCCCAGGGGCGCAGGCGGAACTATGGGCGCGGGGCCGAGTCGATAGCCGCCATGCTTGATTTCGTCGGGTGTCAGATCCAGTTCGGAGTTCTTCAGCGCCCAGTCGAAGCGGATCGGCTGGCCGGTGTAGGCGCTCATGCGGCCGATGATGGCCGTGAGCGTGGCCTCGGCCACGGTACGGCCTTCGTTCAACGGCTTGCCGTCCCGTATGCTTTGGATCAGGTCCGCGTGTTCCTGTTCGTAGGGATTGGGGTTGTTGCCCTCGAACCTGAACGCGTTCGCGCCTTCGATGCGGCCGGCTGCCGCCTTGCCTTTCGTGCCGACCAGGCCTTCGTCCACCAGCGGCTTGGTGCGGTCAATCTGGCGGCAGGTGCTGACGAGGATCGCGCCGTTGGCGTAGCGGTAGCGGACGCCGAAATGATCGTAGATGTTCCCGTACTCGGGCTCGGTGCGCCATTGGCGTCCACCCACGCCGAGCGCCTCGACCGGCGGCCCGCCCATCGCCCAATTGACGACGTCGAGATTGTGGACGTGCTGCTCGACGATGTGATCGCCCGAGAGCCACGAGTAGAAATACCAGTTGCGCAGCATCGTTTCCAGGCCGGACCACGCCGGCTCCGGCTTGTGGTAGAAGCCGTAATGCCGCACGCAACCGCCATTCCAATACGCTTCCGCCGCCAGCACCTCGCCGATGGCGCCGTCGCGGATCCGTTTCATCGTCTCCACGTAACGCGCCTCGTGCCGCCGTTGCGTGCCCGCCACGATGGCGAGTTGCTTCTGCTTCGCCAGGTCGGACGCGGCGATAATGGTGCGAATGCCGGCCGGGTCCACGGCCACGGGTTTCTCCATGAACACGTGTTTGCCGGCCTCGATGGCGGCCTTGAGTTGTTGCGGTCGGAAATGCGGCGGCCCGGCCAGGATCACCATGTCCACGCCGGCGGCGAGCACTTTGCGGTAGGCGTCGAATCCTGTGAAACAGGTTTCAGGAGTGGCCTTGATCTGATCGGCGTTCTTCCAATCGCGCGAACAACTCCACTCCTTGCCAGCGTGGTTGTCCTTGAGCCGCTTGAGGGCCGCCTCCAAACGGTCCGCGAACACGTCGCCCAGCGCCACGATCTCGACACCGGGCGCGGACAACACGCAGTTCATCGCCGCACCGATGCCCCGCGCGCCGCAGCCGATGAGCCCGACGCGCAACTTGTCCGTGCCCGCGGCAAAGACGCGGGGGATACTGGCGGTCGCCACGCCAAGGGCAGTTGTCGCGACGGCGGAGGACTTGAGGAACTGTCGGCGAGTCACGGGCTGGAGCGTAGTGGATTCATTCATAAGCCAATGAGCACCGAACTTGGCAACCCTGGTCCACACCGTCAAGCCCGCGGGCCGACTATTGCGACATCCGGGTTAAGGTCTGGAGCGGATCAGGTAAAAACGGGCGGGTTGCGATTCGGTGGCATCCAGATAGACATTCCGGGGCGGGGTGGCCGGCAAGTCGGCGGCGAACGAACGAAACCCGGTGGACAGGTTGGTCGAGACGAGCACCTCGTAGTATTTGTTGGTGGCGGATTCCCAGCGCAACCAGCAGCCCGGGTCGGGCGCCAACACGGGTTCGCATTCGAGGATGCGTAATTCGGTCAATGTCGCCGCGTCGGGCACCGCCGACGGCAATTCGGTATGGCCGACACCGTCGCGGGCGACACTGTGGAAACGATAAACAATCCCAGGTTCGCCGCGGAAGAGCGCCTCGGTCGCGGTGACCCCCGACAACCAGGGCATCCAAGGCCCGGCATCGGCGGACACGAACAGATCGTAACTGGCAATCCCCGAGCCCGCGCCGTCCGAACCGGACCAGCGCACCGTGAAGTCGCGGGGGGACACCTCCGGCAGCGGATGAACGGCACTCGATGGTGGCAGGGTATCGACGGTGTTCGTCACGGGCGGAGTCAAGATCGACTCGTTGTAGTCGAACACGATGTCCGCCGTGTTGACGAGAACCAACCCCTCCCAGGCATCCGGGCGCGGCCGGATGTAGAACGAGACGTAACCTTCCCCAGCCGGGGCGTTGGTGTTTGGCGGTAGGAACCCGGCAAAAGGATCGTCCGGCAGACCGCCGGTCACCCGGTCAACGGACGCCATCCGCCAATCGACCCGGCCAGTGGCGGGATCGATGCCCGCCGCAATTTCGACCGGGTTCGGATCCGAAGGCACGGTGACACCGCGATTGAAATAGCTGCGCAGATTTGGCGGCACCGACACGGTCACTCCATTGAACTGGACATCGCCCAGAGCGAACGTTGACCAATCCAGATCCGGATTCAGTTGGTCGGTGACGGTCACGCGGAAGGCGGGCAAGGCCGCGTTGGTCATGTTCTCGAACCGGATGGTGTAGTGCAGCCGGGTGTCGGGGCCGATAAAACCGCGATCGCCGAACCCGACGGTCAACTTGTCATTCGGATCGAGGCTGCCCAGGACGTCGGTGCCCCCACTGGCGGCACCCCATCCGCCGGGTGTCGGCGAATACGGCGCCGGCGGATTCAAGGTCACCGAAGTCGGATCCCAGACGATCGGATCTCCCCAAGGCGCCGGTTCGGTGTCGTCGCCGGGAGGCTCGTCACCGCCCGCAGGCGAATCCGGCGGAGGCGGCGGAGTGTCACCCGGCGGTTCCGGCGGCGGGTTCCGGCAGAGGGCCACCGCGGTGCGCAGATCGTGGTAGGCGCGATGAAGCGCGGTGACGGCGTTGACGAGGCGGTGGACATCGTTCTGGTAAGTGGCGAAGGCGGACAACGCGCCGTGATCGAGGCTGCGGTAGTCGTCGTAGAGGGTTTTGAAATCGAGGATCAACCCGAGGATTTCACTGGCCGGGCCGGCCCGCTGGTCGATGAAATCTTTGGCGCCTTGCTGGATCCAGTTGGAGTTCTTCAGGGCGCTCATGATCAGATCCATGCTAGTGAGATAGGACCCCACGTCTTTCCAATCCCCGCGCAGGAGGGCGCTGGTGGCCAGCGAATACAAATTGCTCAGGTCGCCGATCCGGTCGCTGAGCGTCTCGATCTCGCTCGGGGCGAACGAACTCTGTCCGCGGAGGGCCGCCTGGGCCTGCAACTTGGAGAGGGTCATGGCCAGCTTGGTGAGCTTGGCCGCCAACACGGCGTTTTGCACGCCGACCTTGGCCACGTTGGCCTGGTTCAATTGTCGGAGCGTTCGCCAGTGGGCGGCGAACGCATCGCGCGCGTCGAACAGTTCGTCCTCGGCGGCGCTGCAGGCGCGGAAGGCCTGGCCGACTTCGAGGCAATACGTATCGCGCACGTCCAGTCCGAAATAGTAGTCGCGCCAACGATCGATCAAACCGTCGGCGTTCAGTTGATTCGCGTAGTAGCTGGGCGGCGGCAACCCGAAATCACCGGACAATACATCCCGCCAGAAATCGCGCGTGAGAAAGTCCGGGGTGAACTTGCCCATCGGCACGAGCGGGCTGCCAGCGGGCGCGGGAATCAACTCGATCGCGGACGACAGGTAGACGACCGGACCCATCAGCCCCAGGTCGAGATCCAAACGATCGATGTCCTCAGTCAACTCGACCGGCCGCCGGCCGGCGAGATATCCCTCGGCGATGGCTTCGAGCATCGCCGATCCCAAAGGCCAGCGGGTCAGCCGGTAGACACCCGCCGCGTCCGTGATCCCGGCGTCGAGCCACGCCCCGCCCGCACTGCGCAGCGCCACCGTCGCCCCCGAAACCGGCAGACCATTGTCGTTGGTGACCGTGCCGGAGAGGATCGATCCCGACGGGGTGGCCAGCTCGAAGTCCAACGTTTGTGCGGCGAGCGTGAGGGTGTCGACATTTGCGCGCAGGCCCGCTCGCCAATCGCCCATGCGCGTGGCGGTCACTTCAAATAGTCCCTTGGGCATGCTGTCCAGCGCATAGCGTCCCTGGGCATCCGAGACCGCGGTTTGGACCGTGCCGAAGCTTGCGTTGCCCGCGCTGACCAGCGTTCCGGCCACCGGTTTACCCAACGCGAGGATCCGTCCTTCGATTCGCCGTCCCGGGTCGAGCACGAACGTTTCGGCGCCGACCGCGGGCACGGTCACCTCGCGTTCGTGCGGGGCCCGGCCGGCCGCCGTCACCCGGATGCGATAGTCGCCCGCCGGCAGGCCCGCAACATGGCAGATCCCGTCCGGGCCCGTGCGAGCGGACAACGCCAGCGTGTCGGGCATGCCCTGGGCCAGCGGATAAACCGCGACCAAGGCATGCGCGATCGGGTTGTGGGCCGCATCGTGAACCAGGCACACCAACGCGCGATCGCCCGGCGTAAGATTCCGATCGAGGAGTTGCGCGTTGGCGGCCACCGCGATCGGCGCCGGCAACCGGGCCAGCCCTTCCACACCCGTTGCCACCACCATAAACTCGCCCGGCCGGCGGATGAGAAAGCGGTAGCTCCCGTCCACACCCGTGATCCGGGTGGCCACCTCTTCCTTGGCGTGAATCAACGACACCACCGCGCCGCTCCAAGGGCTCGAACCGTCGGCCCCGAAAACCCGACCCGCAAGCGTGGCCACGTCGAGATTGAAGTCGCAGCGCTCGGTCAGTTTGGACGGGCTCAGCGTAATCTCACGGCGGGCGAGCGATAGTCCGCCCGGTGGCCCGACGGCGATGCTGTATTCGCCCGGCAACAAGTCGCCCATCTCATACTGACCGGCGGCATCGGTCAGCAAGGACCACTCGAGCGCGGTCGATCGTCCCAACACCGTGATCTCCAATCCCGTGACGACGTTGTCGCCGTTGCGCACCGATCCGAAGATCCGGCCGCGTTCGACCAACTCGAGGCGAACCGAGGCGCCCGGCACCGTGACGGCGGCGCGGCCCACGCCATAGCCAGTAGCAGTCGCCCAGAGGTCGTACGTGCCGGGCGCCAGACCGCCTATGGTAAACGCGCCCGAGCCGTCGGCGGTCGCGCCCGCCTGAGCGGAACCATAAGGCGCCACTCCGAGACTGACGCTGGCGCCGGCCACCGGCAGGCCGTCAGCCGCGGTCACCACCTGACCGGAAAGGCTGTTGGCGGATGCCAGGACCAGCTCGAGCGTGGCCTGGGCGGTGTAACTCTCAAGAACCGCCGACACCGGTGCGGACACCCCGTGACCGGTCGCAACCGCCATGGCGGTGTAACGTCCCGGCGGCAACGCCGCAAAGACGAACCGCCCCTCGCGGTCGGTCACCGCCGAAACCCCGGACCAACCGCCCGGCGGCGCGTCCGCATAATCGAGTCTGACCGCGGCTCCGTTCACCGCGGTGCCGCCGGCCGTGCGCACGACGCCGTTCACCGTGCCGCCCCGGCGAGACAGCGCGAAGGATTCGAACGCGGTCTCGCCGCCGCGTAACGTCAGAGTGCGAATCGGCTCCGGCAGCCAACCCGGGGCCGCGACGGTCAGTTCGTAGACACCCGGCGCCAGGCTGTGGATGCGGTAGTAACCCAAAGCGTCGGTGCGACCGAGTGACAACTGGCGCGTGTCACGGTTGACCAACCGTACCGGCAGCCCGCCGATGGCCGGACCGCCGTTTCCATCGGTAACGTAACCCTGCACCGTCCCCGCCCGGCCATCCGCCACCAGCCACAAGTCCGACACCGGGTTGCCGACCGGGTCGGCTATCGTCACGATAACCAACGGATCGGGTAGATAACCCCTGGCGGAGAGAGCGTAGGTTCCCGCCGGGACACCCGTGAACCCGAAGCTGCCGTCGAACCAGGTCTGCGCGCGGTAGATCGGTTCCTCGAGGGCGGCCAGAGTTGTGTCGGTCGCGGACAACGTCAGCACGCACCGGCCCACCGGCTGGCCCAGGTCGGCTCGATACAGATAACCCGATACCGTCGCCGGCAATACCCGTTGTCGCGCTTCCCAAAGCATGAAACCAAGCAACTCCTGCTCGGTGACCAACCCCAGCCCAAAGGCACCCGCCCGGTCCGCGGCGTCCGCCAGGGCCATGACGTAGTCGCCGCGGGTGAGCCCGGCGTTCTCGACCAGCACCGCCCAGGCTTCCGGACAAAACTCGCAAGCGGCGTCCGGTTGTGTCTGGTTTGCCAGCGCCTCGTAGTCCATCGGGGCACTGTCGTCGGCGCGCACGGCGGACACCTCGATGGACAGCCGAGGAGTGTCATCGACGCGACACTCGAACGGCACGGTCCAGACGCCCCCAGGCGGCAGAATCGAGCGGACCGGCGAATCGTAAGCCACCGCCAAAAGGTTCACCCACGCGCGTTCCTCGTCGGCATGGCCCGGCGCCCAAAACGAAGGCGAACCACTCACGCCCCGCACGGTCAATAACGCAGCCGGCAAATCCGCGTCGCCGGTGTTCCGATACTCGACGTATCCGGTGAAGGCGCGTCCGGCGCGAACGGCGGCCGGGAGCAGCACCCGCGTCTCGAGACGCCCGCCGAGCCCCGGGATCAGGGTGAACGCGTCCGTCAACCGCCGCGACAGGCCGTCCAGCTCGATCGCCACGTCGTACGATCCCGTCGCCGCCCCCAGGAGGTTGAACCTGGCCAGAGCCCGGGTCCGATCCACCACCAGCACTTCCTGGGCTTGGATCACTGGGCCGGTGAGCGGTTCGAGGCTGACGCGCAGGCCATCGGCGAACCGGCTGCCTCGCAGGGCCACGGTCGTCCAGCCCGCATTGCCGGCCTGGATTCGGTCGATCGATTCCAGCGCGAACAGGGCCGGGTTGACCGCGAGCGAGTAATTCGGGTTCGACCCCTCCAACACCTCGGGCACGATCGATAGATAAACGATGCTCGCGGCTTCGCCTCCCATCAAACCGAGCCGCGCGTCCGGCGAGTTCCATTCCGTGCTCGCCACGTCGTACCCGGTCTCGGTGGGCATGCTGCCGTAACCCGCGTAGACCCGGCAACGACCGCTCGTCATGGCCGAGTTCAGGACCACGACCGCCTCCTGCCCCGCGCCCAGGTCCAGCCGATACCACTCGGGCTGGCGCGGGCCGCGGAAGGCCGAGTCAACGGTGGCACCCACGGCCAAGGTGGGCACGTGCAGCCGGGTCAGGGCCGGGGAAACGCCCAGGTTGTTGTTCCAGTTGAGGCCCTCGAACACTTCGCCCCGGGCATTGACCCTGACTTGCCAACGCCAGTCTCCTGCCGTACCGCCCGGCACGATCACGGTGGCGCTGAATTGCGCCGTGCCATTCGGTCCCAAGGTCGCCGAGGAGATCGCCAGCCCAGCCTCGCGCGCTTCGTCCCATCGGCCTGCCGCCACCGGCGCGAGGCTGACCCGGTCGTGCCAACTGCCCGTCACAACACCCTCGCCCACGTTACGCACGGTCCAGGAAACCTCCGCCGGTTGGCCCGCATGAACCACCGCCGGACCGCGCACGTCCACCACCACCAGGTCGAGATCCGAAGTGGCGCCCTCGACGAACTCGAACGCCCCGAGGTCCGCGTATGCCCCCTCGAGCGTCGGGGTTCCCGTGCTGGGCACGCGGGGATCGTCATAGCGCGGCGCGCCCGCGGCATCGGTCGGCGGCGCTTCCGCTCCCGCTCCGCTGTCGATGCAGGGTGAACCGTAGGTCAGCCGATAGTTTTGGCGGTCGGCGTTTTTGTAGGCGGGGTCGACCGAAAGGTTGCCCTGCGTTCCGGTGGGATCCTGCATCCGGCGGAAATTGACGCCGGTGGCCGACCAGACGTTGCAGTGGCGGATATCGATGGGCGAATTGAGGACGTTGTCGATCCCGGCCTCGAGACTGCCGCTCACGATGGTGTTCACCAGCACCAACCGGCCGCCGTGCCCCCACACACCAATGCGATGGTCGTCCAGCGTGCAGTTCAATAGCCGCATCAGCGTGCCACCATCCGCGTTCACCCCGCGGTCGGCCCCGTGAATCACCGTGTTCGCCAAGGTCACCTCGCTCGAGCCGATCGCGATGACCCCCTCGAAGAATGGCCAGCGGATCACACTGTTCGAAACCGTCACCGACGCGTCCAAACGCGTCGAAATCGCCGCGGCGGTGTTGTCCCACGCTCCCGCCGTTCCGCCGTTGCCCGCATAGCCGATCGCCACGTGCCGCAAATCCAGCACACCGCCATCAGCCAACAACCCGCGCCAGTCCCCCGGCGCCGGCGCCGTTGCGTCGCCGTCCCCGTTGAGATCGCCCCCCACCGAATCGTCGGCCATCGAGGTGAAAACGATCGGTTGGGCCACCGTGCCTCGCGCCCGCAACACGCCGCCACGCTGGACGATCAATTGCCGGAGTTTGTCGAACTTGATGACCGCGCCGGGCTCGATACTCAGCGTCACGCCGCTGGGAACCACCACCGTTTCGGGCACGTGATGGACGAATGTCCCATGCCAGGTCTCGTTACCCGCCAGCGTGCCGCTGTGACTGAGACGCAGATACCGCAGCAACGTGTGCGCCCCCACATTCACCGCGCCCGAGTCCAACGTCACCAACCCAACCCAGTCCCCCGGTTGCGGCAGGCTCCGGTCGCCGTCCAGATTGGTGTCGCCACCCACCGCATCGTCGGCATACGACGTGAAAACGATCGGGTTCTCCGCTGTGCCAGCGGCATCCAGCGTCGCTCCGGCGCCAACGGTGATTTTCACGCCCGGCAAGAACTTCACTACCGCGCCCGGCATAAGGGTCAGCCGCACGCCGGGACCCAGAATCAAGTCCCGGGTCACCACATGCACAAGGTCGCTCGACCAGACCTGATCCATGCTCACCGGTCCGGCGTGCATGGCCACCGAGTTGTTCAGCAGCACCCGCCGGATCGCCTCCCCCACATACGCCCCGCTCCCGTCATACACCACCGCCTTGATCTGATACTGTCCATCCGGCAAACCTATCGTGTTCCACCACACCGACCCGCTCGCCGCCCGCGCCGTTCCCAGTGCGTGAGTCTGTCCCTCACGCGACGCGCTCAACACCGCCGTCGCCGCCCGCGGATCAAATCCGGCCGCCGCCCATTGCAGTTCCTCGGTCCCCTGCAGCCAGTCCGAGAGCGGCCGCACCCACTCGAAGGCCAATTCACGCGAGATGACCACCGACCCCGCTTCCCCCACCGTGTCGCCCGCCACATCGATCTGCTCGACCGAAAAAGAGATATCATTCCAGGCGTAAATGGCGACGCGCCCGCCGCCGCCGTCTTCGTCGCCACCGCCGGCGCCGCCTCGGGCCGAAATCGCGCCGCTCCCGATCACCCGGCCGGCATCGATCCAGATTGACCCGCCCGCGCCGCCCTTGTGCGCAGCGTTGTTCTGGCCATCCGCCTTGATCTCTCCCTCGAGCGTGAGGGTGCCGGCCACCAAAAGTCGAATCGCCCCGCCACCCGCCCCGCTCCAAACGGAATAGGAACCGCCCGATCCCAACTCGACCGGAAGGTTCGCCAACCCGTACGGATCCGCTCCGTGCCGGCCACGCCCGCCGTGACTACCCCCGCCAATACCATCCAGCCGCGCGCCCGGTCCCATGCCGGAGAGATATCCCTGGCCGTCGGCCGTGATGCGGCCGCCGACCTCGAGGATCAGATCGCCCGCGTATACGGAAGCACCGGTTCCGCGCCATTCGCCGTCGACCCGGCCGTCCCGGTTGGCCGCAAACACCCAAACAGTCGCGTTGCTTCGAATCAAGAATTCCCCGGCAACTTCGAGCAGCGATTCGCCGAAGATCCGCAAAGTGGCATCCCGGTGCAGGGTCACCCGGGAATAGGTCACCACCTGCGCCGGCTCGACGATGAAATGATCGTACACCGTCAGCCGATCCCCCGTCCGAGTGTAGAAACCCACCGTCCCCCGGTGCCCATGCGTGTCCCCAGC
>JAHDYP010000203.1 GCA_023383055.1 Verrucomicrobiota bacterium | reverse complement strand
CACATTGTAGTGAATTGTCCCATCGCCGCTCCCGTCATGGCCACTCCAGATCTCCACCCAGGGTTCCGTCGACTGGCTGGACCAATCCGCAAGGGCCTTGACATTGATCGACCCAGTGGACGCGAGACTGCCGAAATACGCGGTAGATGGATGGAGCGATCCCACGATCTCTCCGGAAGCCAGGGCTTCATCGAGGCGGCGCAGGTGTTCTCGCAAAGCGGCGAGCGCACTAAACAGATCCTTGACCGCCCCATGGCCGATCCAAGTTTCGAGGCGTCTCCTGGCAATCAAGTCACCGCTGAATCCATGGGTCACATCGAAATGAAAGGCGTCAACTGAATAAGTTAACTCCAGGTTGCGCTGGAGCCAATAGCCAAGCCGGTGGAGCAGCGCAGAAGCGCCCAACTCTGGGTCTTCGGCGATCATCTCGGACATTCGAACAACCATCACGGCAGACTCGGTTTTCGCCCGGGCACTGGATAACAGGTCCCAATAGGCTTGGCTGACTGAATGCTGGTTGCGGCCGGACTTCTGGATCGATCGATTGGGATCAGGCGCTGATGCCCGTCCCAACGATACGTTGCGCACGATATTCGAGGTTCCGTCGTCAAAAAGCACCCCCACATCAACCGAATTGGCTTGGTAGTTACGAAAGAGGAATGTGGTATTCCCCAACCGGGCCAAGTCAGGGACTCCCTCAGGCCCGAACAGCACAGTCAAAACGACGTGGTTGGTGTTCCATACTACGGTGCCCAGAAGGTGGAAATCGGTTTCCGTCCGGGCCTGCGCAAGGATCATCATCTGCAGGCCATCCTCACTCATCGCGGCCAGCGGGTAGCCGTCGACCAAGGTCCGCCCCACCGCCCAATCGTTCTGGTACACTACGAAAGCTCGGTAGAATGCTTTACCGATGGACTCGAACTCGACTGGAAACGTGACTGGAAGGCTGTTGGTTGCTGTAAACGTCTGCCAAGGCAACCAAGTCTGCAAATCCTCCGATGCCTCTATCAGGTAGGTCGTGTTGGGCTCAGTGGTCAGCGCGACACCGTCGTTGGGATTCAGGGAGACTATTCCTTGCTGTGCGAGGAGCGTCACGGGCAGCGGAACAGTCAGCCCGAATGCCAGCGCGATAAGGTGGGCAATTTGCCTTCTCATTGATCACACCAAGTCGCCCGCAATTCATCCGGGATAGGCCATTGCGGTTGCTTCGGGCGTGAAGCTGCCTAAGTCCAGAGGTCGGGTCAACATGAATCAACGGTGAATCAACGGTGAAGTCTTCAGGCTCAGCTCGCGATGCGAATGACCTCTGAATTGTAGGCATGGATAACTGGACTTTAAGAAGCCATGGCGTTGCCTACACATAATCGACAATTCACGACCGAGGTTCGAGACAAGGCGCTTCCGCTCCGGATCGTCGGCCGAAGCCTCTCCGAATCGCTTCACCCCCCGCACTCAGGCCTGATACTTCGTCCGCACTTATGATCGCCGCCAGAGAGTCTTTGCCAAAATGCACGACGAGTGGGCATGATGCCCTCCAACACGCGGTCCATTATGTTCGGTATGCCCTCCTTACCCCGGCTCATCGCCGCCCCGGTGATGCTCTCTTGTCTTGCCCATGCCATCGCAGATGGCACCAACGCCGCACCGGCGTCTCCCTGGCCGCTGAAAGACAAGACCCTGGTCGCCTGGGTGTCGCCCGCCAACCTGAACCAGCGCGGCGGCAGTGTGCTGACGATCGAAAAACCAGGGGGCATTTTCGACGCCATCGTCTTTGGCGAAATCACACCCGCCACCTGGATGGCCGGCAGCGATGGCTTCCGCCGCACCCAACGTGAGCAAGTGGATTTCCCCAGGGAAACCACCGCCCATCCGCCGCTGGTCCAGGTCGCCATCGTTTACCACGACCGACAGATCACCCTTCATCGCAACGACCAACCAACGGCCACTTACCCTGCCAATGACGTCGAACCGTTCGCCGCCGATAGCATGGTCTTGCTGGGTTTGCGCCATCTCGACGCCGGCGCCGACAACCGCTTCTTTGTGGGCTCCATTGACGATGCCCGCGTCTACGCCGGCGCGTTGACCGCGGAGCAGATCGCCGCACTGAAACCGAACCAGCCGTCCGACCCCGCTCCGCTCGCCTGGTGGGACTTCGAGGACGGAACCGCGTCGGACCGCATGCAGACTTTCCCCACGACCACCCTCTTCAACGCCGCGCGCATCGCCCATGGCCGACTTCAACTGGACCAACCCGGAGCGTTCCTCCTGGCCACCACGGAAACGGTCGAGTCCCGGCGAATGACCAGCGCGGGAGACGAGGCTAATCGTTCCGCCCGTGCGCTCCGCGAAAAACTGCTCAGCGATCCGCACCGGCCCGGATATCACTTCGTCATCCCCGAGGGCCAGGCGATGCCTTTCGATCCGAACGGCGCGATCTTCTGGAAGGGCCGCTACCATCTCTTCTACATTTTCCAGGATCACCGCGGCCACAACTGGGGGCACGTCTCGAGCGCCGACCTGTTCCATTGGCGACATCATCCGACCGGGCTGGTCGACGGCATGTTCAGCGGCAATTGTTTCGTGAACAAGGAAGGCCGCCCCACCATGTGCTATCACCAGGTCGGCCAGGGCAATGCCATGGCAGTCGCCCTCGACGACGAGTTAAACAAGTGGAAGAAGCTGGCGAGCAATCCCATCACGCCGAACACCCAGCCGGGCGATCCGTTCCACGACCAATACCGTTCCTGGGACCCGTTCGGTTGGCTCGAAGGCGACACCTTTTACGCCATCTTCGGCGGCGAACGCCCCGGCCTGGTCAAAGCCCCCTCCCTCGCCGGCCCGTGGCAGTACGTCGGCGACCTGCTCGCCCATGCCGCCCCGGGAGTCGCCCTCAACGAAGACGTTTCCTGCGCCGATTTCTTCCAGCTCGGCAACCGCCACCTGCTGCTCTGCATCAGCCACCGGCTCGGCGCCCGCTATTATCTCGGCGACTGGAGGAATGAGCAGTTTCATCCCACGTTCCACGAGCGCATGAGCTGGGTCGACAACTCCTTCTTCGCGCCCGAAAGTCTCCTCGACGACCGCGGTCGGCGCATCTTGTGGGCCTGGATCTTCGATCAGCCGGAATTCAAAATGCGCACCGATTACGGCTGGTCCGGCACCATGAGCCTGCCCCGGGTGCTCACGCTGGCCGAGGACGGCACGCTCCGCATGAACCCACCCGAGGAAATCGAACGCCTGCGTCAACGCGGGAAACGCCTGGCCAACCTCCCGGTCCCGGCCGATGGCGAGCTGACCGTGGCCGACGTGGCCGGCAACAGCCTCGAACTGTGCCTCGAGATCGACGCACCCAACGCCACGCAATACGGAATCAAAGTCTGCTGCTCACCCGACGGCACCGAACAAACGCTCGTCTACTACGATGCCGCCGAGCGGAAACTCAAGATCGACACCACGCGATCCAGCCTCACGGAAGGTCCAAAAAACGTCGAAGCCGGCCCGCTGGCGCTGAAGCCCGGGGAACCGCTCAAGCTCCGGGTCTTCGTGGACAAGTCGATCGTCGAAGTCTTCGCCAACGAAGGTCGCCAGGCCGTGATGCGCCGCATCTATCCCTCCCGGAGCGACAGTTTGGGCGTGAGGCTCTTTTCGAACCATGCCCCCGCCCGCGCCGCCATACTCGACGCCTGGGAACTCGCGCCGTCGAATCCGTTCTGAGCGGTTCTCCCGGTAAAAGCCGGCACTTCACCCCCTCGACGCTCCGAACCCAGAGTTCAGGGAACCATCTTCCGGCTTGCCCGAAGAGCCGGAAAACCTTATCGCATGGCCCATGAATCCGCCCCGGTCCTTGCCTTCCAGCCTGTGGCCGGTAGCGATCTGGCTCCTGCTGCTGGACCCGGGCGTGGCCGGGTTGGGCGCCCCGGTTCCCTCCGCCGCTCCCCTGCCCCGCCTCGAGGGAGTCTGGGGCACGACCGAGCAGATCCTGTTCTGCACCCGACTGCGGTACGATGACGCGCATTGGTACGCCAACATCGGGTACTATTGCGACGACGAACACCAGAAGGCCTACACCGGCAACGGGCAGCCGGACGTGGGCCGATTGCTCAAGCTCGACCTCCCATCCGGCACGGTAACGACGGTGTTCGACGCCCGAGGCGGTTCGATCCGCGATCCCCAGGTCCATTACGACGCCGGGAAAGTGCTGTTCTCCTATCGCCCAGCCGGGACCGACCATTATCACCTCTGTGAAATCCAGCTGGACGGCACCCGCTTGCGGCAGATCACCGACGGCCCGTTCGACGACTACGAACCCGCGTATCTGCCGGATGGCGATCTGGTCTTTGTCTCGACCCGCTGTCGGCGCTGGGTGAACTGCTGGATGACGCAGGTGGGCGTGCTCTACCGCTGCAAGGCCGACGGCACGCACCTCGATCCGATCTCGGCCAACACCGAACACGACAACACCCCGTGGGTGCTGCCGGACGGACGCCTGCTCTACACCCGCTGGGAATATGTGGATCGCAGCCAGGTCGAGTATCACCACCTCTGGACCATGAACCCGGATGGCACCGGCCAGGCCGTTTACTACGGCAACCAACAGTCCCATATCGTCATGATCGACGCCAAACCGGTCCCCGGCACCGATTTCGTCGTCGCCTGCTTCTCTCCAGGCCATGGGGTCAACGAACACGACGGCATCGTCACGCTCGTCAGCCCCGAAAGCGGCCCGGATGCCCCCGCCGCCGCACGCCGTCTCCACCGGGGCAACCTGGTCCGGGATCCGTTCCCGCTCTCGGCCAACTCCTTTCTGGCGGCCCGCGGGAACCAGGTCATTCACCTCGATGCTCAGGGTCAGATCACCGTGCTCCACACGCTCGACGGTCCCGGCGGCGTGCATGAACCGCGCCCGATCCTGGCCCGGCCCCGCGAACGCGTAATCCCCTCGCGCACCGGGAAAACCCACGCCAAGGGCGCCCTGGTGCTGGCGGACGTTTATCAGGGCCGTAATCTTCCCGGCGTGAATCGGGGCGACATTCGGAAGCTCCTCGTGCTTGAGTCGCTCCCCAAACCGGTCAATTTCAGCGGCGGCCCCGACCTCACCAGTTGGCTGGGCACGTTCACCCTCGAACGCGTGCTCGGAACCGTGCCCGTCGAGGCGGACGGTTCCGCGTTTTTCGAGATCCCGGCCGGTCGGCAGTTTTTCTTCGTGGCCCTGGACGAAAGGGATCTTTCCGTCAAGCGGATGCAGAGCTTCACCTCGGTCATGCCGGGGGAAACCCAAGGCTGCGTGGGCTGTCACGAGCACCGCACCCAAACGCCTCCTCTCGCCCACCGCCCCCGGCTCCTGGCCCTGGAACGACCCCCGAGCACGCCCGAACCCTTCGCCCAGCATCCTGATGTCCTCGATTTCCCGCGCGACATCCAACCGATCCTCGACCAGCACTGCGTGCGTTGCCATGGGTATGAGCGCCGCGAAGGCGGCGTCTTGTTGGGCGGCGATCTGGGCCCGCATTGGTCTCACAGTTACTTCTGTCTGCTCGCCCACCGCCAGGTGGCCGACGGCCGCAACGGCCTCGGCAACCAACCGCCTCGCACCCTCGGCAGTTCCGCCAGCCCGCTCCTCGACAAAGTCGCCGGACTACACCACGACGTGCAGGTGTCCGACCACGAGTGGCGCACGCTCTGGCTCTGGATCGAGAGCGGAGCGCCGTTCGCCGGTTCCTATGCCGGACTCCGCAACGCCGGGGAACAAGCCCGTGCCGGCGCCGCGCTGCAGCCCCTTCGCGCCGAGTTGGACCTCATCCAGCGCCGCTGCGGCTCGTGCCACACCGGCACGGAACCGGATTCCCCCGATCCGATGCGCCTGCCTTACGATCCGAATCTCCAGGAACGACGCAAGCTGGCCGGCCGCCCCACGGGCGAATACGAGCGCATCATTCTCGAGCGCGATCCCATCGCCCGGTACAGCGTGAATGTGCTCCTCAACCTCTCGCGGCCCGCGCACTCGCCGCTGCTGTTGGCTCCGCTGGCCAAATCCGCCGGCGGCTGGGGCGCGTGTCCAGGGGTCTTCAACCACCTCGACGATCCGGATTACCAGCGACTGCTGGCCGCTCTCGAAACAGGAGCGGCGCAATGGGCTTCCTCGCCCCGCTACGGCGAACCCCGTTTCCAGCCCAATGCCCAATACGTCCGCGAGTTGAAACGGTTTGGTGTGTTTACCGAGGATTTCGCGCTCGGCGCTCAACCTCTGGATTATTTCGCCGCCGACCAGGCCTACTGGCAGTCGCTCTGGTTCCGCGCCGGGCCGGTTCCTCCCGAACCCTGATTCCGACGAAGTCTCGTCCCGCTGACTTCTTAACGAATACTACTTTATCAGCACGCCGCTTTTGTGGTTTCTTAACGCCGGCAACCTGGAAAAACCTGATGAACGAGCGGTCCTCCGCAGCCGCCAATGCCTCAATCGCGCGCATGAACCTCTTATCCGCCACCGGCCTGGCCGGCCTGATCCTCGGCAGCCTCTCGGCCCTGTCCCAAGTTCCGCCACCCGGCTTCAGCGGCGCAAAATGGATTTGGTATTCGCGCGAACCGATGCCCATCACGACCGCCCAGAGTTTCCCTGGTGGCGCCAACTACTTCCGGGCCGGCGTGACGTTGCCCGACCCCGCGCAACTCCGATCCGCCGAAGTGATTGTCACCGCGGACAACCTCTTCTCGCTTTACCTGAACGGAGAGCTCGCGGGTGAGAGCGAGGCCGACAACAGCGCGTGGGGCCGGCCCAAACGGTTCGACGTGGCTCATCTGCTTGTCTCCGGACACAATGTCGTGGCCATCGAGGCGATCAATACCATGCCCGGCCCGGCAGGGTTGCTCCTGAAACTGGTGGCACACCCGGTCGACGGACCGCCGGTCGAACTCGTCACCGATGACTCCTGGAAAAGCACCGACCACGAGACCCCAGGCTGGGAACAGTCCAGCTTCGACGACGAGGGCTGGCGCGCGGTCCATGTCGCGGGCGATTTTGGCGTCGCCCCCTGGGGCCAGGTGGCCGCCAACCCGACACCGATCCGTGCCGGCGGACCCTTGGATGAACGCCGTCAGCAGGTCAGGCACGCCCTCGAGGATCTGAAGGAATCGGCCCGGCTCGGCGTTGGGCCAGGCCCGCGCCCGCCGCTCGAGCGAACGCCACCGGCCGATTATCCGTGGCCCGACGCTATCGTCTTTGTGGGCGACGATTGCAGCCTGTATCGCCCCGCGAATCATACCGGCACAAGTTATGACAGCCTGACGGTGACCACCTTTAACCCGCATCATTCGCGGGCCTATCCCGAGCACGATCTGCCGGCCCCGGTCAAGGTGGGCCGCAAACTCATGGCACTCCGCCCCGCCCGCCCCGGCGCGTCGCCTACGGTGTTGTTGGACGCCGGCGAAGGCGCCCTGGGCGCGCCCAGCGTCTCGTTTGACGGCCGCTGGATCTATTTCTCGATGGCCCGCGCGGGTGAGGCCTTTTTCCATCTCTACCGGCTCTCAGCCGACGGTGACCAACTTGAGCGTCTGACCGACGGGCCGTTCCACGACATCGACCCCGCCGAACTGCCCGATGGCCGTATCGTGTTCACCTCAACCCGCATCGGGACCTTCGAGGAATACCATGGTCCGCCCTCGCGCGCCCTCTTCGTCATGCCCGCCACCGGCGGTGGCATCCGGCCATTGACCCATACCTTCATCTTCGATAACGAACCGCGCATCCTGGCCGATGGCCGGATCCTGTTCATCCGTTCGGACAACTTCTTCGACCGGGGCAAGGTGGAGACACTCCTGCACGCGGTGCATCCCGACGGGACCGGCGGCTACACCGTGGTCGGGCTCGACCTGGGACCGGAATACGGCAACCGGCTCCGCGCCTTCAACTGCGGCAGCCCCGCCCCCCTGCCCGATGGCCGCGTGGCCTTCGTCACCGGCTCAAGCATTGCCGTGGCCGAGCCAGGCACGGCCGCGCGAGACTGGCGCCACCTGCGCATCGAGGCCGCCGACGTCGCGGCGTTGCCGGACGGGCGTTTGCTTTGCACCGTGCCGGGCCGAACCCCGTTGGAGGTGGCCAGGAACCTGGGAAAACGGCCGAACCCCGATCATCGCTTCGAACAACTCGCCCTGGTGGATCCCGACCGCGAAGGCGATCGGGCGGTCATCCTCTTCGACTCAGGCGGCGATCCGATCCATTCCCCGGTTTTCCTGGGACCGCGCCCGCGTCCGCCCCAACTGGTGCACAAAGTGAGCCCGCAACAAGCCGAGGATCTTCAGGCAACCGGAGTGTTGTTCTGCCAAAACGTGCGCCTCACCCAGCACACCACCGCCGGCTGGGACCACGTCAGGGCCATCCGCGTCCTGGCGGGCAAAGGATTGACCGTCCGCTCTTCCCATTCCTACATCGTCCACGCCGGCAGTGAAGTCACCGAGTTGGGCACCGTACCGCTCGCGCCGGACGGCTCGTTCGCCGTCGAAGTGCCGGCCGACACGGCCATTGCCTTTCAGGCCGTGGACGCCGAAGGCCGCTCCGAACTCAACGAGATGTCCTGGATCTATGTGCGGCCCGGCGAGACGCGCGGCTGCGTCGGTTGTCATCAACCCCGCCAGGTCGCTCCACCTCACAACCTCTCGATGCCCCTGGCCATGCTCGCCAAACCGCTCCGCCTCCTGGGCCAGGGAGAACCGCATCGGTTCCGCGGCAACAACGCCGCCGTCACCGGCCTGATGGAACTTCAATTCGACCGCTACCGCGAAGTGGCCGGACTCAATCGCCATAGCCAGGCCACCCCCGACCCAACCCGCGGCGCCGAAGACGTCGCCGCGCTCATCGCCCAACTCGAACAACCCGATCCCGGCTTGCGCCTCTCCGCCGCCCAACGCCTGGCCCTCTTCCGCAATCCTGCCGCCGCGCCCGCCCTGGAAAGGAACCTGGTCAGTGACCACCGCGAAATCCGCGTGGCAGCCGCGCTCGCCCTTGCCACCAGCGGCACGCGCGAATCCGTCCCCTCCCTGCTGGCAGCGCTCGATGACTCGGATCCGCTGGTAGCGCAGGCCGCCGCCATCGCTCTCGAGAACCTCACTGGGCACGCTCCCGCTTTCAATGCCTTCAGTCCACCGGACGATCGGAAGCGCCAGGCCCTGGCTTGGCGAACCTGGTTCACCGAGACCGACTGGGACCAGATCGAGCAGACCCTGGTTCAACGACTGACCCACGCCAATCGCGACACCGTCCGCCGCGCCGCGGTCGCCCTCGGCCGCATCGGACGCCAGAACGCCCGCGTCGCCCTCCGTCATTACGTGGCGCGGGAACGCGAAAATAATCCTTATCCCGAATGGCGCCAACAACACCAGGGCGACGGCGCCATGTTCAATGCGCTCTCCGCCGCCAACCCGCGCACCCTGCAGGCCGCCACGCGGGCCCTCGGTTACTTGCGGGATGTCGAAGCCGTCCCGCTCCTGGCCGAGACCGCCCGCCAGCACGTCGACCCCGCCACGGGAAACCTGTTCCTCGCCGAAGCCGCCGTCGAGGCCTTGGGCCGCATCGGCAACCCGCCGGCCGAGCAGGCGCTCCTCGAGCTCTTTACCCGGCTGCCCGAGTATCCCGATCACACCCGTTGGTATGGGGACCACGACGCGCTCATCGCCTGCCACGCCGCGCCGGTGCACTACCTCATCACCGAGGCCCTGGACGCCATCGGATCCACCCAGGCCTCCGAAATCGTGTCCCACCTCATCCGCTCCGCACCCACCGATACTGACCGCGCCCTGTTCCCGTCCAACGACGACTGCGAGACCTTGATTGGCCGTGTCATCCGTCGCAGTGGCACCGAAGAGGCCGTGGTCGAAACCTGCCTCGCCATCCTGGACGACACCGATGCCAGGCAGACTGAGGAAATCGCCCGGGCGATCGCCGCCACTCACCCGGCCTGGGGCGGCAAACCCGATCCCGAAAACCGCGCCGCCCATATCCTGTCGCTCGTCTGTCGCAACCCCCAGTACGCGCCGCGTCTTCAGGCCGCCCTCCAGCGTTACCGGGATCGGACCACCGAGACTCCCCGTGTCTTCGACACCGGCATACCCGTGGTCACGCGGCTACCCGTCAAAAAGTGGGTCTGTTTCTTCCTCGCCCGCACGCTCGGTCAGTTGGCCGACCCGCAATCGGCCGGCTTTCTCATCGCCACCCTCGCCGAATCGCCCGCCGAGGCCGCGACCGGCCGCCCCGATCCGCTGGGTCCAGGCGTGTTGTTCTTGCACAACGAGCTGACCCCCTGTTGGCGCGCCGCCGTGGCCTGGGCCCTGGGCCGCATGGGCGACCCCCGCGCGGTGCCGGTGCTCTTAGAGATCGTGGGCGACCTCGATAACGCCACGGATACCCGCCATGCCGCCGCCGAAGCCCTCGGCCGCATCGCCCATCCGGCCAGTCTGCCGGCACTGCGCCAACTCGCCCTCGATTACCCCGAGTTCTCCACCCGCCGCGCTTTGCTCAAGGCCTCCGCCACTCTCCAACCCACGCCCCGTCTGGCCGCACAACACGATTGAACAGGCGCGTCCAGACCTCCGCCTGGATAGGGGATAGTAGCGCACACTTTGAGCCTGTCACTCTATCCCCCGCGCATCGAGGCTTGGCGTCCCGGCCTCCATCTGTTTGGGTATGAATGTCATGAATAGCCCCACGAATCTCGCCCCCGAAGCCAAACCACTGCCCGGCATCCGACTCTTCGACCTCACCGACCGGACCGCGATCGTCACCGGCGGTTCCAAAGGACTCGGCTTCGCCATCGCCGCCGCCCTCGCTTCCGCCGGCGCCGACATCGCCCTCGTCAGCCGACACCTCGACGAGGCCGAAGCCGCCGCCGACACCCTCCGTCGCCACTTCAACCGACGCGCGATCGGCCTGGCCGCCGACGTCACCCAACCCAACCAGGTTGAAGCCATGGTCCAGTCGACCCTCGCCGCTTTCGGAAACATAAACATCCTCGTCAACAGCGCCGGCATCAATATCCGCGGCGCCATCTCCGACCTCACCTACGACGAGTTCCAACAGGTGCAACGGACGAACGTCGACGGCACCTGGCTCTGTTGTCGGGCCGTCATCCCCCACCTCAAAAAGGCCGGCCACGGCCGGATCATCAACCTCGCCAGCACGCTCGGCCTCGTCGGCCTCAGCAACCGCACCGCCTACGCCGCCAGCAAAGGCGCCATCGTCCAACTCACCCGCGCCCTGGCTCTCGAACTCGCCTCATCCGGCATCCTCGTCAACGCCCTCTGCCCCGGCCCGTTCCTGACCGGCCTGAACCTGCCCATCGCCGACACCCCTGAAGGCCGCCAATTCATCGTCGGTGCCACCGCCCTCGGTCGCTGGGGTGAACTCCCGGAAATCCAAGGCGCCGCCCTCCTGCTTGCTTCCGATGCCGCCGGTTACATGGTCGGGTCCATGGTGGTCGTGGACGGTGGCTGGACCGCGCGGTGATCGTTTCATGCGGTGAAAGCGGGAAAAGTTGAGAGCCGAGATCAGGGAAGCACAACACTCTGAACCTGTCACCCTATCACCCCGCCTTCTCCCGCAAAGCCCGCGGAGCCCGCCAAGGGGGTGATATCACCGGCTTGGCGAGCTTGGCGCCTT
>JAHDYP010000202.1:7149-11719 GCA_023383055.1 Verrucomicrobiota bacterium | reverse complement strand
CGCTCCGCGAACCCTTATCGTCCTCGAGAATGCCCACCTCCGCTACACCATCTCCGGGACCGGCGAGAACCTGGGGTTCCTCAATCGGGCCACCGGAACCGATCACCTCCAGCGCGCCGCGCCTTCGCCGTGCGCTGTGGTTCGGCGCGCTGGCAAAGACTATCCGGTCACGGCCGCGACGCTCGAGGGGGACCGGCTCAGGCTGGAATTCGCGCCCGCCCAAACCGCGGTGACGCTCAAGGTCCATTCGCGCCCAAGCCATATTCGGCTGACGGTGGAGACGATACGGGGAGAGCCCGATGAGCTGGTTTTCCTGAACGTGCCGCTAACGCTGGCGGGCAAACCCTCGGAGCCCTTCGCCGCCTGCGCTTTCTCGCGCAACCTGATCACCCGCGTCGATCGACTCCCCGTCCTGCAAAACGAACTCCGAGCCTCGTGCCACCGGAAGTTCGGGCTCGTCGGCGCCTCCGTCGCCATCGTCGCCATGCCCATGCCCCATATCCTCGACGCGCTCAAGGAGGTGCTTACCGAAGCCCCCGAGATGCCCCTCTGCCGCGTCGCCGGTCCCTGGGCTCCGGAAATCCCCTTCAACCACGGCTCTTACCTGTTCAACTTCGGCGCCCTGACCGAGTCAACCGTCGATGACTGGATCGCCATGACCCGTGACCTCGGGTTCACCCAGATCGATCACCACGGTGGCGGCGCCGGTTTCTTCCGCTTCGGCGACTTTGAGTTGAATCGGGAAAAGTGGCCCGACGGCTGGGACGCCTACCGCCGGATCGTCGCCCGCCTGCACGAAGCCGGGATCGGCTCGATCTTCCACACCTACGCCTTCTTCATTGACAAGCAATCCCGGTACGTCACCCCCGTGCCCGACCGCCGACTCGACGCGTTCCGAACGTTCACCCTGGCCGAAGCCGTGGCCCCGGACGCCGACGAACTCCGCGTCCAGGAGTCCACCTCGGGCTTGAGCACGGTCACCGGCTTTTTCGAACACAACAGCGTGGTGCTGCACCTCGGTGATGAACTCATCACGTTCGGCGCGGTCAGCCAGGAACCGCCCTGGCGCTTCACTCAACTCAAACGCGGCGCTTTCGGCACCACCCG
Source organism: Verrucomicrobiota bacterium (assembly GCA_023383055.1). GTDB lineage: Bacteria > Verrucomicrobiota > Verrucomicrobiia > Limisphaerales > JAHDYP01 > JAHDYP01. The sequence goes on along the minus strand of JAHDYP010000202.1, from coordinate 10,612 downwards.
CGCCGCGCACCCGCTCAACACCCAGGTCCGGCACCTCAAGGAATGCTTCGGTTTGTTCGTTCCCGATCCCGAATCGCCGCTCTTTGAAGAGATCGCCGCCAACCACGCCGACATCATCAACCAAAGCGACTTCGACGCGGTGTACCTCGACGCCATCGACGGCAGCTCCATCCTCCGTGGCCCGGACGAATGCTGGTATTGGGCCGACAAGTTCGTGTTCGAGATCCAGAAACGCCTTCGCAAACCGGTCGGCATGGAGATGAGCGCCATGTGGCATCATTTCTGGCAATACCGCACCCGCTGGCAGGCCTGGGATTATCCCCAGCGCGGTCACCAACGTTTCGTCGATCTCCACGCCGAGTCGGTTCACGGCGGTCTCCTGCTGCCGTTGCACCTCGGTTGGTGGAATTTCCAATCGTTCAATCCGCCCCAGATCGAGCCCACCTACCCCGACGTCATCGAACAGCTCGGCGCCCGGCTCATCGGCTGGGATGCCGGCCTCTCGCTCACCGGGGCGGTCGACCGCGACCGACTCCGCAATGTTCCCCTCTTCCGCCGCGCCGTGGACCAGCTCCGCGCCTTCGAGGAATTGCGGCACCAAGGCGTGTTCAGCCAATCCGTAAAGGCCGCCTTGCGCGAGCCTGGCAGCGAGTTCAAGTTGTTCACCGACGCCGAAGGCAAATCGCGGTTCCGGCGTTCGCATTCCGAGCCGCACACCGTCTCTCCCGCCGAGCCATGGACGCTCGCCTGGCAAGCCACCAACCCATTCGAACCGCAACCCTTGCGTCTGCGCCTCGAAGCGCTCATGTCCACCGCCGCCTACGACGATCCCGATGCGATCGTCCTGGCCGACGCGTCCCTGGCCGACGCCGCGCTTTGGGAATCCCGCACCGCTGATGGCGTGGCCGTTTCGTTCGCCGCTCCGGCCAGTGGCACGACACCCCTTACGGTCACCCTTACTGCCACCAATGCCGGCAAGGTTCCCCGCCATGCCGCCTGGGCCAAATTCACCCGGACTTTCGACCCGCCCATGAATCTGAAGCGACACCAGGCCCTTGGGCTGCGTGTCCAAGGCGACGCGCGGGGTCAACTCGTCGCCGTCCGACTCGAAAGTCCCCGGCACCTGACCTTCGGCGCTCTTGCCGACCGCTACCTGGACATTGACTTCAACGGCTCGCGAACCTGCTATCTCCTGGAAACCGAGTCCGCGCGCTGGACCGAGTTCGTCTGGAACGATCAAAAGAGCCATTACAATGTCTACCGGGAAACGATCGATTTCGGCGCCGTCGAATCCGCATCCATCTGGCTGCAAAACCTCCCACCCGGCGCCTCCGTCCAATGCGAACTCGGCCCGGTCAAAGCCCTCCCGATGCTCCCCGCCAGCTTCCAGAATCCCGCCCTGACCGTGAACGGGGTCACCGTTCTGTTTCCGGTCGAGCTGACCTCCGGAAGCTGGATCGAATGCAACGGCCCCGAGGACTGTGTGCTTTACGGGTCCAAGGGAGAAATGCTGACGCGGTTTTCGCCTCGCCCCGCCATTCCGATGTTGAAACCCGGTCCCAACGAAATCTCGTTTTCCTGTGCCTCCGGCTCTGGACCCGCCCCGCGCGTCAAGATCACGCTCTTTACCCAGGGCGAACCCCTCCAGGATTAGGGCGCGGGATCATTTGACCTTGAAGTGCGCCTGTTCTAGCCTCCGGCGCAACCGATATGTGCATACTTGGTTGCTTTCGCCTGCCGGCCCGGCTTGTGGTCATCCATGCTTTGTTCGCGGCGTTCGCGATCGGGAATGCCGCGGGTCCGGTAACCGGTTTTGTGGCGCGGGATGGGGCGATTCAGATCATTCGCGACGGGGAAGCGTCGCCGGTGTTTGTGCATGCGGTCAACCTGGGTGTGGGCATTCCGGGGAAGCAGCCGGGCGAACTGGCGGTAAGCCGGGAGCAATACGACCGTTGGTTTGCGCGGATGAGATCGATGGGGTTCAACGCGGTGCGGACCTACACGCTGCATTACCCGCGGTTTTACCAGGCGCTGCGTGACTACAACCTGGCCCATCCGGAAGCGCCACTCTATCTGTTGCATGGGATTTGGCTGGATGAGGAAAACCCGGATCCCTACGCGCCGGATCTGCATCATCTGACGGAGATCTTCGAACGCGGGATTGTGGAGTGCGTTTCGGCGGTGCATGGCGACATCGTGATTGAGCATCGCTTTGGGCGGGCGTATGGCACATTCGACGCCGACATTTCGCCCTGGGTCATGGGTTGGGTGATCGGGCGTGAGATATACCCGGATGAAGTCGAAGTGACCAACGTGTTACATCCCGAGGACACGGCTTACCTGGGCACGCACGTGTCGCTTCCGGCGGGCACACCCACCGAAGTGTGGCTGGCGGAACGGGTCGACCTGGTGGCGCGGTATGAGGACGAGCGGTACGCCAGCGGCCGGCCGATCTCGGTGTCGAGTTGGCCCACGCTCGATCCGTTGCGGCATCCGACGGAGAGCCAATGGTCGTATGAAGACACCCATTGGTTCGATCTGGCGGACCTGGACACGACGCGGTTTCCGCCGGGCTACTTCGCCAGTTTTCACGCTTACCCCTACTATCCCGACTGGATGAGCGAGGACCCGGCCTATGTGAACTATGTGGATGCGGAGGGGCCGAACAGTTACCTCGGGTATCTCACGGCCCTGCGGAATCACTACTACCCGAAGCCGCTGATCATCGCGGAGTTTGGGGTGCCCTCGAGTTGGGGGGACGCGCATGTGGCGCAAAGCGGGATGAACCATGGCGGACACGACGAGTTTGAGCAGGGACATTACGCGGTGCGGATGTTCGAGAACATGCTGGAAGCCGGGTGCGCGGGCGGCGCGCTGTTTGCCTGGATCGACGAATGGTGGAAGAACACCTGGATCACCGAGTTTCTCGAGTTCCCCCTGTTGAGCCGGCCGCGTTGGTTGAATGTCACGGCGCCCGAACAGAATTTCGGGCTGATCGCCTTTGAGGAGGCACCGCCGGTGCCGGAGCAGGTTTCGTTGTTGGGCGAACGTGGCGCCATCCGGGGGCTGCGCTGGGCGGCCGCGAGTCGCTTCTTCCATCTCGAGATCGAGACGGACACCGGGCAGTGGCCGTTGGTGATCGGCTTTGACACTTACGGCGATGACGTGGGCGAAACGGTGTTGCCCGGGGGCACCGTGACCACGGCGCGGAATGAGTTCGCCCTGGTGATTGAGCCAGCCGCCGCGCAACTTTATGTGACCCAGGCCTACGACCTGTTCGGCCTCTGGCACGACCGCTGGAATTACATCACGAACGCGGCCCAGCTTTACCGTTCCATCGCCACCGACGGCGCGCCGTGGTCGACGGTGCGTTGGCTGTCCAACCGCCGGCACGCCAGTGACGACTGGGTCTACGTCTTTCCCGAGACCATCAACGAGATTGGCCGGCTCCGGGTCTCGCCCG
>JAHDYP010000202.1:0-7139 GCA_023383055.1 Verrucomicrobiota bacterium | reverse complement strand
ACTTTGTGTCGTCGATGGATGCCGTGGCCATCGGCGACGGCGTGGTCCGGGTGCGGATGCCCTGGACGCTGTTGCAGTTCACGGATCCGACCCAATCGGTGGTCATGAACGACGATCGCGCGACGCCGCAGCGGGAAACGGCGGTATCCGAGGGCATCCGGGTGACGGTGGCGCACGCGGGCGGCCAGGTGGCAACCGACCGTTTGACCTGGGCCAGTTGGGAGCTGCCGCCACCGACGGTCGAACGCGAGAAGGCGTCGGTGCCGATGATCGAACGTTACTTGCGGACGCTGGGCACGCCCGACGCCCTGGGGCTCTGGATCGTCGCGCGCACCGAGGCAACGGTCACGCTGGATTGGACCCGGGGTGGGGTTCTGGAGATGGGCGAAACCGCGTCGGGTTCGTGGCACGACACCGGGTTGACCGCGCCGGCCACCGTGGTGGTGGAACCGGCGACCCTCAGGTTGTTCCGCGTCAGACGATGAACGCGGCCGTCGCGCGTCGGGGGGTATGGAGTGCGGCGGCAAACGAAGGGCGACACCGCTTTGGCAGTGATGCCATCGAGAATTCCGTGACGCGAACGTAACCAACTTGTCACCGGGCCGTGATTGTGGGAGAGTGCGGCCCATGGTAACCAAAGCTCGCGTGACACCTCGAATTTTGGTGGTGGATGACGAGCTGGATGCCGTCGAGCTGATCGCATTCAACCTGAAAGCAGCCGGGTACGACGTGGTGACCGCGGCGGACGGGGAGGAAGCGCTGGCGAAGGCCAAAGCCATCATCCCGGATGTGATTGTCCTGGACCTGATGTTGCCGGAGGTGGACGGGCTCGAGGTGTGCAAGATTCTGCGGCGCGACGCCGCCACCTCGGCGATTCCGATCATCATGTTGACCGCCAAAGCCGCCGAGATTGACCGCGTGCTCGGGCTGGAGCTGGGGGCGGACGATTATGTGACCAAGCCGTTCAGTCCCCGCGAGCTGGTGTTACGGGTGAAGAATGTGTTGCACCGGCGCAGCGCCCAGGAGGAGAAGAAAGACCGGTTCATTGTGGGCGACCTGACCATCGATATCCCGCGGCACCTGGTGAGCGTGGCGGGGAAGGGCGTTGAACTGACGGCCACCGAGTTCAAGTTGCTCACGATCCTGGCCCAGCGCCGGGGCCGGGTGCAATCGCGCGATCAGTTGCTGCACGATGTCTGGGAATACGAGAGCGTGATCGACACGCGCACCGTGGATACTCACATGCGCCGGTTGCGGGAAAAGCTGGGTCGGGCTTCGCGCTACCTGGATACGGTCCGGGGGGTGGGTTATCGGTTCGTCGAAGGATGACGCGCCGCCGCCGGCGCGGGTCGGCAGTGTGACTTTCTATGTGGCCGGCGTTGGCGATTCTGGCATTGGCGGGGGCGGTGGCGCTGCACTTCTGGTGGCGGGGGCGGCATCGTCGTCTGGAACACGAGTTCGAGCGGCGGCAGCGCGAGGCGGAGGACCGTGCCGAGCGGGACGAAGTGGCGTTGGCGGAGGCGCGGTCGCAGCAGCATGCCGTGTTCAACAGCATGGTCGAGGGTCTGATCCTGCTCGATCAGGCCGGGCGCATCCGGCTGGTGAACCTGGCGTTGGAGAAGCTGTTCGGGTTGACCCGCGACATCCGCGGGCAAACCGTGCTCGAGGCATTCCGCTGGCAGCCGTTGCATGAGCTGGTGGAACGGGCGCGCGCCGAGGGCCAGGTGTTGAACCATGAGCTGGAGCTGGGAGGATCGGAGCGCCGGTTTCTGCAGGTGAACGCCACTGTGTTTCCCGATCAACAGGGTCGGCCGGTCGGGATCATCCTCGTGATTCACGATCTGACCCGGCTGAAGCAGCTCGAGCGCACCCGCACCGAGTTCGTCGCCAATGTGAGCCATGAACTGCGCACGCCGCTCTCGATGATCAAGGGTTACGTCGAGACCCTGTTGGATGGCGCCAAGGACGATGAGCAGGTGGCACACCGCTTTTTGCAGACCATCCGGAAGCACGCCGACCGTTTGAATTATCTCATCGAGGATCTGCTCACCATCGCGCACCTCGAATCGGGGCAGACCGCATTGAACCTGAAACGGGTGGATCTCCGGGAATTGGTCGGCGGGGTGTGCGAAGATCTCGAAGCCCGTGCGAGCGAGCGGGCGATGACCCTGGAAAACGACGTGACCGATGGGCTGGCGGCGCGGGCCGATGCCGAACGCATCCAGCAAGTGCTCTTCAATCTCGTTGACAACGCCATCAAATACGGCCGTCCCCAGGGGCACGTGCGGATTACCGCGGGTCGGCCCGACGACAGCGGGATGGTCGAAGTTGCGGTGGCGGATGACGGCCCCGGCATACCGCCCGAGGCGTTGCACCGGATCTTCGAGCGGTTCTATCGGGTCGACCGCGGCCGATCGCGCGAGCAAGGCGGCACCGGCCTGGGACTCTCGATCGTCAAACACATCATCCATTCCCACGGAGGCGAGGTCCGGGCCGAGAGCCGGCCGGGCGAAGGCGCGACGTTTCGATTCACGTTGTCCGCGGCACCGCCCGACCGGGAGCCGGAAAGCTGAGCCAGTGCTTCTGCGGCGCGTGGCGTGCATCGGCGTCTCCCTCCCCCCGTAAGGGGCTGGGGGCATCTTTGGCGTAGACAAAGATCCCGGTCTGCGGCGTCTTATTGAGGGTGAGCCCGGGTTTGGAACTGGAACGTGTTTACGATGCGCATGCGTCGGCGCTCTTCGCTTTTCTGTTGAACCTGACGCGGAGCGAGGCGGACACGCGGGATTTGTTGCAGGAGGTCTTTATCCGATTGGCCCGGCGCCCGGAGTTGCTGGAAGGGGTGGAAAACGAGCGGCATTTCCTGTTGCGGCTGGCGCATAACGTCGCCGTGGATCTGGTGCGGCGGCGGGCGACGCGCGAGCGGCGTCAGGAGCGGTATGCGACCGATCAGGTCGAGCTGTTCGCGCCGGCTGCCGATCCGGACCGGGAGATCTTCGGCCGCGAGTTGAATCGGGCTTTGGGGGAATTGCCGGCGGAGCAACGGGCGGTGGTGCATCTGAAACTGTGGGAGGGGATGACGTTCGAGGCGATTGCCGACGCGCTCGAGATACCGGCGAACACGGCGGCGAGCCGCTATCGCTACGGCTTAGACAAAATGCGGGAGTGCTTGCGTCCTTTCTATGACGAGATCAAGCACGCCTGAAACGGAGACGACCATGAACCAAGACGGATTCGAACGTGAGGCAAATCGGCAGCCGCTGCGGCCCGTGCCGGTGGAATGGCGCCGCGAGATCCTCGGCGCAGCGCGGGCGGCGGTCGAGCCCGAGCGGGTGCGAATCCCGAGGGCGGAACCCGTGGTGAATGGGTGGACAGCGTGGTGGCGGCCGGGTCGGCTGGCCTGGGGCAGTCTGGCGGCGGCGTGGGTGGCGATCTTCACCTTGAACTGGGCGGCGAATCGCCCGGGCGGACCGGGCACCGTGGAGGCGGTCTATTCGCCGGCGGTGGTGGCGATGGCGTGGCAGCAGTCGCAGCGGATGGCCTTCACGCTGGAAGGCGTTGAGGCGATCGACGCGCAGTCGACCGACGCGGTGCGTCCGCGCAGCGCCCGGATGGTCGAGTGGCGGGCCGTTTAAGGCGGGTTGGAAAGGACGAACATGCGAGCGAAACGATGGTTGAAATGGGGCAAGCGACTGGGGATCGCGGCGGTGGCGCTGGTCACGCTGGGATTCCTGGTGCTGGCGTTCGAGAATTACCGGGGGCGACGGGCCTGGGATCGGTATCGTGCCGAGTCGGAGGCGCGGGGCGAGCGGCTCGATCTGAAATCGTTCTTGCCGGCGGAAGTCCCGGCCGAAGAGAACTTCGCGGCGACGCCGCTGTTGGCGCCGTTGTTTGACGCGCGGTTGGACATCACCCGGGGCGAACTGATCTATGCGGATTCGAACCGCGTCGCCAAACTCATGTCGATGTTCGACTGGCAGCGAGTCACCACGGTTCGCGGCCCGGGCTGGCGGGGGGCGGAACCGGTGGATTTGGCGGCCTGGCAGGAGGCTTTGCGGCGGGAAACCAACAGGGTGGATGCCGATCTGCAAGCGTTGCAGGCGCGGCCGCCCGGTGAACCGGCAGATGACCTGTTGTTCCTGGTGGGACGAGATCGCGAAGCGCTCGAGGAATTGCGCTCCGCCGCGCGACGTCCACACAGTTACGTCCCCCGGAGTTCGTATGACGAGCAGTTGGCGGTTTGGATGCCCTTCGTCGCGCGAATGAAGGGATTTGCCCGTGTCTTTCAGATCAAGGCGCTGGCGGAATTGGCGCGGGGGGATACCGATGCCGCGGCCGCGGACATGCAGGCCGTGTTGGGGATTTCCGCGACGCACAGGCGCGAGCCGTTTCTAATCTCGGGCCTGGTCCGGTTGGCGCATCTGGGAGTGATCTACCAGCCGCTCTGGGAAGGGCTGGCGCGCCGGCAATGGACTGACCCGCAATTGGCGCGGATCGAGGCCGCGCTGGGCCAGGTTAATCTGGTCGAGGAGATGGCTTTCTGCCTGCGGGGAGAACGGGCGTTCGGCTTGAGTTTCTTCGCCGGTCAGCGGAAGGGATCGGCGGGTGAGAACGACGGGGTTGACTCGGAGATGGCGGAGTTGATGCGGCGCATGCCGGCGGGCTGGCGATACCAGAACCAGGTGGAGATCGCGCGGATGTATGATCGATACGTCCTGCCGGTGCTGCATCCCGAGGTGCCGATGGTGGACGTGGCCCGGAACTTCGAGCTCGAACGGCAGACCAAGGCGCTCACCGTGAAGACGTATCACGTTTACCGGGTGCTGGCGATGCAGTTGCTTCCGGCGGTGCAGCGGGCGGCGCTGAAAGCGGCGCAGGGCCAGGCTGAGTTGCACCTGGCGCGGGTGGCCTGTGCGCTGGAGCGGTATTACCTGGCCGAAGGTGCCTACCCGGATCGACTTGAGGCCTTGGCGCCGCGTTTTCTGACGTCGGTGCCGGTCGATCCGGTCGATGGCCGGCCACTTCACTACCGGCGTTTGGAGACGGGCCGGTTCGTCTTGTATTCGCTCGGCAGCGATCTGGATGACGATGGCGGGCGCCCTGCGCCGGCGAAACGGCCGCCCGCCGGGGTGGAGCCGGATGGCGACTGGGTGTGGCGTTACGACGTGCCGTGAGGGGGTTGGTTGGGACCGCGCCGGCAGGGCGAGAGTCGCGGCGGCGGCGCAGGGAGTCCCTTCCGCAATTTGACGGACGCACGACTGGTGCGTCCGATTTTTGATCTCGCGCCGATCCCTTCGGCTCGATTGAATCGGCACCATGAAAGCGTTTCAGTTGGTCGCCATTGGCAAACCCGGGCAATTCCAGTTGGCCGAGGTTCCGGCGCCGGTTCCAGGTCCGGAGGAAGTGGTGGTCAGAGTCCGCAGCTGTGGCTTGAATCACCTGGATCTCTGGCTCGAGGAAGGAGGTCTGCCTATTCCGATCCGACTCCCGCGCACCCCCGGGTGCGAGGTCGCCGGGGAAGTGGACACTGTGGGGCGGCGGGTGACGGGATGGCAGCGGGGTGATCGGGTGGTGGTGCAGTCGAACCTGTATTGCGGGCGCTGTGAGTTCTGCGGGCGCGGCGAGGAATCGCTCTGTTTGAATGGCGAATTGCTGGGGGTGCAGCGGGACGGCGGGTTGGCGGAGTTTGTCCTGGTCCCGGCCCGGGCGCTGGTCCGGCTGCCGGACAACGTCGAGTATGACACGGCGGCCGCGCTGGGGTTGGCGGGGACCACGGCGATGCACATGTTGACCGATCGCACGACGGTGAAGGAGGGAGATTGGGTGCTGGCGATGGGGGCGGCCAGCGGGGTCGGATCCGCCGCCATTCAGATAGCCCGGCATTACGGAGCGCGGGTGATTTCGACCGGATCGACCGAAGCCAAGCGGGATCTGGGACTGGGGTTGGGGGCCGAAGCGGTCGTTGACCTCAGCGCGCCGGGGTGGCCGGCCGAGATCCGGCGGTTGACCGGCAAACACGGCGTCGATCTGTTGGTGGAGCATATCGGGGGGGCGGTGTTGGAGCAGAGCTTCCACTGCCTGGCGCGTGGGGGAACGATCGTGACCTGTGGCGCGACGACCGGGCGCGAGCTGAAGCTCAATCTCTGGCCGTTCTTCGTCAAACAACAGCGCTTGATCGGCAGCTATGGCCGCAACCGGGCGGACATGGAGAAGTGCCTGGTGGCGACCCAGGAAGGCTGGTTGCGGCCGGTCATCGACACGGTATTGCCGCTGGAACGGGCGGAGGAAGGTTTCCATAGACTGCGGGACCGCCAGGTGCTCGGGAAGTTGCTCTGCACGCCAGGTCCAACCCAGGATTGAGGCTCCGATCACCTTATGCGAGACGCTCGACCCGAACCAACCCTCTTGGATCGCCGCACCCTCTGCGTGACCACCTTCAAAGAAGCCGGAGAAGCGGACCGCGCATTCTGGCAGTCCCAGACTCCTCTCGAACGGCTCCGGCACTTGGAGATCCTTCGCGAACTGAATTATGGATCCGAGATCCTTGACCAAAGACTTCAGAGAGTTCTTGCAGTGTCTGAACGAACACGGCGTTGAGTACATGGTGATCGGAGGACATGCCGTGGCCTACCACGGTTATCCCCGCGCCACGGCTGACCTCGATGTCTGGGTGGCAGTCAGTGAGGCCAACGCCTCGCGGCTCGTCATGGCGCTCACGGCTTTTGGATTCTCGGTTCCCGAATTGAAGCCGGCCTTGTTCCTGCAGGAAGACCGCATCATCCGCATGGGCGTCGCCCCAAATCGCATCGAGCTCCAGACCGGCATCGACGGCGTTCACTTCGACGAGTGCTTTCCCCGCAAGATCTCCGCAATCCTGGATGGGGTGCAAGTTCACTTCATCGGGCTGGCCGACCTTAAGTCGAACAAAAAAGCCAGCGGCCGGAACAAGGATCTCGCCGATCTCGACGAACTGGCCTGAGGACCGCGAGGTCGCTTCGGCAAGGTCGGATTCGCCATTGCCGGAACTGTGCCCCGGAAGGTAGACTCCCTCCCGATGCCCGGCGATTCTCCACTCCCGGGACCGGTATTCCCCGACGCGAATTCCACGCCGCCGCTGGCCCGGTTCGGCGTGCGCACCCCCG
>JAHDYP010000201.1 GCA_023383055.1 Verrucomicrobiota bacterium | reverse complement strand
CACAGGGGACTTTCACCCCATCAGTTCACGCCCATGTCAGGCGCACACCAGGCGCTCCACCCAACAGCCGCCAGCCATCGCTGTCTCCCACGTCACCGGAAATCCAGTCGTCCGATTCGCTGCGGACGCCTTCCTCCGGCGGCTGTGGGTGAGCTGATCGTTCCGCTCGGCGCGCAGCGCTCAACTCTTTGGAGCGTGATTCTGGAGCCAATCCCGGATGGCCGCTTCGATACCGATGTCCCGGCCGGCTTCACCGCTTCGGTACCACTTATGTTCCAGGATCGACTGACGCTCCTCCAGGAACGCAGCCCAAAGATCCGCCAGCGCTTCAACCGGCGCTGGAGCCGTGGCATGGTCCACGGGCTGTTTGAGGCGAACCCGCCGCTCGTAGTCGGCCAACTCGGGAATGGCGCCCATCAGGAAGCGATGGGCCTCGTCATCGAGTTCGATAGTGCGTGCCTCCTGGGCAGCGGCGCTGCGCACGATGAGCGGCCCGAGGATCCGCAGATCCTGCTGGGCTAGGAGCGTTAGGTACATGCTCCGGGTCAGGCCCAGCGATTCAGCCCGGCGATCGATGTCGTCGAGGAGAGGTTTCGGGAGGGAAACGCAGACCGATTTATTAGGTTCCGAGGCAGGCATAACCTTCTAAGAGCTTCATTAACAACGGAAAGAGCTCGTGTCAATGGAAACTATTGACGCATATTGCCATTTCATTATGCTGCACCCCATGCAAACCGTTTCCTGCCTGCGGGGCACTGTGTCTTCATCGGGTTCGGTCATTCTGTGCGGCGGTCTTCATGGGAACGATCTATCAGGGTCGGCAGGTATGGCAAGCTCGATAGCAAGACGTTCTTCAAGCAATTGCACACCAGGTATTTGTCGGTCCCGGCATGAGTGATTGATTCCGGCGATCTTCCGCCATTCCCAGACGTGTGATTATGCGCGTGGACTGTGTACCCGGGGAATTGTGGCAATCCGGTTTCGTGATGTTACGGAAGGAGGGAGGTGTGCCGTAATCATGAACCTGCCCTCGCCAGCCCAACTGAAGGACCGGACTGCTGCCTTCCTGACCGATTGCAGGGAACCGGAAGAGCAAAGAGCCGCCGAGGGTCTGGCCGACTGTGACCCGGAAATGAAATGCGTGCGAAATGATCGTGGCCGGGTCATCGAGGTGCAGGTGGTATTCCGCTGTCGAACTCGAAAGACCTTCGAAAAGTACAAGCAGCGGGAACATGACTTGGGGCCGTGGCGCGAGCGGGACGCGTTCCACCGCGTGAGGTCGGCGGTGGCTGCGGTTCTGGGCAGGGAATGGAAGCTGGGGCACTTTGACTTTGTGCCCGAGTGCACGGTCAGGAGGCCGGAGGTGCGCGTAAAGGGACCGGGAAAAAGGAAACGCACCGCAAAGGTTTCGGCGAACGCCGCCCCTCCCGTAGAAAAGGCGATCCAGGCGGAAGACGAGGAGGATATGAAGATGAAGGAGGCCGAAAGGGTGCTCGCCATGGTCCAGAAACTCGATGGTGCAGGAGGCAAGCCGCCCACTGTTATGACCTTCTTGCGGCTATATTGCATAGAATGCAAGTCACTCGAGCAGATCCGCATTCTCTGCAAGTGCGGCAAGGGGACGGTGCTGGCTCGAAGAGACAAGTTGCAGGAGTTGATCGGGAAGGACCCAAGGAGGCTGCGGAATATCGCCTCAAACATCGAGGGAATGAACGAGCAACTGACGGACTCTCGGGCAAAGCGGATTGACCGCGAGCGGGCGATGGATCAGCCGGAAGGCGACCGGCCAGACCACGACTGACCAGAAAGCTGACCAGAAAGCTGACCAAAGCTGACCGGTCAGCTGACCGGAAACTGACCGCGAGTTGACCAGACCAAAGGTGAAGAATCGCCCCTATTGACAGGGGTTTGCTCCATTTCCGGTCTGGTCAGATTGACCGGGCGCGCATTTGTAGATGAACGCGCGACCGAGTCAGAACGAACAGTCCGGAAAAGCAGCGGGCGAGGAAACGCCGCATTCGGAATCCACGAACCTGGAGGGTCAGCCTCCTGCGGTACCACCCGAGCAGGAGCACTGGCTTAAGCTTCAGGAACGAGCCCGGCAGTTGGCCTGTCGATCCGGCAGCTGCGGGGAGTAACGGCGATTCATCAAGGAGCACGATGATGAACGCGTCACTGGTTCCACAGTGGTTTGAGCGCAACGGCACGCCGGTGTGCGAAGGCGACAGCCAGACGCCGGTTTCCGTCGCACAGGCACGGCGGCAGGGCCTCCTACCCAGCGTGGACAACGTCCTGGGTGTGATCGCGCGCCCGGCAATCGACCAATCAGCCGAGGCGGCTGCCCGCACGACTCAGATCTGTGCCCACATCCGGCGGGGCGCGGACCGTGTGGCCCGCGGGCTGGACGTGGGATCGGAAGATCCGGCCGTGCAGTGGCTGGGGTTCCTTCGTGTCTGGCTCGCGGAGAACTGCCGGGAAGTCCGCTGGATCGGACCGACCGCAATCACCGGGGTTGCGGCCTGACGCTCGTGGACCTGAAGCTCCAAGGACCGCGCCAGGGGATGGGGGCATTCACCTACAGGTTATGGGGGTATGAGATGGCGGCCTGGCAGATGGCACTCCGAGCCCGCAACGGAATCGCCTCCTTCCGCTGCCTGACCCTGGTAATGAACTCGCAGGAGCCACACCCGCCGGTCGAGGCGGTCTGGAGTGAAGAACACCTTGTGCAGTGCAAGTCGGGGTTCCTGGCCGCCCGTCAACTCTGGGTGATCGAGAACGGCTACGATCCCCGCAGCGTCAGGAGGGCCGCGCCATGACCGAGCTCGAAGACCTCATGAAGGCAGCCATGGCGGCCTCGGTGGCGAAACGGGAGGAAGCACTGCGCCTCCTAAAAGGGCAACTCCCCAAGCCCGAGCCCTACCTGACCTTGCGTGAACTGAGCCGGGCCTTGGGGTTCGGTGTCACGACCCTCCGCCGGTGGAAGATCCCCGGTCACGATCTGGGCGGATTCCAGCGATACCATCGGAGCGAAGTCGAGGCCTACCTCCGCAGTGACGATTTCAAGCGCCGCCAGGCCGCCCTGCGCGCGGAACGACGAATTTCGGCAAAGGCCGCTGCGTGGCGGCTGAAGCCCCAGACCCCAACGAGAAAGGAAAACCATGCACTGCTCCAAAGACCGAACCATCACCGTCAACCTTCATCCTTAAGTTCCCGCGTATGACTCCCAACCTATTTCAGAAAGCCCAACGCCAGCGGGTGAAGTTGAAGCTGGCAATCACCGGCCCCGCCGGCTCCGGTAAAACCACAGCCGCCCTGAAATTGGCGCGTGGTCTCACCAATAGCGGCCGCATCGCCGTCATCGACACCGAGAACCGCTCCGCGTCGCTCTACGCCGACCTGTTCGAGTTCGATGTCATGGATCTGCAACCGCCCTTCGAGGACCGGAAGTTCAGCGAGGGCATCCAAGGCGCCGTCGAGGCCGGTTATGACGCGGTCATTATCGACAGCGGCTCCCATTTCTGGGAGGCGGTGCTCGACTACAAGGACAAGCTCGACAAGCGCGGCGGCAATTCCTTCACCAACTGGAGCGAAGCCACCCGGCGCTTTCGCGGTGTCCTGGACGCCGTCCTGCAATCTCCGATCCACGTCATCGTCTGCCTGCGCTCAAAGATGGATCACGTCCTGGAGAAGGATGAAAAGTCCGGGCGCCAGGTGGTGAAGAAGGTCGGCATGGCTCCGGTGATGCGCGACGGGGTCGAGTACGAGTTCACGGTGGTGCTGGACCTGGACATGAGCCACCAGGCGGTCAGCAGCAAAGACCGCACGCGGCTCTTCGACGGTCGGATCTTCGAGATCACCGAAGCCACGGGCGGCATTCTGCGGGGCTGGCTCGACGGAGGTGGATCGGAAGCCGCGGGCAAGCCGGTCGAATCCGGTCCGGCACCGCCCGCTCTGGCTACGGCGCACCAGGTCGAACAGATCTCCACCTACTGGGCAACGCTCAAGAAGGATCCATCGGCCAAACAGCCGGCCCTGGCGTTTGCGGGTGCGACCAGCGCCAGCGATTGGCCCGAGTTAACGCAAGCCCAAGCCGCTAAGCTGATCGCCGAGCTTCAGCGGCAGATGAACGGCCTGGCGGCGTTAAAACAGGTGGCGGCACCCAACGCTCCCCTGGTGGACCCGCAGACAGCCTCCGAGGCGGAAGATGACGTGCCGATGGCTTACGCCTCGGACCTCAAGGCGTGGTTCGAGCCGCACGAAGTGCAGGTTGACGAGTACCTGCGCCGCATCCAGTGGATCGAGCCGGCCCAGACCTGGCGCGATCTCAAACCGGAAAAGGTGGCGAGCATCTTTGCCCGCCAGAAGCAGTTCGCCCGCGCAGCGGCCATTCCGCTCCCTCAACCCTCAGCCCAAACATAGGAAACCCCATGCCCATGATCGAAACCCCCGGCCGTTATGCGGCCACCGTGGTGGATGCCCACTTCGGCCAGTCGAACAAGAACGGCACTCCACACCTGGAACTAACCCTCGAAACCGAGCAAGGCGAGCGGATCAGCGCCTGGCTCTACCTGAGTCCAAAAGCGTTCGAGAACACCACCCGCCGTCTCCGCGAAGCCTTCGGGTTCAACGGCGATTACGAGACTGCTGTCCAGCAGGTTCGCGGCAAGCCTTGCTCGATCACTGTCGAGGAAGAGGAAACGGAGGACGGCAAGCGCCGGTTGCGCGTGGCGTGGGTGAACCCGCCGCGCGTCGTCAAACCCGTCGAGGACGGTTTCCTGGCTCAACTCACGGCGAAAGCTCGGAAGCTGGGCCTGGCCGCGCCGAGCGTGACTTCCGACGACAACTGCCCGTTCTGATGCCCCTGCGCCCTTACCAGCAAGAGTTCGTGGACCTGACCCTCGGGCACCTGATCGAGTGCGATCGGGTGCTGGGGGTCGCCGCAACCGGCTCTGGGAAGACTCTGATTGCTGGCGAAATCATCCGGCGCTGCCTGCCCGACGGTCCGTGTCTATTCATCGCCGACGCGACCGAGTTGGTCCGCCAGGCGGCCGATAAGATCGGCTCGTGGACCGGCCTGATCCCACAAGTGGAGATGGCCGACGCCCACGCCCAGCCCGGTGATCGCCTGGTGGTGGGCAGCACCCAGACACTCTGCCGCCGGCTCGATCGCTGGCCCCGCGATTACTTCAAGCTCATCGTTGTCGATGAAGCTCACCGCAATACCCTGGGGGGCATGGCTCAGAAGGTCCTGGGCCATTTCGCTTCCGCGCAAGTTGTCGGGATTACCGCCACACCCTTTCGCTCGGACAAACAGCAACTCGGGACCTACTACCAAACCGTCACCTGCGAGATCGGCCTGGTCCGGTTGATCCGCGAAGGGTGGTTGTCCCGGATCCTGATCCGGTCGGTCCCCGCCGGCATCGATCTGACCCAAGTGCGCACGGTGGCTGGCGACTACCGCGACGATGACCTGGGCCAGGCCATCGAGCCGTACCTGCTCCGGTGCGCCGAAATCCTCGCCGAACATGCGTCGAGGCGGCGGACGGTCGTCTTCCTGCCGCTGATCGATACTTCGCGCAAATTCGTCGCCGCCTGCCAATCGCTCGGACTCCGGGCGGTGCATGTTGATGGCACCGACCGCGCCGGACTCGACGCGTTCCGTTCCCGCCAGGCGGACATCATCGCCAACGCCCAACTCCTGTCCACCGGTTGGGACCAGCCCGACGTGGACTGCGTCATGGTCCTGCGCCCCACCAAGAGTCTCGTGCTCTACAGCCAGATGATCGGCCGGGGCACCCGGATTTGCGAAGGCAAAGACCATCTGCTGGTCCTGGATCCGCTCTTCCTGTCCGATTCGATGGACCTGATCCGGCCCGCCCGGCTTCTGGCCCATACCCCCGCGGAAGCACACGACCTCCAGGAAGTCCTGGATGGCGCTGATGGGCTGGACCTGCTCGACGCCGCCGAACGTGCCGCGGGCGAGCGCCGGCAACGGTTGGCGGAGGAACTGGCTGCCCGGGCGCACCGGAATCAGCGTACCGTCGATGCCATCGAGTTCGCCCTATCCCTGGGCGAAGCCGCACTCGCCGACTACGAACCCGAAACAGCATGGGAAGGTCAGCCGCCAACCGGCCCGCAGGTTCAGTTGCTCGCACGCGCGGGCTTTGATCTGAGCCACATCACCTGCAAGGGCCATGCTTCGAAGTTGATCGATCTCTTGTTCCGCCGCCGTGAACTCGGATTAGCCACGCCCAAACAGGTCCGGTGGCTGGCCCGGACGGGTCACCCCTCCCCTCACCTGGCGACCTTCGAGGAAGCCAGCCTTTACCTCAACCACAAGTTCGGTCGCTACCGCCCACAGCCTGCTCACGCCTCATGACCGTCCTTGAAACCGCCCTCAGCCTCCGCGCCGCCGGCGTGACCACCATCCCGGTCAAGCCGGACAAACGGCCCCTGTTCTCGTGGGCCAGGTGGCAGAAAGAACTGCCCTCGGAAGACCTCTGCCGGAAATGGTTCAGCCAGGGACCGAACATCGCCGTCCTGGCCGGGTCGGTCCAGTGCCTGGACATCGACACCAAACACGCACCCGACGGTCCCGGTCTCTGGGATCGATACCAGAAGCGATGCCGGGATTGTGGCCTGGCCGATCTCCTCGATCGGGTGCTGATTCAGCGCACGGTCACGGGGGGCATACACCTCGTCTTCCGCTGCGCCGCCCACCTGGGCAACCTCAAGCTGGCCGAAACCGGGGACCGCAAGCCCCTGCTCGAGACCCGTGGGCAAGGCGGTTACTTCCTCATTGCCCCTTCCGCCGGTTATACCCTCGTTCAGGGCGATTGGTCTCGTCTCCCTGCACTCTCCGCCGAGGACCGTGATTCGTTGTTGGCAGTCGCCCGCTCGTTCAGCCAGACAGCACCGAAGGAGGTTCAATCTCCGACGCTTGCAAACGAGGCTGCGCCGGGCGCGGACTACGATACACGGGCTGATCTGCCCGCCTTACTGAAGGCACATGGCTGGGCGCCCATTGGCGGCGCCACCAACTACTGGACCCGCCCCGGCAAGGATCGGGGGGTATCGGCCTCATGGGACGTCATCCCCGGCCGGTTCTGGGTCTTTTCGACCTCGACTGCGTTCGAAGCGCAGCACGTTTACCGACCCTGGCACGTGTTCGCTATCCTCGAATGTGGCGGGGATTTTAAGGAAGCGGCCCGGCGCCTGGGCAAACTGGGTTACGGAACACCTGCCAAGGTCAAGGAAACCCCCAAGCCGATAGCGCCGCCTGGCTTGGTGGACGAAGCGGCCGCACCCGAGGCGGAAATCAAACCGCTGCCCCAGATCTATGCCTGGGAGGAAGAGGAAGCCGCGGACTGGCCGCGACCCGTCCAGATCGTTCAGGGCGTGTTGTACCGCGGAGCCAAGGGAATGATCGCCGGGCCGTCGAAGGGCCGGAAAACGTATCTGCTCAGTGACCTGGCCGTCAGCGTGGCGGCGGGAGTGCCGTGGATCGGCTTTCCCACCACCGCCGTGCCCGTCCTCTACGTCAACCTCGAGCTGCAGGCGTTCGCCTTCCGGGACCGGCGGCAGCAGATTCAGAAGCACAAGCTGAGCGCATTGCAGAAGCTGCCACTGTTCTCGTGGCACTTGCGCGGCTATGGCGTCACCTTGTTCACGATCCGTGAACGGCTCCTGCGGTTCTGCCAGCAGGAAGGAATTGGGTTGATCATCTTCGACCCGACTTACAAGCTCAACCAGCACGGGGAGGAAAACTCCGCCGAGCCGGTCGGACGGCTGCTCAATGATTTTGAGCAGGTTGGACGCGAAGCCGAGGCGACAGTCGTCTTCGCGCATCACTTCGCCAAAGGGGACGCTTCGGCGAAGCACTCAATCGACCGCGCTTCGGGTTCAGGAGTATGGGCGCGGGATCCGGACGCGATCATGATGCTGAGTCCGCACCAGGAGGACGACTGCATGGTGATCGAGATGCACCTTCGCAACTTCCCCCAGCAAGCTGCCTTCGTGATGCGCTGGAGCTACCCCTGCTGGCAACGGGCACCTGAGGCCGATCCCGCGGCTCTCAAGGGCGCCAAGGGCGGCAAGGGACAGGCCGGACGACCGGCGGCGATCACGCCAGAGCAACTTGCAGCCTTCCTGGCCATTCCCGGCCTGCAAGACCTATCGAAGACCGACCTGGCGAACCTGGCCGGGAAGGTAATGGCTGTCTCCAGCAGCACCATCTGGCGACGGCTCAAGGAACTCAAAACCGACACCAAATGACTCTCACTCTCAAAATCTCAAAATACATTCTGAAAGCAGCGACACTGTCACTATCAAAATGGGGCTCTACTTACGTAGAGGCCCCCATTTTGACAGTGGCAGAGACAGTGTCGCTAAGGGGTGCCAACAAACCACCCCCCATCCCCCCGCCAGCAACCTTGCCATGAAATCCCTCTCCCCAACCCAACGCACCCTGCGGGCTCTCCGGGAACAGGGCCTGGTCTGCGCCATCGTCGAGAAGTGGAATCCCTACGGCGGCCCCCACGGCATCCGCCAGGACCTTTTCGGGATCATCGACGTTCTGGCCCTCGACCCTCAACGCGGGGTCGTAGGTGTCCAATCCACCGGCAACGACTTCGCCGGCCACATGCGCAAGCTGACGGAGGAACGCGCCCAGGAATGCCTGGACTGGCTGCAAACACCCGGCACCGCCCTCGAGCTGTGGGCCTGGCGGAAGGTGAAGGCCCAACGCGGAGGCAAGCTCCTGATTTGGCAACCACGAGTCCAGGTCCTCACCCAGGTGGATTTCCAACCTCGAAGCGTAACGTCATGAAGGAAGCATTCGACGACAATTGGCGGTCCGACAAGCTCGACCCGGTCGATGCGCCGGACCAGGACTTTGACTGGCAGGCGCTCTATCAACGCGTGAACGAAGACGCCGCCAGCGGTGAAAACGATCCGCGGCTCTCCCAGGTGGTCCTGGGCATCCTCCAACTGCTCCTGCCGCCGTCCAATCGCCGGCTCCAACCCGAATCGCTGGGCTTGCGGCTGATCGCCCTGGCTTGGGTGTTGAGCCCAGCCTACTTCGAAGGCACTCCGTCGATCCGAAGACTCGCCAAGCGCTGCGGCATCCGTATCGCGGCACTGGCGAACTACACCGGTTACTACAGCCGGTTGCTCGGCTGGCGTAACCGGGGCCAGCGCCACGCGTGGAACTGGCTTCAGAATGGGACGCCAGCGCATCGCGGCGAAAAGCCGAGACGCAAATTGAAGCGTAACGTTCCCGCCTCGGGTGGACGGAAGGAAAACGATTCGCCCGGACACCCCCAGGCCGGTGCCTCAAGCGGCGAGAGCGCATCAGGGCGGAAGCCCAAGGTGGTCGCACCTTCCCCCAAATGAAGACGCATGAGAACCGGCAGAGAACAGGCGAGAGCGGCCAGCCTCGGGCGCTGCCGGCGGATGGGAAGGAATCTTTTCGCCCCCCGGGGTGGCCTGGAGGGCAGGCGTCAGCCCTGAGAATGCGTATGAACGACCGAAAACGAAAAAAACGCGCACCAGTTCCGCCGGATCAATCGAAACCCCAAGTAAAATGCGCTTTTGATGAGCTGGTCCCGCTCGAAAAGCTGGTCCCGAACCCCCGGAATCCGAACCAGCATCCGCAATCCCAGGTCGCCCTGCTGGCGAAGGTGATCGCCCACCAGGGGTGGCGGTCGCCGGTCGTCGTGTCGACGCGATCCGGGTTCATCGTCGCGGGCCACGGGCGGTATGAGGCGGCGAAGGTGTTGGGGTTGTCGCGGGTGCCGGTCGATTACCAGGACTTCGCGACCGAAGCCGACGAGTGGGCGCACCTAGTGGCGGACAACCGGCTGGCGGAATTGGCCGAAGCAGACGAATCGGCGTTGAAAGGGTTGCTTGCGGAATTGAAGGCCGGTGACTTCGACCTCGACCTGGCTGGGTTCGACGCCGCCGCGCTCGAGGGGTTGTTCGCGGAACCGCCCGCACCCGTGGCGCCCGAAGACTTCCCGGCGGTCGATGAGGACATTCCGACCGAGTTCCAATGCCCAAAATGTGCGTATCGGTGGTCCGGCAAACCGTCATGAACTCAGCCGGCCTTGAGCTTCGGGAGATCCGGCATGCCATCGACGGGGTCGATGAAGCGATTGCGACCTTGCTGGCGTCGCGGCTCCAGTTGTCTCGACTGGCGATCCTCTCGAAGGCGCAGAGGGGCGTCCCCGTTCTCGATTCAGTCCGGGAGATCGAGATCCAGCGGAACTACGACCGCCACGCGCCGGGAGCGTCCGCAGTTGCCGCAACAATCCTCCGGTGGTGCAAAGCGAACCATGACCGCTGAGAAACCACCCTACCGAGTTCCGACGATGACCGAGATCGCGGCCGTGCCGTGGAACGGGCACAACGTCGTCTCGACCTTCAGCGGGTGCGGCGGATCGTGCCTCGGTTTCCGGATGGCGGGTTACCGGGTGCTGTGGGCCAACGAGTTCATTCCAGCCGCGGCGGAGACGTATCGGGCGAACCACCCGACCACGATCCTCGACACGGGCGACATCCGGAAGGTCCAACCTGAGGTCATTCTGAAGGCCATCGGACTGAAGGCGGGGGAACTCGATGCCATGGAGGGATCGCCGCCGTGCGCTTCGTTCAGCACGGCCGGCAAGCGCGAAAAGCACTGGGGCAAAGCGAAGCCCTACTCCGACACGGTTCAGCGGGTCGATGATCTGTTCTTCGAATACGTCCGGCTCTTACGCGGTCTTCAGCCGAGGGTTTTCGTGGCGGAGAACGTCAGCGGCCTGGTAAAGGGAGTCGCCAAGGGTTACTTCCTGGAAATCCTGAGCGCATTGAAGGGGTGTGGGTATCGGGTCGGGTGCAAGGTCCTCGATGCGCAATGGCTCGGAGTTCCCCAAGCGCGGCAGCGGACGATCTTCATGGGTGTGCGGGAGGATGTCGGGATCAATCCCGTGTTCCCGAAACCGTTGCCCTACCGATACAGCCTGCGCGACGCTCTGCCCTGGATCGTGCGGGGCAAATACGGTCCGGCGTGGAAGTCCGCTGACGCACCCAGCCCCACAGTCAGCGCTCACGGGTCCTACAACCCGGCGACGAGTCACCAGGGCCTGGAGTTGGTTGAGGTCCGGCTGACCGGCGGAACGGGTGCCGCGTTCGATCACAAGGGGAAGGCCTTCGCAATCGATGAACCGTGCCCCACGATCCTGGGAACGAAGCCCAACCAGTTCGAGGTTGAAGAGCTCGATATGGGACGCTTCGCCATCGCCAAGGAATGGGATCGGCTGAAGCCGGGTGAGGCCTCCGAAAAGTACTTCAACCTGGTGCGGCCGCATCCGGACCAACCCTGTCCGACCATCTGTGCGTCGCACGGGCATCCGGGGATCGCGAGCGTCACGCACCCGACAGAACGGCGGAAGCTGACGATTGCCGAACTGAAGCGCATCTGCTCGTTCCCGGACGACTTCGTTTTGACCGGCACCTACTCGCAGCAGTGGGAACGCCTGGGGCGCGCCGTACCACCCGTAATGATGGCGAAGATCGCCGCAACGATCCGCGATGAAATCCTCACGACTTGAAATCCCAAAGGAATGGACCTTCCGCAGCCAGGCCGTGGCGAAGCACTTCGACCGGCATGTGAAGGAGCAACTTCCCTGGTATGACCTCGCCACCAACGCGGTTGCCCACTTCGGCCGGCACTATATCCCTCGGGGCGGACGTGTCTACGACATCGGAGCCTCGACAGGCAACATCGGGCTCGCGTTGAAGGAAACTCTTGTCCAGCGGGATGCCAAGTTCACCGCGATCGAGGAAAGCCGTGAAATGGCCGCACGATACAAGGGTCCCCCAAAGCTGGTGATCACCGACGCATTGTGGT